>JBDTKM010000277.1:0-10331 GCA_039935315.1 Rhodanobacter sp. | reverse complement strand
GCAGGCATGCCGAAACGTGCAGAAGAACTGATCGACGAACTTGGTCGGTCAAGTCACGAGTTCAAGACGATGTGACAAGCGCATGATGTTCCCGCTCACGGTGAAGGCACCAAGACCTTGGGTCGCGGAAAGGACGGACTGATCGCGTTCGAGTATTCCTCTTTTACCGTCGACGGACGCCCCGATCTCGGCTTGGTGATCTACACACCGGCGACGCCGGCAGATGCGAACAAGGTGAACTTCCTAGTCGCACCCAAGACAAAATCCCGACAGCAACCGTTACAGGGCGCACTTGCTGCCCGGATAACCGGGCACTGCACCAGGCCATGTTTCGGCCACCGCCGGATGCACATCAACAAGGCTGCCTGTTGCCGTTCTCCGCGGCAGATCTATTGCAAGACGGCGAGCCGTGATGATCCTGATCAGGCTAACCAGCCGCAAGTCATCAGGGCTGCCGGCATGAGCACTTTCAGTCAAATGGCGGAAACCGTCGGAGGCCATTCGAAGCGAGGTGATCTAGCCCAGCTTGCGCCGTGGGAGCGACCTCGCCGAGTGCTCGGCATGCGCTCATCACCTTCATTTTCCAATTCGTGCTCCTTCGCAAACACAGGTCTGTGGAACGAAGATGGGCAAACGTGGCATGCCGTATCTGTCCAAGCCTAATGCGCTTGCACGGGCAACACGGATCGTGCCGCGAGCGCCGCTGACACGACATTCCCCATTGCGGTGGCAGGCCTGCCGATCAGACGTGACAGTTCGCCGCTGTCGTCGAATAAATAGCCCTCGGCGGCGCACGCATCTGCATTGGCCAACATGCCGGCCAGCGGCGCGGGTAGCCCGGCAGCGACGAGCGCGGCATCGTAATCAGCCTGGGAGAGGTCGACGTATCTGACGCTTTGCTGAGATTGACGAGAAATTTCGGCGGCGTATTCGGTCAGTGTGAAGGAGTTGTCGCCGGCCAGCTCGTACACCGGCTCGGGTTGCTCGGCGATCAGCACGGCAGCGGCGGCCTCGGCGTAATCTGCACGCGACGCGGCAGCGATGCGGCCGTCGCCAGCGCAGCCATAGTGCGCGCCGTTGGCAAGCGCGGACTCGAGGCTCATGACGAGATTCTCCGTGTACCAGCCGTTTCGCAGCATGACCGTATCGAGATCAGCCTTGAGCAACAAAGCCTCGGTCTCGCGATGGTCCCTGGCCAGCGCCAGCGTGCTCGTATCGGCATGCAGAATGCTCGTGTAGACCACAAGTCTCACGCCAGCGCGCAGCGCAGCTTCAATGACGTTTTGATGCTGTGCCGCGCGGCCAGTCACGTTGTTGGAGGACACCAGCAGCATCCGGTCGATACCGGCCAGGGCCGCATCCAGCGTGTCCGGCCGATCATAGTCGGCCACGCGTACGTCGACGCCGAGTGCGGCCAGATCAGAAACCGACGCCGGATGGCGGGCGGCGGCCGTGATCTGTGCGGGTGGCAACGTTTGCAGTAGTTTGGCAATGACAAGGCGGCCGAGCTGGCCATTGGCACCAGTGATGAGGATCTGCGGGCGTCTGGATTCAGACATGGTCGATACCTGTTTTGGTCTAATAGTGAGGGAAGGTCTATATTAGAGACCGATTTCGACCTTCGTAAGACGGCACTTTTCAGTTACCAGGAGACTTGGAAGTAACCCATGACAAGCAAGCTGCCGATAACAGATTCGCGCTTTGAACGCTGGCAAACGGAAACGGCCTTAGCGTCGGCGTGCCCGGTTCGCGACGTGCTCGATCACGTGGCGTCGAAATGGACCACGCTGATCCTGATCTGTCTTGCCGCCAGGCCCCAGCGGTTCGCTGCCATCGGCCGCGCGCTTCCGGATATTTCCAAGCGCATGCTCACCCAGTCGCTGCGCCAGCTGCAGCGCGATGGCTTGATCGCACGCCAGGTTTTTCCCACCAAACCACCGAGCGTCGAATACCGGCTCACGCCACTGGGGCAGTCCATG
Organism: Rhodanobacter sp.; assembly: GCA_039935315.1. Taxonomy (GTDB): domain Bacteria; phylum Pseudomonadota; class Gammaproteobacteria; order Xanthomonadales; family Rhodanobacteraceae; genus Rhodanobacter. The sequence goes on along the minus strand of JBDTKM010000277.1, from coordinate 8,352 downwards.
CTGGCGCCGCTGGGCGCTCTTATCGACTGGGCCGAGAACAACCACGCTGAAATCCGGCGCTCCCGGTCGCAATACGATGCTTTCGAATCTGGAAGTATCGGGTAAGTAGGCGCCGGCCCGCCGGTCTTTCCGATGGAGGATCAACGCGACGGCCGGTTTCTCGCCGGAGGACATGGCCCCAGGTCGCTGCGTGTCGCGGGCGCGCCGTATTGGCAAGGCAAGGTGATGAGTTCGATTGGGCTCATGGCATGGACCGACTTGGCAAGCACTTGTCCGGTTTCCGCAGCACAGTTCGGCAGGCAACCCTTGGTCGGAGACCAGTGCACGGGTGATGGGCTGGTCTGGCCGCGTGCCGGCGTGCAGACGCTGAGCAACGCCAGCTGCTGCTCAACCTGGTGCATCAGCAGCATTGCCTGGTCGCGAAGAGGCCACGGACGATGGTTTGCCCGCGACCGCTGGATGAATAGCAAAGGCCAGTTCGCGTTTTGATTGATCTGGAATCAGTGAAAAATACGCAAGCTTCGAGGTCTATTTCATCAGGCGATTTCGCAGGTTTTCCAAAAGCCAGCTGCCCCCGTGCCCCAACGGACGGTCACGGACATGCGCTGCGTAGATCGGCAGCGCTACCGTCGGCGAGATGCCCTCGTCAGCGATGTCCAGTTTCACCAATCGACCATCTGTCAGATGCGGCTCGATGACAAAGGGTGGCATCTTGCACCAGCCAAAACCGGCGAGCAGAAAATCCAGCCGGCGACCCAGATCGACGAAACGCCAGATTCGACTACCGACCACGCCGTGGCTGGGCCCATCGACGCCATAGGCATCGGACAGCACCAGTTGCACGTGGGCTTCGAGATCAGCCCTGACCAGAGGGCGGCCGAGGCGCCCGAGTGGGTGGTCTGCTGCGGCCACGGGTACCAGGTTGAGGTCCATGAGCGGGTATGCCATCAAGTCGTCGGGAACGGTTGGCAGCAGTAGACAGAATGCCAGCGACGCAGACTCGTCCCGCAGGCGGCGCTCGGCGCCACCGATGCCTTCGGTAGAAAAGGAAACCGGCAAGTTCGGGAAGGTGTCGCGAAGAGCGCGCAGGCTGTCGATCAGCGGGGCGGTCGGCACCAGCGGATCGATCGCCAGGGTGAGCGCCGGTTCAAGACCCATGCGCGTACCCGAGGCGATGGCCTCGAAGCGAGCTGCGCTGGCCAGGGTCACGCGGGCCTGGTCGACAAGCACGCGCCCCACCGGCGTCAGTGTGGGTTTCTGGTGGGTGCGATCGAACAGTTCGATGCCCTGGATCTCCTCCAGGTTCTTGATGGCCTGGCTGATCGCGGACTGAACTCTTCCCAGCGACCGCCCGGCGGCCGAAAAGCTTCCCGCGTCGCTGATGGTCACCAGCACGCGCAGTTGATCAAGCGTCAGGCTGCCGATCACGACTATCTCCAAAAACGATTATTGATATCATAATTTAATCACTTACGTGAATACATTGCGGCTCTTATATTGGCTCAATGCAACCAACCTACTTTATCAATCACGGTGGCGGCCCCTGTTTTTTCCTGGAACCCGGGCCCATGCGCGCCACCTGGAAGCCGCTTGAGGACTATCTCGGCAGGTTTGCCTCCTCGCTCAGCGCACGACCGTTTGCCCTGCTCGTGATCTCCGGTCACTGGGAAGAGGCGGTGCCGACGGTCAGTGTCGCTCCGGCGCCGCCACTGCTGTTCGACTATCAGGGATTCCCTGACTACACCTACGAACTCACCTGGCCAGCGCCTGGGTCGCCTGAAATTGCCGCGCGCGTTCGCGCACTGTTGAACGGCGCGGGATTTTCGAGCGCGGCAAATGATCGCCGCGGCTTCGACCATGGCGTCTTTGTTCCGTTGAAGATCGTTTTCCCCAGCGCCGACATTCCGGTCGTGCAGCTCTCGCTGCAACGGGGGCTCGATCCCGCCACCCACCTGGCCATCGGCCGCGCGCTGAAGCCATTGCGCGAACAAGGCGTGCTGATCATCGGCAGCGGTCAGACCTACCACAACATGCGCGGTTTCGGCAGCGCGGGCACCGATGTCCATGCCGAAGCGTTCGATGTCTGGCTGCGGCAAAGCATCATCGCGACGGCCACGCGTGATCAATCACTGATCGACTGGGAAGACGCCCCTGGCGCGCGCGATGCGCAACCGCGTGAGGACCATTTCTTGCCGCTGATGGTCGCCGCCGGTGCGGCCTCGGGCGAGGAGGCCATCGTCGACTTCCATGGATATGCGCTGGGCAAACCCATTTCCGGCTTCCGCTTCGGCTAGGCCTTTGCGCCCTCGCTATCGAACTGTCCGATGACCGGCCGGTTCGCAAACCCTCAATCACCAAAGAGTTTCCTTATGCCCACCCTTCTCGTCGTTGAATCCAGCCCACGTGGCGAACACTCGATGTCCCGCGGACTTACCGAACTGTTCGTCCGGGACTGGTTGAAGAATCACCCCGGCGGCCACCTGGTCAGGCGCGATTTGATGAAAAGCAATCTGCCGTTCGCCACGATGCCGTGGCTCGGCGCGTACTTCACGCCACCCGAACAGCAAACGCCTGAAATGAAGGACCTATTGCGGCTTTCCGACGAACTGGTTGGCGAAATTCTGGCGGCCGACCATATCGCCATCGGGACGCCGGTCCACAACTACAACGTGCCCGCCGTACTCAAGACCTACATCGACCATATCGTGCGCAAGGGCATCACGCTGGGCTTTTCCGGCGAGGGTCTGGTCCACGGCAAGTCGTGCACCATCCTGATGGCATCAGGCGGGGTCTACACCGAAGGCTCTCCGATCCACGACCGGGATATTGCCACCCACTACCTGCGATTGATCCTCAAAGTGATCGGCATCGAGGACGTCACGGTCATCGCTGGCGGAAACGCAAAGTCGGTCGATATGGGAGAGGTGACGCGCGATGCGTTCTTGCAGAAGTTCGCTCCCGACGTGGCCGCGGCGGCGGCCAGGGCCTGAAGACAGCTCAACTTGCGGGGTGTCCTGGAAGGTTTCGCGTTTCGCCGGTTCCCCTCAATGGCCAACTGGTGGGTCCCATCTGCCTTGTCGGCATGAATGGGTAGTGCCAGCGAGCTGACCACGCGTTGCCAACCCAGTTCACCAGGGCTCGTGCGCGACTTGACCAGCATCGTCAACCATCCGACTACCTGACTGAGGCCTGCCTACCGACCCGTTGCCGGCGTTGAAGATTCCAGAAAGCAGAAGACCGTTGTTGATCTACTTTGCGGACGTCCGTTCATGGGCGACAAGCCATGCGGACAGCGGTGATTTGCATGAAGCTACGATTTGCCAAGGATCTCGACCAGCCGCGATTCGCATGGTGAGAGATCGTAGCCCCGGCGCTGCGAGATCACGAACGTCAACGGGCGCATGTGCCAGGCGCGACGTTCAAGTTCGACGAGCTGCCCGCTCACCAGATCCTCGGCGATGAGGTGTCGCGGCAAGTGGCCCCAGCCAAGACCCGCCTTGAGAAGATCACGCTTGGCGCCGAGATCATTGACCAGCCACTGGCGCTTGCCCGCGACTCCCTGCTGGGTCTTGTCTGCTCCGGGCTGATTGTCCGTAACGACGATCTGAATATGCAGGCCGAATTCGTCCATCGCGATAGGCCTCGGTGCCGAAGCGAGCGGATGGAATGGCGCACATGCCGTCACCATCTCGGCCTCGCACAGCCAGCTGCGCTCGATGGCATCCGGGTTCACCTCCGGCACGTTCTCGATCGTGATCGCCAAGGCACACACCTTTTCGAGCACCAGGCTCTCGCCGCCTTGCATGGTGGTGATTCGCAGGTTGATCGCTGCGGTGGGGAACTCTGCTTGCCGTGTCTGCAGGCAGTCGATCAAGTCGGTGCGCGGGAAGTAGGCATCGACCGCCACCGAAATCTGCGCCACTCCGGCACGGGCGATTGCGCTGGCGCGGTTCTTCATTTCTTCCGTGCGTGAGATCACCGCGCGTGCGTCCGGCAGAAGGCTGCGCCCCGCCGCAGTGAGTTGCGCCTTGCGGGTGTTGCGCTCGAACAATTCGACATCGAACGCGCTTTCCAGCGCCTGGATCGCATGGCTGATGGCCGACTGCGCCCGACTGAGCTTGCGTGCCGCGCCCGAGAAGCTTCCCTGATCGCATACCGCAACGAACGCACGCAGTTGGTTGATGGTGACGTTATCGAGCATCTGCATCCAGAAAATAGATCTTATCAAGCAATATTTCGTCAATTGTATTGATGAGTCAAGAGCTCCAAATTGGTTTGGCAGCAGACCCGAACGGGTCGCACCTCACTCAATCCCGGTACGGAAAGGAGAACTTCATGAGCTACGCAATCATTGGTTTCGGCGCCATAGGCCAGGCCCTCGCCGGCGCTTTCGCCCGTAAAAACATCGAAGTCGTGGTGGCCAGTCGGCGGCCGCCCGAAGCGCTGGCGCCGCAGGCGCAGGCCATCGGGTCATCGGTCGTCCCCAACACGCTGCAGGAAGCCATCAAGGCGGACACGATTTTGCTGGCGGTCCCGTTCCGGGAACACCGTGAGGTCGCCAAGAGTCTGGCGAGCTGGCAAGGCAAGACGATCGTTGACGCGACCAACACGCTTGACTCCGTCGAAGACCTCTCCGGTCTTCCGTCCTCTGCCGTTGTCGCCAAGGCGTTCTCCGGCGCCAGGCTCGTGAAGGGCTTCAATCACCTGATGGCGCGCACGTTGGCCACCGACCCGAACGTCGAGGGCGGCCACCGCGTCGTGTTCCTGTCCAGCGACGACGAAGGCACGGCAGCGCCCGTGGCGGCCCTCGCCAAACAACTCGGCTTCGCACCCGTCTATCTCGGGAAGATCGAAGAGGGCGGCACGCTGGTACAGGCGCGGGACAACGTCTGGGGGCGTCTGATCTTCCAGGACCTGTTCAAGAAAGCGCCGTGAGCGATGCGCAGCGATCACGGCAAGTCGTGATCGCCCCAACAAGCAGATCCCTGCTTCCGTACAACTCCAACGAAAAATGCATGACATCAACAGATTGAATGGAAAGACCGCCGTGATTACCGGTGGGGCAACCGGCATCGGCCGCGCCGCAGCAAAGCGCTTCATCGAAGAGGGCGCCTTCGTCTTCATCTTCGGCCGCCGGCAGGAAGCGCTCGATGCCGCGGTGGCCGACCTCGGGCCCCATGCCCGCGCGATGAATGGCTCGGTCTCCGAGCTGGCCGACCTCGACCGACTCTACGCGGCGGTGAAGGCTGAGCGCGGAACCCTCGACATCGTCTTCGCCAATGCCGGCACGGGAAGCCGCCTTTCTTGCGTCGTCGGACAGCAGTTTCATGACCGCCAGCGAGGTCGCTGTCGACGGCGGCCCGGCGCAAATCTGACGCGCTGCGACCTGCGTCGTTATTCGATGATTCGCAATGTCGTGGCAGTTGGTAGCCCAAAGGTGAATCCATGAGCTACGCCATCATCGGCTTCGGCCATATCGGCCGGCGTCTGGCCAAGGCGTTTGCCCATTGCCGCATCGCGGCGTGCCCATCGAGGCAATGATCCGCGCTACCCAAGGCCTGCGCTTACCACACCCCATCAAACCCTCCATCAATTCGAGCTTTGGCTTTCGAGCAGTCCTGTATCAACAGAATTTTCCGAATATCCCAAAATATTGACCCATCGGCAAAGAAACATCCCACGTCCAACCATCCCGATTTCTCGAAAGAATTTATCGGCCGTCGCGCTCTGGTCACCGGAGGCACGCAGGGCATCGGCGCGGCCGTCGCGCAGCGCCTTCTCGATGCCGGCGCCAAAGTCGTCGTCGCTGCGCGTACACCCAGCAACGATATGCCCGCGGCGGCAACGTTCGTCGCCGGCGACGTCAGCACGAACGAAGGCGTGGAGGCGATCGCGACGAAGGCGGTCGCCGCCCTTGGCGGCCTCGACATTCTCGTGAACAACGCGGGCGCCGGGCGTGCGTTTCTGGAAGGCTCGTGGACGATCCCCGACCAGGTTTGGCATGACAGCTTCGCGCTCAACCTGTTTGCCGCGATCCGGCTCACGAACGCCGTCCTTCCGGCGCTCCGTGCGTCCGCGGCCGCGGCCGTGGTGAACATTTCTTCGGCAGCCGCTGCGATGCCATTTGCCCCCTCGGTGCATTACGGCGCCGCCAAGGCGGCGCTCGAGTACTACTCGCGCACACTCGCGGTGGAACTCGCGCCGAGCGGCATTCGAGTGAACGTCGTGTCGCCCGGCATCATCTCGACGCCGGGCTCCATCGAATTCAGCAAGACGACGCCGGGATCTTCCCCCGACGATTGGCTCCGGAATATTCCGCTGGGTCGCATCGGCGCCGCCGAGGACATCGCTGAGGTCGTCGCGCTGCTCGTGTCGGATCGCGGCAAGTTCCTGACCGGCGTCAATTACCGCGTCGATGGTGGAATGACGGTCCGCTGACAAATGCCATAGCCGACCACGTAAACACGGGACAGGTGCGACACACAGGCCCTTCCGAGGTCGGCGTCGAGACGACTCGGCGCGCGCTGAATGTCCCTCCCGTCACTGACCTGCAGACGGAGTACTTCATGCTCACGCGCGGGCCAGAGGCGGTTATCTTTCGCGCGCCTGCACCACTGGGCATCAGCCACACCCTCTATAGCGTGCTGTCTCACGGGCTGCTGACGGCGGGCAAGGTTGCCGGCAGGGTCGACAACGGCTCGCGCTTGCCGTGCTTCAGTGGATCGGCCCACAAGCAAAATGCTGCAGCCGTCGCACGCCTCCGCTGGATGCTCGAGTCAAACAAAGTCCGCATACTCACCCAAATCGGCTAGAAAGATTCATCCGGTTTGCGTCTGCCCCGCGTTGCGCGCGCGAATTGAATCTGTTGTTGCTGCAACAGCAAGTGATTCGTCACGCGTTGGAGCGGATGCCTGTTAAAGCCAGCTGCAGGTTGCATGCCTAGCTCGGGGCGCGGCCATATTGCCGTGGCGAACATCCCATTACTCGTCTGAAAGCTGTACTGAACGCACTCTCCGATTCATAGCCGACTGACAAAGAAATAGCGCCAACGGAATCGTCGGAATTAGCCAAGCTGTCAGCAGCTTTCAGCATTCGCCAACGCGTCAGATATTCCATGGGAGATACCCCAACCGTTTCCTTGAATTTCAGAGTGAAGCTCGTTCGCGACATCCCGGCACGCTCTGCCAGGGACTGCAATGTCCATCGATGCGCCGGATCGCCGTGCATGGCGGATATTGCCGTGTACATGCGTTTATCTCCCAGAGCGAAGAGCCATCCGGTGCGCTCGCCAGAACCATCGGTCAAGTGCAGCCGCAACGCCTGAACAAGCATCATGTAGGCGAGGTGCTGGGCGACGAGATAGCCTCCCGGCTGCGGTTCGCGCAGCTCTTGAATCATCCGCTCGACATACCACCGTAGCTCCGCCCGGTCTGACGGCCTCCGAATATGCACGATGGGGGGCAGCACTCCCAAAAGGATGTCCGCATGCTGACCCATCAAGTCGAAATGACCGCCGACGCTGAAACAACCTCCGCCGCCGTTGTAGGTGAAGACGCCGCCATCCAACTGGGCCGGGAATGCCACATAGGCATCGACTGGAGGTAGATCCAAATGGCTGGCGAGGCGGAAGGGCCGCTCGCGCGGTAGCAAAAAGCAATCCCCCGCCTCCACGCGCAACGCGTCGGGAACACCCTCAACGGACAACCAGCATTGGCCGGAAACGATGACGTAACATTTGATGCCCTCGGCTCGGGAGAACTGGAATGACCAGTCTCCGCCCATGTCGAAGCCCCCGAACATGTAGCTCAGTGGTTTCAGCAGCGACAACACATCGGAGAGTGGATCCATTGGCGCACCTTGAACGATCGCGACAAAAACGCGAACGCTGAAGCGTAGATCGTTCACCGTCGATTCGCTACCTTGAGTGGGAGCAGCAATGCAGCCGCTGATCGCGACTGTCGATCGGCATGCGAGCCGACCAGACATAACGCGCACGGACCGTCAGGCGGTCCTTATGGCCGCGCCGCCAACAAATCTACGAAACCTTTAAAGGACCTTTCCCATGAAGATCGTGATGACGGGTGCTACCAGCGGCATCGGCTTGGTGGCCGCCAATGTGCTCCTCGAGGACGGTGCCGAATTAATGATCGGCGCGCGGTCACCGGCGGCGGCGCCCGCAGGCCTGGGGCGAGGGGCGACGATCGCTTCGCTCGACCTGGAGCGGCTGGATAGCGTACGGAGCTTCGCGGCTGCCGTCGAAGAATGGCTGGGTGACGCGGTGATCAACCAGCTCGTGCTTAATGCCGGCATGCAGGTCGGCGATGTGCGCCAGCGTACCGAGGACGGGTTAGA
>JBDTKM010000276.1:0-4938 GCA_039935315.1 Rhodanobacter sp. | reverse complement strand
GGTCGCGCCGATCTCGCGCTTGGGCACGTTGACCACACGCAGGAACGCGGCGTCGTCGCTGGGGTTGGTCAGCAGACGCAGGTAGCACAGCAGATCCTTGACCTCGGCGCGATCCAGAAAGGACAGCGCGCCGGTGAGGTGGTAGGGCACGCGCGCCAGGCGCAGCGCTTTTTCCAGTGGCCGGGCCTGGAAGTTGCCGCGGTAGAGGATCGCCATGTCGCTCCAGCGCGCCTTGTGCTTCTCCGCCAGGGTGGTGGCGATGGCGGCTATACGCTCGGCCTCCTGCTCGGCCTCCTTGCATTCCAGCACGCGGATGCGGGCGCCTTCGGGCAGTTCGCTCCACAGTTTTTTCTCGTGCAGGTGCGGGTTGTTCGCGATCAGCGCATTGGCCACGCGCAGGATGCGCTTGCCGCAGCGATAGTTTTGTTCCAGCTTGATCACGCGCAGGTTGGGCCAGTCGCGGCCGAACTGGTCGAGGTTTTCCGGGTTGGCGCCGCGCCACGCGTAGATCGATTGGTCATCATCGCCCACGCAGGTGATGCCGCCGCGCTCGCCAGTGAGTGCTTGCAGCAACCGGTATTGCGCGTCGTTGGTGTCCTGGTACTCATCCACCAGCAGGTAGCGGAAACGCTCGCGCCAGGCGTCGCGGCATTCGAGGTCGCTCTCCAGGATGCGCAAGGGCAAGCGGATCAAATCGTCGAAATCCACCGCGTTGAACGCGGCCAGGCGCTGCTGATACATGTCGTAGATGGTCGCCGCCTCCAGCTCGCGCGGGCTGCGTGCGGCGGCGAGCGCTTCCTGCGGTGACAGGCCGCCGTTCTTGGCCCGGCTGAGCAGGTTGCGCAGGCCGAACAGCACATCGTTCTTTACCCCTTTGGGCGCCAGCTCCTTGACGATACCGCCGCTGTCGTCGGCATCCAGCACCGAGAATCCGCGTCGCAGGCCGGCGCGCGCATGCTCGATCTGCAGAAATTTCAGACCCAGTGCGTGAAAGGTACTGACCGTGAGTGCAGCGGCGTCTTCGCTGCTGATCAGCTTCGCCACCCGCTCGCGCATCTCGCGCGCGGCCTTGTTGGTGAAGGTGATCGCGGCGATTTTCGAGGCGCTGAGTTTGCGGCGCTGGATCAGGTGCGCAACCTTCGCGGTGATCACGCTGGTCTTGCCGGAGCCGGCGCCGGCCAGCACGAGTAGCGGGCCGTCGCAGTACTCCACGGCGGCCAGTTGTTGAGGGTTGAGCATGGATCGAAACAGTGCGTGGTACAGAAGCCGATGTTAACACCCGCGCCACTGGCAGGTCGGCACGCCTGCTCGATCATGGGGACCCCTCGAACTTGCGGTAGCGGCATCCTGGAGCGGGACATCGGACCGTGCGATGTGGCGATTCAAGCGGGTCCATGCGCTCGGTTTCCGGTGTAGCTGGCGCCGCCGCCGGGTCAAGCAGCATGACCAACTTGCCCACGCGCGGAGCCGGTCCATTGGCGGCCGCACGCCATGGGACCGTGCTTCCCACAGGCGGACTTCCTGACGGTCGCCTGCGGCGGAGACTGGGAAAGCCGGACGGGCCGTGGCCGGGCGCGTGTGAGAAACTTCGCAACAGGTCCTGGGCGCCGCGCCGCTCTGACCATTCCCCATTCCCGATGCCTGGCGCTCCTGGCCAAACTTTATTTCTATTACTCGGCGATGAATGCCGGCAAGACCACCACCCTGCTGCAGAGTGCGTACAACTATCACGAGCGCGGCATGCGCACGCTGATCCTCACGCCGGCGCTGGACAATCGCTACGGCGAGGGTGTGGTGGCCTCGCGCATCGGCTTGAAGGCGAACGCGCGAGGGTTCCGCAGCGATGCCGATTTGTTCGCGCTGGTCGAGGCGGACATCGGGTTGCACGGCGCATTGCACTGCGTGTTCGTCGACGAGGCGCAATTCATGACCAAGGCGCAGGTCTGGCAGGTCAGCGATGTGGTCGACCGGTTGAACATTCCGGTACTCGCCTACGGTCTGCGTACCGATTTTCGCGGCGAGCTGTTCGAGGGCAGTCGCCATCTGCTGGCCTGGGCCGACAACCTGGTCGAGATCAAGACGATCTGCCACACCGGGCACAAGGCGACCATGGTGGTGCGGGTGGACGAGCAGGGCCGCGCAGTGACCGATGGGCCGCAGGTTGAGATCGGCGGCAACGAACGCTATGTCTCGGTGAGCCGCGCCGAATTCAAGCGAATCAGTGCGGGCCAAGGTCGTATCGAGCTGCAGCAGAGCGTGCTGCCACTCGACTCGGCGGGTTCTGCGTGAGATTTATCGGCCTCGACAATGCCCGGTCCCACTTGGGAGTCTGTCGGATTTTGGCTGGTCGGTCTGCGAATCCGTCGGTGTGGTCCACTATCCACCCACTCCTGTCCCATCGGACCACGATCGACCGGCGAATCATTGATTGCTGTCCTCACCCAGCCGAATGTTCGCCTCGACCGGCCAAGCGCGACAGACTCCCAGCCCAAGGAACCCCATGAGCCACCCGATCATCATCCCCGCCTGGCAGCGCCCGCACTGGCAGGCCAGCGACGAAAAGATTCTGCTGCAGTTCTACGTGTTCGGGAAGTTCGATGCCGTGCGCGTGCCTTCGCAGGATTACGGCAGCGACGGTCTGCCACCCGGCCTCACTGCCACCAGCCATCACCACGCCGAGCTGCGCAGTTGGGAAGGTTACCCGCTGAAGGCCGCGGTGGGACGCATGTACAAGGCCGATGCGCCGCAGGCATACCAATGCGCGATCGACGCGCCGGAGGTCATCGTGGTGCGCGGCACGCTGGACGACAGTGCGGCCACGGGCTACCTGCGCGACACCCTCGGCGTGTTGGCGGGCATGCTCGACATCGGCGGCGTGGCGATTCTTGATCCGCAGATCCTCAGCCTGCTCGACGCTGCAGCGTGGCGTCGGCACTATCTGGTTCGCGACGGCGCGCCGGTCCGCCATCATCTGCTGATCCTGTGCGAAGGCGAATCCGAGTCGGGCCATTCGTGGATCCACACCCGCGGCATGCGCAAGTTCGGTCGCCCCGATATCAGCATCCATCAGGTTCCCGCTGCCGCCGTCGATCGCGCCGGGGCGCTGTGCGAGCAGATGGTCGAGATGCAGGCGCTGGGCGCGCACTTCGTCGAAGGGCAACGGCTTGAAATCGAGGGCCTGCCGGTGGGCGCCGTGGTGCATCTCGGCGGCGGCCTGGAGCATCCACGGTTCAACAACACCTTCGTGGAGTTCGACTGGCCGGTGTAGCCGCACGCTCGCGGGCGGTGCTGTTGCGCTGACGCGACTCGAACAATCAAGCCCGCAGCATCGTCAGCAAGCGGGCGCTTGCGCGGCCCTCAATGCTGGCAGTGCGGACACCAGAAGGTGGAGCGCTGGCCCAGCGTGGCGTGTCGAATCGATGTACCGCACACGCGGCAGGCTTCGCCGTCACGGCCATACACGAACAGCTCGCGGAAGAAATAGCCAGGCGACCCGTCGGGGCTGAGATAGTCGCGCAAGGTGGTGCCACCGCGTTCGATCGCCCACGCCAGGATGCGCTTCACTTCCATGGCCAGCCGCGCGTAGCGTGCGCGAGAGACCGCGCCGGCGGTGCGGCGCGGATCGATACCCGCCGCGAACAGTGCCTCGCTGGCATAGATATTTCCCACTCCGACCACGATCGCGTTGTCCATCAGGAACAATTTCACCGCCGCGCTGCGGTTGCGTGAGCGGCGCCACAGCAAGTCGCCGTCGAAGGATTCGGTCAGCGGTTCGGGGCCGAGTTTCGCCAGCAGTTCGTGGGTCTCGCCCGGCGCCTGCCACAGCAGACAGCCGAATCGACGCGGGTCGGTGAAGCGCAGGATGCGCGGTCCGTCGGCGCCCTTGCGTTCGAGTGCGACATCGACATGGTCGTGCTTGCCCACCGGTGTGTCCGGGGGAAGCACGCGCAGCACGCCGGACATGCCCAGGTGCAGCAGGGCGCTGCCGACTGCCGTGTGCAGCAGCAGGTATTTTGCGCGGCGCTCCACGGCGTCGATGCGCTGTCCGGGCAGCAGCTCGCTGACCTCGACCGGAATCGGCCAACGCAAGTCCGGACGACGCAGGATGACGCCGGTGACGCGCCGGCCGATCAGATACGGCGCGATGCCACGGCGGGTGGTTTCGACTTCGGGCAGTTCGGGCATGAGGTGGGTTCGCGACTCAATGCAGCTCGGTGATCTTGATCTGCGGCGAGCGCGGCATGTAGCGCGCGGACACCAGCGCAATGCGCTGGCCGACCTGCACGTACCGCTGCGGTCCGGTTACCGCAGTGACCCCGAACGCCAGCGAATGGCCATCCAGTTCCAGCACGGCGCGTGGCGGTGACAGGCCGATCCTGGCCGGGTCAAAATCGCTGAGCGGGCGCCAGCTCAGCACCTGCGCGGCCGCGATATCGGCCAGGTCGTTGAGCCGGTCATCATCGGCCACCTGGCGTGGCGTGCCATCGGTATGCCACCAGTGACCATCGCCACGCTTTTCGTAATGCAGCGCGGTGGCCCCGGGCAGGGTGAGGCTGACCTGGCGGATCGTCGCCGGATCCAGGGTGGTCAGGTTGGCGTTCCGGTGGCTGGCATCGCGCTGGAGTTGCCAGCCGGCAACGGCGACCAGCGCCAGCACGGCGACCAGCAGGAATACACGTTGGCGAACAGCACGTTTCATCGTTCAGCGCCGGCGCCGGCGCCACACGATCGCGCCACCGATCAGCAGCAGCAGCAGTGGCAGCGCGATCAGGAAGCCGACGGTCAGCGTGTTCAATTCGCCTTGGGAGATTTCCAGCAGCCGGTCCGGTGCGCCGCGCGGTGGCAGGTCGACCAGCTTGTCGTCGCCCAGCAGCCAGTCGAACACGCGCTCGCCCAGCGCGCGGTTGCCGCCGTTGCCGAGAAAGCTGTTGGACAGAA
>JBDTKM010000275.1:0-8349 GCA_039935315.1 Rhodanobacter sp. | reverse complement strand
GCCAGTGGCTGCACCGACTGCAGGCGTGGCGACCGACTTGTCAGGTCATCCAGCGCGGCACTGTTTTGCTTCCATGCATCCAGTTGGCCACGAATTTTTTGTTCCAATGCCGGATCGGGATGCTGGGAAAACTGCTTGACCCAATCTTGAAATCTCAAGGCCGTCCATGGATCGGCAGTCGCCGCATCGGCAATCGACGTCAACGGCGAGTAGATCGTGTAGTGCCCCGTGTCCAGCAGAGTACGCAACCGCACGTAGCCTTGCACCGGCGAGATCGCATTCACCAGAACCTTCAGCGGGTCGATGTCGTAGCTGCCCGCGAGCTGGCGCAACAACATCGTCTGGTTCTTGATCTGCGTCAGCCCCACTCCTTCGAGCTGCAGGTTGACCACGTACAGGCGCCGGTACATGGACGCCACGTCCTTCACATCCGAAGGCGACCAGAGCCGTTCCGCAATCGCCGCGGTGGATGGCCATATGCGTGAGTCGATGGTGGTGGGATCGACCAGCTCGGACCAGATGGCCGCCTCGCCGCCCAGGATGTTCGCCCGGACCTTGGGCTTGAGGTGAGCATCGTCGGGGATCGGATCGTTCGCGTAATACTCCGCTGTCGGGTGAAGCATATCCAGGTAATAACCGTTGGACAAAACGGCCTGATGACCTTCGCTGGCGGCTTTGTACAAGTCCTGTTTGCCCCGCCACACCTGAATCACCGCGTCATCCGACACGCCCGGCTGCAGGATTTCATCCCAACCGATCGCGTGCTTGCCATCCGCGGTAATCATGGCGGAAAGCTTGTTGGTGAACTGCGCCTGCAACTCGCCGTTATTCTTGATCGTGGGTTGCATGTAGGCTTGAATGTACGGATTGCTGTCCCACTGCGTCCCGATATTTTCGTCGCCACCCATATGGATATAAGGGCCCGAAAAGAGCCCTGCCATTTCCTTGAAGAACGCCCCCAGGAATTGATACGTTGCCGGATTGCTGGGATCGAATGCCGGGTTCGATCCGCCAAACTGGTCTCTCAAGGCGTACGGCCCCGGCGCACTGGCGTATTGCGGGTAGCCGACGAACCAGCTGACTGCATGGGCGGGAACGTCAAACTCGGGGACGACCGTGATGCCACGGTCGTCCGCGTATTGAATGATCGCCCTCACCTGCCGCTGCGTGTAGTAGTTCCCGCGTGAACCAAGTTCCGTCAGCTTCGGAAAAACATGGCTCTCCACGCGAAAGCCCTGGTTGTCGCTCAGATGCAGGTGCAGCACATTCATCTTGACGGCAGCCATGCCGCGCAGATTTCGCTCGATGACATCGACCGGTTCAAAATGTCGCGCGACATCAATCATCAGGCCGCGCCACTCGAAGCGTGGATGATCCTTGATGTCAACATCGGGCAAGTGGAAGCCCGCCGCGTCCGCCTGCACCAGTTGTCGGAACGTCTGCATCCCGCGCAATGCACCAATGCCGTCCGCGGCAGTGAGCACGGCGCCGTCAGACCGCACGCGTAACGTATAGGACTCATCCTCACCAGGCCTGACCTGACCCGGCCGACCAACCCGGATGACCAGAGCCGCATGGGGATCCCGATGGTCTTTCCCGACCGCATGCTGGTCGAACGAGAAACCGGTGCGATCTTCGAGGTGCCGCAGCAGCCGGGTAGCGCCATCGTAGAGACGTTGCGATGGATTACCGATGACCGAAATGCTGAAGTTCCTGTCCAGCGGGTAGCTACCGCTTTCGACATGGATGTGTGCTGGCCAGGGCATCAAGTCGAGATCGGGTTTTGATTGCGGGGTGTCCTGACCCCACGCTGGCGACGCGGCCAAGACGACACAACTGGCCAGCGCGGCCAGTAAAGAAAACCCGCTTTTCCGAATCAAGGCCGCGCTCCTTCAATAGGTGCCGGGACAACGCTCACCGCCGTGTTCCAGGCTTTCAAGTGAACCACCGGGTTGGCTTTGCCCAATGTTTTCGCACTGTAGCTTGCGACCAAAGTGACCGATTCTCCCGGCCAGAGGGTCACATCGTTATCGCTCCAGGTCACCGGCAAGATCGGCGCCCCGTCTTTGCCGCTACGCAATGAGAGGTGTTGAAAGAATGCTGTGAAACCCGACTGCGACGCGTTGGTGAGCACAACCCGGGTGACCTCATCCGCTCCCGCGTTGCGCGTCGACGCGTGTACTTGAACGTTCGCACCATGCAAGCTCGCCAGCGCCGTGAAATCCGCATAGCGGCTGACCGGCGTCACGTACCCGGTGGAGTGCGCCCAGTCGAGCTGATCCGGATGAGTGGAAAGCCAGTACACGTTGCGACTCAGCTGATGGTCATTCGCGTCGGACAGAACGAGTTCGACGAAATAGACCGGGGACAGACTTGCAAGCTGCGGGATGGTGGCGAGCTTGCCGGCGTGATTGGCCGGCAGACTGATGCTCGTGATTCGCTTGTCGTAGCGCACCTTGCCATCGAGATCACGGACACGAATGCGGACGGTCAAGCCTGTCGCCGCCGAACGCTCATGATTCACCGCAACGATGGCCCGGCTGCCGTACGAATACTGGAGATGAAGTGGCTCGTTCGCCTTCTTTGCCCCAAAATAGGCACCGGCCGGATTGAGGTCATGGTTGACAAGATGCCAGTGCAACGAGGGCCACGCATTGTTGAGCATCCAGTAAATAACCCCTGTCGCCGGTCGCGCGGCATCCATGCGCGCATCGTAAGCCTCGAACTGGGCGCGCGTGGCGGCGTAATCGGCGAGCTGCGCCTTCTCGACGTAATCGGCGAGGCTGCGGGGTTTGCCGTAGCGTTGTGAGAGCGCCGTGTCGAAACGCTTCATGCTCGCGAGCGGCGACCAGGCTGGCCCCACGTGAAACTGCCGGAAGTCAGGGTCCTTCCATAACGCCTCCAGCGCCGTGGGTGTGAGCATCTTCCTGAGGCTCGCCAGCCGCGGAATGTCAAAGCCGGCGCCAGCTTCGGAGTTGAAACCGAACGCGGCCCCAGCCTGGTCGCCATACCAGTAATCCGGGGGCACCCAGGCGTACGGACCAGACATTTTCATGCCGGAGGGCCCAGCCGCTGCTGTCGTCTGGGCCGAGGCGGCCGAGATGATCGCATCGGGCCAACCGGCGTCCTTCAGCGCACTCACATAGCTGTTGGCGACATCCGGTGGCGGCGCATTGTCGCTACCGATCAGAAAGGCGATGACCGAGGGGTGATTGCGCAAGAGCTTCGCTTCACTGGCCATCGAGTCATGCGCAACCTGCAAGTCATGGGCATCCCACGGCTCGCCCCCCGTTTTCGCCCACGCTTCCCATTTGTCGCAACACTCCCAGCCGGCCAGGACCATGATGCCGTTGCGGTCAGCGAGGTCATAGAAATCTTGTCTTTCGAGCTTGCCTTCGGTACGAATCGCATTCAGGCCCAAGTCGCGCACATAGGCAAATTCATCGCCGAGGCGTTCGGGTTGGTCGCGCAAAAACATGTCTGGCGCCCAACCGGCGCCGCGAATCAGGATCGGCATGCCATTGACGACAAACTGTCGGTAGCCTTGTGGGGTGAGTTGCGAGTGGACGTCCCTGATGCCGAACGTCGTTTGCGCATGATCGGAAACGGCTCCCTCAACACGTGCGGTCAGGGTCAACGTGTAAAGCGGATGCGCGCCCATGCCGGCAGGCCACCAGACCCTGGGATGGCTCAGGTCGAGCGCAGGTGTGGTGGCCGAGTCGAAAGTCACCGTGCGCGTCTGCCGCGGCTGGAGGTAAATGCGCCGCTGCAGGCGCACATTGGCGACCTCGCCGCTTACGGTCGCTTCATGGCCGCTGACATCTTCATTGCGTACCGCGACCCTGATGGTCAAACGCGCATGATCGAGCTGCGGCAGGGCGAGTTCTGAAGTTACCCGCGGATCGTGCAGCGAAACTTCCCCGCTGCGCACGACATCGATGCCGCGCCACAGGCCCATGTTGTTGTCAGGCGCGGCAGGACTCCAGTCGATCCAGCTCGTAATGAGCTCCCGCTCCGGATTGGCCGGATAGACACGAACAGCCAGGGTGTTGATGCCCGGATGCACGGTTCCGCTGACATCAATCTCGTGTACCGCATAGGCACCGGCGATACGCGCATGATCAGCCATCTTGACCCCATTCAGCCACAGGTCTGCGCTGGGGATGATGCCGTCGGTCCGGATCGAAGTGTGGGTTCCCGTTTCGGATTTGGGCAAACTGAAATCCGCGCGATACCACCACGGGACGAGGAAATGCCCGACGTTGACTTCACGCAGTCGGGGCCCTTCAAAGACATGTGAGTATTTTCCGTTCTCCAGCCATCCGGCAAAGACTGTCGCTTGGGCACTGACGGGATACCAGCCTCGGGTTGAAAACCCCGGCTGCGAAACCGCCCGGCCATCAACCTGTACCTCGCTGGAGGATTGAAGCTTCCAGCCGGCAATCGGAGTTGTGCTGCCGCCGGCTGCAATCGTTTCAGGTAGAGGGCCAGGTGCCGACTGCGCCGCCACACCAGCGAACGAAACCATCAGCACGGTCAGCGCCGCAAGCAATTCAAACATCGCGTTCAAACGTTTCAACAGACATCCACCTTCATGATTCCTCACCGTACCGGACCCGTGCACAACCGTTATTTTCATCTTCATGACATTTGATCGGCGCGATGCGCCTGCCTGGCAACGCGGCTCGGCACAGGGTCCGTTGCCATGAACAAGTCATGGTGGAAGGCATCACTTCCCAAGCGGGGGCGCCGCTGCTTCCCAGTGGCGGCATTTGCTCGCCTGGCCGATGCCCGGGTTGAACGCGTTGCAGGGGTCCAGCTCATGGTAAAAACCGGCCAGCGCCGGCTTGGCCCGGTACAGGTGTCCGACGTTGTGCTCGGCCGGGTATTCCGCTCCACGCGCATCAAGCAGGTCCCACATGCGATGTTCAAGCGCCAGACAGTCAGTGCCCTTGGCGACGATGTAATCCTGATGCAGCACGTGACACAGGAAGTGGCCGTAGTAGAGCTTCTTCAGCAGCGACCGATCGATGTCCTGCGGCAGCATCTCGAACCAGTCGCGCTCGCTGCGCTTGAGTGCGATATCCAGCGAGACAATATCTTCAACCGTATCGCGGTGCGTGATGCGATAGCGCACGGCGGCACCTGCGGTGACGAATCGGTGCAGGAAAGCCGAGGTCCCCTCTTCCGCGGTGCACTCGAAACAATCACCTTCAAAGCGGCCGAAATGCTCATTCAACAACTGGCGGGTCTGCTCGACGCTGGCAGCGGATACCTTGAGTATCAGATGGTGCGCGTAACGGTCACGGTATTGCTTGAGGCGCGCAGGCAAGTGAGCGGGAAGGAATTGACTGAGCCATTGCAGGGCGCGGTCGGACATGTTGGACGGTAAAAATCCCAACCGATCGCAGAAACCATCGATGCGGCTCTTGAGTGCAAACAGGCTCGGCAATCGTCTGGTTCCGAGCATGCGGATCATCAGAAACGTGTCTTTCCCGTAGCGTTCAGCCGTGTCGAACGCATCCCGGTGCATGTACTCGCAGGATATCGGCAGCGTCTTGTATTCCGCCAGGATGCGGCGGCGCAGTTCGGTAAACGCCCCCGTCTCGTTGGTGCCGATGTAGAACACCTGAGTTCCAGTCTCCTTGGGGAACGAATCCAGCCGCAACGCGAACACCATCAGCTTGCCGGCGGAGCCGGAGGCCTCGAAAAGCCGGCGCGGGTCTGCATTGAATCGCGCTGGCGTTTCGGCATCGATCTGGCGCACGTGATGCTCGTAGTCGGGGTCCGAAGCAGCGGCATGGGGGTGGGCCACATCGGACGGCGCGTAGTCGCCGCGATCGAGTCTTCCCAGGATGGTTTCCGGGTCGTCGCCCAATTGCACGCCCAGGTGATTGACCAGTTGCAGCCGTCCATCCGTATCGAGCCGGGCATGAATCGACAGCTCGGTATAGGCCGGCCCGCGCCTGACCAGCGCCCCACCGGAATTGTTGCAGACACCACCGAACACTGAAGCGCCCAGACAGGAAGAACCAATCACCGAATGGGGTTCCCGGCCCAGTGGGGCCAACACCTTTTCCAACTGGTCCAGGGTTGCCCCGGGCAGGCAGATGACCTGCCGCCCCCCGTCCAGCAGTTGCAACCGGTTGAGCCGCATCATATTGACGATCACGATCTCGCGATCATAGTCGTCACCGTCCGGCGTCGATCCGCCGTTCAGACCGGTATTGGCCGCTTGAGCGATGATGATGCGGTCGCTTTCCACGCAGGCCTGCAACACGCGCCACTGTTCGACCAGTGAACCGGGGCGAACCACCGCGGCCACCGAACCACTGCCGAAGCGAAAACCATTACGGTAGCGGCGAGTCCCGACCTCATCCGTGATTACATGTTTCCTGCCGACAATTGCGGCCAGTCGGCAAATGAACGACTGCTCCGCCGCGCCGTCGTGACGAGTCACAAGAGCCCCTCCGGCGATCGTCGAAAATCGTTATCCATCAAGCGGGCTCGCAACCAATGCACGACAACCACCCGACTACTGCTGGCGCAGGTATGTCCATTCGCAAACTCAGGGTTCAAGAAGCCTGTATTGATCCGGCCGTTCAATCAAATCCGGACGGGGCTGCACAGTATAACTTCCAGCTGGTCGAGCGCGGCGCGCGCAGGGTCACGAGCGCAAGTTGTTCCCGCCCTTCGCGCAGCGTCTGCGACCCGCGGTGCTCGCACAGGAACCGCTGCCACGCCATCGCGATCAGCGCCCGCAGGGTGGCGATGAACTGAATCCGTCAAACAGCAGGGCCCCGGCTCTCACTGCGGGATCAGGCGATCAGGCAGGCTTACTCGAGCGGTCCACGGTCCTCGAGGTCGTCCGGCAGACGCCGAATGTGTGCGCCCAAACCGGCCAGCTTTTCCTCGATGTTCTCGTAACCGCGATCAATATGGTAGATGCGACCTACCCGGGTCTCGCCTTGCGCCGCAAGGCCGGCCAGAACCAGTGATGCGCCCGCGCGCAAGTCCGTCGCCATCACCTGGGCACCAGACAACTTCGGCACGCCACGCACGATCGCGGTGTTGCCTTCCAACTTGATGTCGGCGCCCAATCGCCGCAACTCCTGCACATGCATGAAGCGGTTCTCGAACACGGTTTCAGTGATGATGCCGGTTCCCTCTGCGACACAGTTGAGTGCCGTGAATTGCGCCTGCATGTCCGTCGGGAAGGCGGGGTGCGGCGCCGTGGTGACATCCACCGCACGTGGGCGGCGCCCGCGCATATCCAGTTCGATCGTGTCTTCGCTGGTGTTGATGTGCGCGCCGGCGTCCTCCAGCTTGGACAGCACGGATTTGAGCAAGTCGGGGCGGGTGCGCTTGACCCGTACGCGCCCGCCGGTAATCGCTCCCGCCACGAGGAAGGTACCTGTCTCGATGCGATCAGGCAGCACGTTGTAGTCGGTGCCATGCAGACGCTCGACGCCCTCGATCACCAGCCTCGTGGTGCCGATGCCGCTGATCTTGGCCCCCATGCTGTTGAGGCAATAAGCCAAATCGCAGACTTCGGGCTCCTCAGCGGCGTTGTCGATCACCGTGGTGCCTTTGGCCAGAACCGCCGCCATCATGATGTTCTCGGTACCGGTGACGGTGACCATGTCCATCGTGATGTAGGCGCCCTTGAGCCGGTTCGCTTGCGCCTTGATGTAGCCGTTCTCGACACTGACCGTCGCGCCGAGCTCCCGCAGTCCCTTGATATGCTGGTCAACGGGTCGCGAGCCGATCGCGCAGCCGCCCGGGAGTGATACCTCTGCCTTGCCGTAGCGGGCCACCAGGGGGCCCAGCACCAGGATCGCCGCGCGCATCGTCTTCACCAGCTCGTAAGGCGCGAAGAAGCGGTCGACGGGACGCGGATCAATGCGAACCCGCATATGTTCGTCCACCACCAGTTCGGCGCCCATCTTGCCGAGCAGCTCCATCGTGGTGGTCACGTCCTGTAGATGTGGCACGTTGCCAATGGTGACCGGCTCGTCGGCCAGCAGGCACGACGCGAGGATCGGCAACACGGCGTTCTTGGCGCCCGAAATGCACACCTCACCGTCGAGCGCAGCCCCGCCCGAAATCACGATGCTGGCCATCAGCCGATCCTCGCTTCGACCGCTGCCAGCGCATGCGGCGGCAGCGCGCCGATTGCGTCGGCCGCGCGTGTGCGCGTCGTCACGCAAACCATCCGGCCCTCTGCGGCGGCAGGTCTCCTGGCGAAATTCACGGCCACCGAAGTCCTGCGCAAGCGCACGCAAACGGGGTTATGCATATTGAATGGTATTCCGGTGAATGCCATTTCCAGCAAGGTCTGAAGTTCTC
>JBDTKM010000274.1:0-6363 GCA_039935315.1 Rhodanobacter sp. | reverse complement strand
GAGTGGCTGGAGCAGAAGGACGCGCGCCTGAAGCAGGAAACCAACCAGGAAAAGTCGCGCCAGAAGGCAATCGCCAAGGAGCTGGAGTGGGTGCGCTCGGCGGCCAAGGGCCGCCAGTCCAAGGGCAAGGCGCGCTTGAGTCGTTTCGAAGAACTCAACTCGGTCGAGTACCAGCAGCGCAACGAAACCAACGAGATCTTCATTCCGCCAGGCGAACGCCTGGGCCAGGAGGTGATCGAGTTCAAGAACGTCAGCAAGTCGTTCGGCGACCGCCTGCTGATCGACGACCTCAGCTTCAAGATCCCGCCCGGCGCGATCGTCGGGGTGATCGGTCCGAACGGCGCGGGCAAATCCACCATGATGAAGATGATCATGGGCAAGGAGCAGCCGGACTCCGGTGAGGTGAAACTGGGGCATACGGTCAAACTTGCCTACGTCGACCAGTCGCGCGGCATGCTCGACGACGACAACAACGTCTGGCAGGAAATCTCCGGCGGCTCGGACATCATCACCATCGGCAACTTCGAGATCCAGTCGCGCGCCTACATCGGCCGCTTCAATTTCAAGGGCACCGACCAGCAGAAGATCGTCGGCAAGCTCTCCGGCGGTGAACGCGGTCGCCTGCATCTGGCCAAGACCCTGCTGCAGGGTGGCAACGTACTGCTGCTGGACGAACCGTCCAACGACCTCGACGTGGAAACCCTGCGCGCGCTGGAAGACGCCACCCTGGAGTTCCCCGGCTGCGTCATGGTGATCTCGCATGACCGCTGGTTCCTCGACCGCATCGCCACCCACATCATCGCGTTCGAAGGCGATTCGCACGTCGAGTTCTTCCCTGGCAACTACAACGAATACGAGGCGGACAAGAAACGTCGCCTCGGTGAAGAAGGCGCGCGGCCGCGTCGGGTGAAGTACAAGAAGCTCGCTTGAGGGCAGCAAACGGGGAACCGGAAACATCGGCTTGCGGTTGAGCCGATGTCTTCTCGCAAGTCCGGGCTTCGCGGTGAGGGTGCGCGCTACGCGCGTGCAGCTCACCGCACGTTCCCACTTCCCTGCGATCGCAACAGAAGCGCCCTTGCGGGCTTCTTTGTTCCTGGTTGCACGTTCCGCCGCATTGACAAGCCGCAGCAAGATTCGAGGAGACATCCGATGCACTTCATGCAGACATTGCAGCAGGCCTGGAAAAACCACGACTCCCTGGTCTGCGTCGGCCTCGACCCCGAGCCAGCGAAGTTCCCCGCGCACCTGCGCGATGACTCCGACGCCGTGTTCACCTTTTGCGCCGCCATCGTGGACGCCACCGCCGACCTGGTCTGCGCGTTCAAGCCGCAGATCGCGCACTTCGCCGCATTGCGCGCCGAGGACGCGCTGGAACGGCTGATCGCGCGTATCCACGATCACCACCCTGGCGTGCCGGTGATCCTCGACGCCAAGCGCGGCGATATCGGCTCGACGGCACAGCATTACGCGACCGAGGTGTTCGAGCGCTACGGCGCCGATGCGGTCACACTGAACCCCTATCTCGGGCGCGACTCGATCCAGCCGTTTCTGGACCGCGCCGACAAAGGGGTGATCCTGCTCTGCCGCACGTCAAACCCGGGCGGCGCGGATTTCCAGGCGCTGGATTGCGGCGGGCAACCTCTGTATCTGCGCGTGGCCGAAACGATCGCCCGCGACTGGAACGCGAATGGCAACTGCGCCCTCGTCACCGGCGCCACCTGGCCCGCGGAGCTGGGCCAAGTGCGCGCGGTCGTCGGCAATATGCCACTACTGGTGCCGGGCATTGGCGCCCAGGGCGGCGACGTGAAAGCGGTGATTCGTCACGGCGGCACGGCTGACGGCAACGGTCTGCTGATCAGCTCCTCGCGCGCCATTCTGTATGCGGGCAACGACCGGGATTTTGCCCAGGCCGCGCGAGCTGCCACCGGCGCGCTGCGCGACACAATCAACCACCACCGGCGCAGCTGACACCGGGGCGTTGATCCGGTCCGCCTCAGGCGGCGGCGTCCTTGGACGCCTGCAGCGTCTTGACCCTCAGATCCAGCGTATCGGCCGCATCCAGCAGCGCACGCGCAAAACTGCGCACTTCGGCGGGACGCAGGGCATACCAGTTCCCGCCCTTGCTGGCGTCTTTCACGTTGCGTCCCGCACGTGACATGCAATGCGGCCGGAAAATCACCATACCGGTGAGCGATTCAGAACTGATATCTGCAGACACAATCTGCATATGCGTTTCGTCTTCTTTCTTCACTGGAACTCTCCCGGGCGAAGTCTCGCCCCGTGCCAGTCTACGCTGCTGCAGGTTCACGAGTTGTTGAAAAGCGGTGGAAGCCCGATGGCTCAGCCAGATCCACGCAAGCCGGAACGCCGCGGCGGTTGCCGCGCTTCGTCGGACGCGCAGCGCAAGCCGCGCGCGGCGATCAACTGGCAACGGGCAACGGGTGCGCGTTGCTGGCGTGCGCAGCTCGATGTGGCAACAGTTTCGCGCGCAGCCAACGTTCGCATGGCAGCGACAGCCACCGCTCA
The DNA here is from genome assembly GCA_039935315.1 of Rhodanobacter sp. GTDB lineage: Bacteria > Pseudomonadota > Gammaproteobacteria > Xanthomonadales > Rhodanobacteraceae > Rhodanobacter. The sequence goes on along the minus strand of JBDTKM010000274.1, from coordinate 3,837 downwards.
ACCGCGTTGCCCAGCAGCCAACACAGCGGCAGCGCCAGCAGATACCACAGAAAGCCCCAACCCGGATCGCCATCCACCCGCTGGACCAGGCGCACCACCGCATACACCACGAACATATGGCTGAGATAGATTTCGTAGCTCAGTCGTCCCCACGAGCGCAGCCAGCCCCAACCGCGCATCGGCCGCCAGGCACCGCACAACTGTCGCTGCTGGCAAGCCAGCAGCAAACAGAGCGCGGAGCCGGCCAGCACCAGCAAATAGCCGTCGCGCAGCAGGCGCCACAGCGCCGCGCCATCCAGCAGGACCACCGCCAGCCCCAGAGTGCCAAGCATGCCCAGCAGGCGGATCGTTGCCGGTGGCGGTCGCTGCCAACGCGCAGCGAGCAAGGCGCCCAGCACGCCGATGGCGATGGCGGCCATCCCGGGCAGATAGGCCTTCTCCTGCCAGATCTCGTTGCCGCGCAGGGCGGCATGCGTCCACGGCATCGACAACGCCAGCAACACCAACAGGGGTATCAGCACGGCGCGGCGCCGGGTCAGCAGGCACAGCAGCGGGAAGCCCAGGTAGAACACTTCCTCGATCGACAGCGACCACAGCACATCCCAATTGCCCGGCAGATAGCCGGTGTGCCCCTCGTACCAGTTCAGGTGCAGCCCGAGCGCGGCAACAATGGCACGCGGCAGCGACTGGTTCGCATGGATGATCGTGTAATCGCGCACCCCGGCCAGATCCAGCACGCTCAGGATGGCCACCAGGACCAGCAGGCAGGGCACGATGCGGGCGAAGCGTCGCGCATAGAACGCCCGTGCGTCGATGCGCGCCAGGCTGCCCCAGCGGCGCAGCACGTTGCCTGCAATCAGGAAACCCGAGATCACGAAGAAAACGAATACGGCTTCGTAGCCGCTGTAGTTCAACCGCACGAGCAGCCACGAGGGCAACACCTCGACAAGTGCGGTGTGCTTCAACGGAATGCGCAAGCCGAGGTGGTTGAACACCACCAGCACGATCGCCAGACCACGCAGCAGGTCGATGCCTGGATTGCGCGCGCTGGCGACGCCAGGCTCAGGCACGGTGGCCGGCATGGCAGCGGATTCAGGCTCCAACTCACGCTTGCCGCGTGGACGCCACGTCCGCGACGGCCACAGTCGCCGTGGACTCAAGCCGCCACCTGCACGCCCTTCCAGAACGCCACGCGCCCGCTGATCTGCTTGGCCGCATCCTTGGGGTCCGGGTAATACCAGGCGGCGTTCGGATTGGTTTCGCAAGCCACGATCACGTCGTAGTAGCTCGCAATGCCCTTCCACGGACAGCTGCTGTGATGGTCACTCTGGCGAAAACACTCCCGCCGCAACGCATCGGCGGGAAAGTAATGATTGCCTTCAACCACGACCGTGTCGTCGCTTTCGGCGAGAACCGTGTCTTTCCAGATCGCTCGCATCAGTCGTCTCCCAGTTCCTCGCCCGGAAACAGCACCTCGGTATAGCCGAATTTGCTGAAATCGGTGATACGCGACGGATACAGCCGCCCAATCAGGTGATCACACTCGTGTTGCACCACGCGCGCATGAAACCCCTCGGCCGTGCGTTCGATCAATTCACCGCGCGGGTCAACGCCGTCGTAGCGAATCAGCGAAAAGCGGTTCACCGCCCCGCGCAGACCAGGCACCGACAGGCAACCTTCCCAGCCCTCCTCCATGTCGTGCGAGAGTGGGGTGATCACCGGGTTGAGCAGAATCGTCTGCGGCACTTCCGGCGCGTCGGGGTAGCGCTCCGAGTGCTCGAAACCGAAGATCACCAACTGCAGATCGACCCCGATCTGCGGGGCCGCCAGACCCACGCCCTCGGCCGCATGCATGGTTTCGAACATGTCGGCGATCAAAGTGTCGAGCTCCGCGCTGCCAAACATCGACGCCGGTACCAGCGGCGCAATACGCAGCAGGCGCGGGTCACCCATCTTCAGAATTTCACGAATCATGCGTACCTCGGGGTCATCCGCACTTCATTGACAGACATGTTGACTACCCACACGTGAACGCGGGATCTGCGCATCCGTCTACTTGCCACCAAAAACCTTCTTCAGCAAGTCGGTGGTGCGGGCACCGGGGTTACTGCGAATGGATTGTTCCTGCGCCCCGATTTCCGTGAACAGCCCGTTGATCGTCTCCTTCGTCACGTAGTCGTCCAGATCCAGCGGACGGCCAGCCTTCGCCGACTTGCCCGCGCCGAACTTTCCCAGCACGCCTCCCAGCGCACCGCCGCTGCTGCCGGAAGTGAACGACTTGTACTTTTGGGTCACCCCGACGCTGTCGGTGGTCCTGGCCACGATCGGGCGGATGCGTGCAGTCAGGGCGTCGCCGGCAACCCGGCGAAAATAGTTGGTCGCCGCGTGGTCACCCCCGGACAGGATGCCGCGCGCGTCGCTGAGCGTCATTTTGCGGATCGCATCGCCGAAGATCTGCGCCACCTGGGGGACCGCCTTCTCCGCGGCGCGGTTCATGCTCAGCTCGAACGCGTCCACCTTGGCGCCCTGCCCCAGTTGATGCGCCAGTTTGCCGGCCTGCTCGAGTTTGCCGGGAAGCGGGATACGCACTTGAGGGTTGTTCCAGAAACCACCATCGCGGCCGAGGCTGTTGATCGCATCGGTGGTGCCCTTTGCCAGCGCTTCCTTGAGCCCGGCGGCGATCTCGCTGGTCGGCAGGTTGGCGCCCAGTTGCGCGAAGCCAGCGTGCTGCGTCGACTGCTTGACCTTGTTCAGCAAATCCTTGAACTGGCCGGAGCCAATGGCCGCCGCCGGCAACGCGAGGGTGGCCGACGCCAGGACAAGGGCGATGCAACGGGTCCGGATATCCATGGCGAGCTCATCGGTAGCTGGCTGATGAGCCAGTTTACGCCGCAGCATGCGAATTTCTGCGTGTCTACTCGACCAATGGCTAATACCGGCATGCCGGCTCCACCATTGACCGCCGCCGCCGACCGGGCGACTCTTGCGTCATCGTCGAGGAGAATCGCCCATGCAAGCCGTCATGCCCCGTCAGACCAGCCCGACCAGCAAGATCCTGTGGGCTGCCATCGCGATCGTCGGCGCCGTGTGCCTGGGCGTGGTTGCGCTGCGGCGCGGCGAACCGATCAACGCGATCTGGCTGGTCGCCGCCTCCATTTCGATCTTCGCGATCGGCTACCGTTTCTACGGCAAGTTCGTCGAGCATTCGGTACTGCAAATGGACCCGACCCGCGCGCCGCCGTCCGTGCTGCGCAACGACGGTCTCGACTACGTGCCCACCGACAAGTGGGTCGTGTTCGGCCATCATTTCGCGGCGATCGCCGGTGCCGGCCCGCTGGTCGGCCCGGTGCTGGCCGCACAGATGGGCTACCTGCCCGGCACCTTGTGGATCCTGTTCGGCGTGGTCTTTGCCGGTGCGGTGCAGGACTTCATGATCCTGGGCCTGTCGCTGCGCCGCGATGCCCGTTCACTCGGCCACATGCTGCGCGAAGAACTGGGGCCCCTGCCCGGCATCGTGGCAATGATCGGCGTGCTGGTGCTGATGATGATCGTGCTGGCCGTGCTGGCGCTGGTGGTGGTCAAGGCACTCACCCACAGCCCGTGGGGCACGTTCACCGTCGCCGCCACCATTCCTATCGCGTTCCTGATGGGCGGCTACATGCGCTGGTTCCGTCCCGGAAGGATCCTGGAGGTGTCGATCATCGGGCTAATTCTTCTGCTGGCTTCGATCTGGTTCGGCAGAATCGTGGCCGACTCGGCCACCCTGGCGCCGCTGTTCGACTTCGACGCCAAGGCGCTGGCGTGGCTGCTGATCGCCTACGGTTTCTGCGCCTCGGT
>JBDTKM010000273.1:0-3147 GCA_039935315.1 Rhodanobacter sp. | reverse complement strand
CCGCCCACGCTCCCAGGAGTCTGTCGGACTTTGGTTGGCGTCGGGTGGCTTCAGCATAGGGCACGAGCTCGCTCGTTTCCCATCAACGGCATGTGATCCTCATCACCGCGTCGGAATTCTTTACAATGAGGTATTTCACGAAGATGCCGGACAAACTTCCATGAAAACAGCTTGTTACAGGTATTTTGGTGAGGCGCGAGCCTTCAGCTCATCGTGCCGGTGTCGGGATAGTTTACAAATCTTGAGAGAATCCACGGGTACTGAATCACTAACTCAAGTAGAAACAGTATGTTATGCGAATGGCACGCTTCCTGCTTAAGTCTACTCGAGGGCAAGGTCCCTCACGACGTGCGGTTCCTTGCGATGAATTCAATCTGGCTTTACAGGAGATGGACATGATGATGAAGAAATACATTGGCACCGCGCTGGCATGTGCTCTGGCGCTCGGTGCGTGGAGTGGATCGGCGCTTTCAACGCCTGTGAACGTGAACGGCGTTCAGTGGAATACCGACGATGCGTTCTACCTGACCGTTGATTCGTTCAATCTCCGCGAAACACAGGTTAGCGCCGTCGGTGACGTGCTGAACGGCTACGGACAGATTGGCTCGATCGACGGCAACAACAACTTCTGCTCGGGCTGCGACCTCACCTTCAAGTTCACCTACACGGTGCAGAGCATCAACGGCAACCAAGCAGTGTTCAATGCTGGAAGCTACCAGTTCTACACTCAGGCTGCAGGCAGTTACAACTCTACCAATCCGGGTTCCGTGGGTGGTGTGGATTGGCTCACCCTGACCGGCCACACGAGTAAGAACGCCACCTTCACGGATAATATTGGGCAGCTTTTCGCGACCATCAACGGCACCGTCGCCGATCCGACAGGCGGCTCCGCTGGCCTTGGTTTGCTGGATGCAACGGCGGGTCCGGCGCAGTCCGCTCTCACCTTCGGCAACATCGCGGACGGTTTGGGTGGTTTCGCAGACTTCAACCTCAATTCATCGTTCCTGACCAAGCCCGCCAAGGGATGCACGGCGATTTCGTCGAACGTGATGGATAAATGTCACTACCCGATCGGGGGCACCGGTGAATTGACCGCCGGCTCCACGTCCATCTCCGTTCCCGAGCCGGGTCCGGCGGGTATGTTGGGCGTTGGCTTGGCGGTTATCGGCCTGCTCATCGGGCGCCGTCGCAAAGAGGTTGCTGGGCGCGCATAAGGCAGTCAGCTTACGCAAGTAGTGTGATGTCGATGGCGCCGCTTTCCCAAGCGGCGCCATTTTGCTGCACGTTGTTTACGTTGCACCGGTCTGCCGGACGGTCGTGGCAATACCGACCCCTGCCAGGGGCAACCCTTGTCCCGGTAGGCGACGGTTTTTGATAGCCAAGGTGCGACATTCATCCCGCGTGGTTTTTCAACGTTGGGTCCGACCAATCGCGTGTTCTGGGGTGCCCTGGCCGGCATTGTGCGTCGCCGCAAGCCAGTGTTACGGTGCCGACATGGCAATGGACTTGCCCCAAATTGCATAGCGCAGGTACCCATCATGTCTGATGCATCCGGCACCACCGAACCGTTCGACTACGCCACGGCATTCAGCCGGACCATCGGCTGGATCACCAGACCTGAGCAGGCGACGCTTCGTTCCAAGCGCGTGGCGATTGCCGGACTCGGCGGGGTGGGCGGCGCCCATCTGTTGACCCTGACCCGACTCGGCATCCAGTCGTTCAACCTGGCGGATTTCGATCGATTCAGCACGGAAAATTTCAACCGGCAGGCCGGTGCGTTCCAGTCGACCGTGGGGCAGCCCAAAGTCGACGTGGTGTCGCGCATGGCGCGGGACATCAATCCGGATCTGGACATCAACAAATTTCCCGACGGCGTCACCCTGGACAACATGGAGCAGTTTCTGTCTGGCGTGGATCTGTACGTTGACGGGCTGGACTTTTTCGTACTGGACATCCGCGCCAAGCTGTTCGCGCTGTGCGCGGAAAAAGGCATACCGGCAATTACCGCAGCGCCGCTGGGGATGGGGGCGGCGGTGCTGGCGTTCCTGCCCGGTCAGATGACCTTCGAGGAATATTTCCAGCTCGAAGGCCGCCCGAAAAACGAGCAGTTGCTGCGTTTCATGGTGGGCCTGGCTCCGGCCGTGCTGCATCAAGGCTATCTGGTGGAGCCGTCTGCCGTGGACCTGGTCAACCAGCGGGGACCATCGACGCCGATGGCCTGTGAAATCTGCGCCGGGATAGCCGGTACCCAGGCATTGAAGATCCTGCTGGGTCGGGGCAAGGTGGTAGCGGCACCGCACGGCCTGCACTTCGACGCCTACCGCAACAAGCTGGTGCACACGTGGCGGCCGGGCGGCAACAGCAATCCGCTGCAGCGACTGATTCTGTCTTTGGCGCGGCGCCGTTTCATGCGCCAGTAAGCACATCGCGGACAAACCAGCGGGCCGAACCAGAGGGGCTGGTAGCGGGCGGGCGAGGGGCGATCGGCGCGGATAGTGTGCCTGGAACCGAGCACGAAGTCGCAACGCGTTACCGTAACCCGTCCTTTCATCGGGTATCGCAGGGTCAGCCTCCAGATGGTCTCAGGCGCACCCATGACGACGTGCGCAGGCGCCCGGGCGCGAGCATGCGTTTCGGTACCCGACCGGCCCTTGCCTTTGCGTCTGTTCGCGCGCGCATGGTTGGCCGGATGCTGGCCGGTTCTGCTTCAGGCACGGTTTGCGCCAAGCTGCGCTCGACGGGGTTCATCGTGGCTTCGCGCCGCTTTGGGTGACGATCGCATGTGCATCCTGAAGCGTGGGCGGCAGCAGCCTCAGCGACTGCGGCTCGCTGATTGAGGCCAGCTTTCACGCCCACGACGTTGAATGGCCAAGGGCCTTCGCCTCAAGGGCCTTCGCCTCAAGGGGCGGGAGACTGGATGCGAGACCACTTTGTCTTGCTGACGGGCTTCCTGCCGGCCACGCCCATGGATGTCGCCGTGCAGGATGGGCAGGCCGAGGGTGGCCGTATGCAGGCGTGGGGCGGCGGGAAGTCGGTGATCGGGGCTTGCCACGGGTGGACACCGTCGGGTCCTGTCGCCGCTGCAGCGAGCGCCTTTCAAGCGGTCGACTGCAAGCGGCCAACAGCAGTCGTTCACAGGTTCACTTC
>JBDTKM010000272.1:0-22480 GCA_039935315.1 Rhodanobacter sp. | reverse complement strand
GCGCGAGCACAGGACAGCGCCTTGCGACCTCGCTGACGGTGACCGGGATTGATATGGCCGCTTTCAGCCAAGCGATGGGCTGGCCGGCGTTCCCCGGTACGCTGGCCGGCGCGGTGCCGTCACTGCGCTGGGTCAATGATGGGCTGGAGCTCGACGGCGGCCTTAGCGCAAACGTGTTCGATGGTTTCGTCGACATCACCAGGTTGTCCTTGCAGCAGCCGTTAGGGACCAGCCCGGTGCTCAATGCCGATATTTCCCTGAAGCAATTGGACCTGGGTGCGATCACCAGCGTATTTGATTTCGGCAGCATCAGCGGGCGTCTGGATGGCTCGATTGACGGCTTGCGTCTGGTTGGCTGGAATCCGGTGGCGTTCAACGCGAGCCTGCTGGCCGCCAGCGGTGGCCGGATCAGCCAGCGTGCAGTCAACAACCTTGCTTCGGTCGGTGGCGGCGGAATTGCGGCGGGGTTGCAGGGTGCCGTGCTGAAATTGTTCAAGACCTTCGGTTACAAGCAGCTCGGCCTGAATTGCACGCTGCGCGGCAGCGTTTGCAAGATGAGCGGACTGGAGCCCACTGACGATGGATACACTATTGTCGAGGGCCGCGGCCTGCCGCGCTTGCATGTCATCGGCCACCAATCCGAGGTCGATTGGCCGACTCTGGTAAAGCGACTGGAAGAGGCCATCCACGGCGCAGCACCCGAGATCCATTGATCCACAACTCAACTTTCCCGTACTGGAGTCAAGTCATGCGCAAGCTCGTCTACCTCCTGCTGACCACCATGGCTGTGGCGTTGGTCGGCTGCGTCACCATCAACGTGTACTTCCCGGAAGCAGCAGCGCAGAAGGCGGCCGACCAGTTCATCGGCAACGTATTGGATCAAGCCAGTCCGGCCGGCAAGCCGGCAGCGCAGGATCCCCCGCCCGCGCCGCAGGACCATGGCAGACATCCCTCGGCGATGCTGCTCGACCTGCTGATTCCCGCCGCGCAGGCTGCGGAAACGGTGGACATCCGCGTGCAGACCAGCGCGACCGAGGCGATCCGCAGCCGCATGCAGCAGCGAATCAGCGGCATCCTGGGCAGTCTGCTTGATAGCGGTGCGGTCGGGTTCACCGATGACGGCATGGTCGCGCTGCGTGATCCGGCCAAGGTGCCCCTGAGTCAGCGCGCACAGGCCAACGCGGCGGTGGCCGACGAGAACCGCGACCGCGCGGCGCTGTACCGTGAAGTCGCCGTTGCCAACAACCATCCGGAGTGGGAATCCCGGATTCGCGCCACGTTCGCCAAGGGCTGGATCGAGAAGGCGCGCGCCGGCTGGTATTACCAGAACGCTGCTGGCGCCTGGCAGAAAAAGTAACCCATGGGGAATGCGTCGCGGGGCGTGAAGCTGGCTGATCTGTGATAATTGGCGGCCAGTCTTCACCTTTCGTGCCCATGTCCCGTTCCAACTCCGTTTCTCCCACGCCGTTCGAAGCCTGCATCACCGATCTTGGCCACGACGGCCGCGGGGTGGCGCGGATCAACGGCAAGACGGTTTTCGTCAGCGGCGCATTGCTCGGCGAGCAGGTGATGGCCCGGCTGTGCAAGCGTCACCGCAACTTCGACGAGGCCGAGGTGGTCGAGGTGATCACCGCTTCGCCGCAGCGGGTCGAGCCGCGCTGCCAGTACTACGCCCAGTGCAGCGGCTGCACGCTGCAGCACCTGGACGCGCCGTCGCAGATTGCGACCAAGCAGCGTGCGCTGGCGGAAAATTTTGAACGCATCGGCAAGGTCACGCCGCAGTCCTGGCTGCCGCCGCTCAGTGGCGAGCCGTGGGCCTATCGGCGCAAGGGTCGGTTGTCGGTGCGCAACGTGGCCGCGAAGGGTCGCGTGCTGGTCGGCTTCCGCGAAAAGCAGAATCCGCGTTTAGTCGCCGAGATCCAGCGCTGTGAGGTGATGCATCCCGCGCTGGGCCCCAAGGTCGGCCTCATGGCCGAATTGCTCGGCACGATGGACGCGGTGGACACCATCCCGCAGATCGAGTTCGCCGCCGGCGACGACCTGATGGCCCTGGTATTTCGCCACATGCAGCCGCTGAGCGAGCGCGACCTGGCCGCACTCACCACGTTCGGTCAGCAGCATGGCTTGGCAATCTTCCTGCAGCCTGGTGGCACCAGCAGCGTGCATCCATTGTGGCCAGAGCATCCGCGGCTGGCGTTCCGCATCATCAGCGATGATGCGCGCTTTGCGGATGTGGAGCTGGAGTTCCAGCCGTTGGATTTCGTGCAGGTCAACGCGGACATGAATCAGCAAATGGTGGCGCGGGCGCTTCAGCTGCTCGACCTGCAGCCGACTGACCGCGTGCTGGACCTGTTCTGCGGCCTGGGCAACTTCACCCTGCCGATTGCGCGCCGGGTCGCCGAGGTGGTCGGAGTGGAAGGCGAACACGGCTTGGTCGAGCGCGCCGCGCACAACGCCACCCGCAACGGGATCGACAATGCGAAGTTCCACGTCGCCAACCTGTTCGAAGACCAGGGTAGCGCCGACTGGGCGCGGCAACCGTGGGACAAGCTGCTGCTCGATCCGCCACGTGCCGGTGCTGACCAGCTGCTGGAGTACCTGCCGCACAAGCGCACCAGCCGCGTCGTCTACGTGTCTTGTCACCCTGCGTCGCTGGCCCGCGACGCGGGCATCCTGGTCAACCGGTACGGTTTCAAGCTCGCTTCGGCTGGCGTGATGGACATGTTCCCGCATACCGCGCATGTCGAATCGATCGCCCTCTTCGAGCGTAGGTGAGGCGGCATGGGTATTGAAATCGAGCGTAAATTCCTGGTCGCCGATGACAGCTGGCGCGCATCCGTTGAACGTAGCGAATCACTCGCGCAGGGCTATCTGGTCGGTGCACGGGCCCTACGCGACGGCAGCGCGCGCGCTTCGGTGCGCGCCCGGCTGGTGGGGGAACAGGCTTGGCTCAACATCAAGGCGGCCACGCCCGGCATCGCGCGCACCGAGTTCGATTATCCGATTCCGGCCAGCGATGCCAGGGTGTTGCTGGCCGGCTTTTGCGACGGTGTGCTGGACAAGGTGCGGCATCACGTCCGCGTGGACGGCGTGTTGTTTGAGATCGACGAATTCCATGGTGACAACGAAGGGTTGATTGTGGCCGAGGTCGAACTTCCCGCAGTCGATGCCGCATTTCCGCGCCCGCCGTGGCTGGGCCGCGAAGTGAGTGCGTTGACGCGCTACTACAACGTCAACCTGATTGCGCACTCCTACCGGCAGTGGACCCCGGCCGAATGTGCCGCGGAGGATGCTGCATGTTGATGATTGGCGTAGCCGGCCCGCAACTGGCCGAGCGAGAAACCCACTGGTTGAAGGCTCCCGGCGTCGCTGGCGTGTTGTTGTTCTCGCGCAACTATCAGTCGCGCGAGCAATTGGGAGCCTTGTGTGAGGCGATTCGCGTGGCGGGGGGCGACCAACTGCTGATCGCAGTCGATCAGGAAGGCGGTCCGGTGCAGCGCTTCCGCGAAGGATTCACGCGCCTGCCCGCACTGGCCGCGATTGGCAGGTTGTACGAGCGCGATGCCGATGAGGCGCTCCGGCTCGCCGAGGAGCACGCCTGGGTAATGGCCAGTGAGTTGCGTGCCAGCGGTGTCGATTTCAGCTTTGCGCCGGTGGTCGACCTGGCCCGTGGCAACGCGGCGATCGGGCTGCGCGCGTTCCATGCCGATCCGGCGATCACGGCCGAGCTGGCGCAGGCTTACGTGCGCGGCATGCATCTGGGCGGGATGGCCGCCGTGCTCAAGCACTTTCCGGGGCATGGTTCAGTAGCGGGTGATACGCACAAGGTGGTGGCCACTGATCCGCGCAGTCTGGACGAGATCCGCCGCGTTGACCTGCTGCCGTTTGCGCAGTGCATCGAGGCGCACGTCGAGGCAGTGATGATGGCCCACGTCGCCTACCCAGCCGTGGACAGCCAGCCGGCCGGTTACTCGAAGACCTGGATCAACGAGATCCTGCGCGGCGAGTTGGGCTTTGCCGGTGTGGTGATCAGCGATGACATCAGCATGGCTGCGGCGGGTGCTGCCGGCAGCGTCGGCGAGCGCGTACGAGCTCATCTCGATGCTGGCTGCGAGCTGGTGCTGGCCTGCTTCCCCGACGTGGTCGACGACGCACTTGCCGCCATGAGTGGCGAGGCGGACAGCATGTCCGAGTCGCTGGACGATCTGCGTGGTGCGGTCGGTGCCAGCTGGGACGGACTCACCCACAATCCTCAGCGCGACCGCTTCGTCGCGCGCATCACGGCGCTGAATGCCGAACAAGGAACCGCATGAACACATCGACACCTGCATTGTCCGACGCGCTGGCGCAGTCGGATCTGCTGCACGAACGCGCCGAATTGGATGCTGTCATCCGGAAGATGGGTCAGCGCATCGACGCTGTGTTGGAGGGTGAGCGCGCCGTGTTTCTCACGGTGATGAATGGTGCCTTGATTTTTGCTGGTCAACTGGCGCTGGCCATCCGCACCGACCTGGAATTTGATTACGTGCACGCGACCCGTTATCGCGGTGCCACTTCCGGCAAGGAATTGCAGTGGCTGCGCGAGCCGATGGTGCCGCTGGAAGGCCGCGTGGTGCTGCTGGTGGACGATATCCTCGACGAGGGCCGTACGCTGAAAGAAGTGCGCGACGACTGCTATCGACGTGGCGCGAAAAAGGTCTATATCGCCAGCCTGTGCACCAAGAAGCACGACCGCCTGATCGAAGGTATCACCTCCGATTTCAACGGCGTCGAGCTACCGGATCGTTTCGTGTTCGGGTATGGCATGGATTATTACGAGCAAGGGCGCAATCTGGCGGGAATCTATGCCTTGAAGGCTGGGATTGGGGATTAGGGATTCGCGTGCGCGGCTGCACGGCTTGCTTGCACCGGCGCTTGCAGCCTTTTCAGGGACTATGACCATGACTCATGCAGTACCGGAATCCATCGACCTTGCCGTGATCGGCGGCAGCGGCTTGTACAAGTTTCCCGGCCTGGAGAACGCGGTGCGGCGCACGCTGAATACGCCGTATGGGAGTGCTTCGGGCGACGTGGTGCTCGGTGATTTTTCCGGCATGCGGGTGGCGTTCCTTGCGCGCCATGGTGAAAACCACAACCTGCCACCGCATCGCGTCAACTACCGCGCCAACTTGTGGGCGCTGCATGAACTTGGCACGCGTCGTGTCATCGGCGTCAATGCGGTGGGCGGTATCCGCGACGACATGGGCCCACGGGTGATCGTGGTGCCGGACCAGCTGATCGACTACACCCACGGTCGCATCACGAGCTACTGCGACGTGGAGGGTGCTGAGGTCAGACACATCGATTTCAGCGAACCGTATACCGGCTCCTTGCGGCGCCAATTGCTGGCGTCCGCGCGGGTCGCTGGCGTCGACGCTCTCGATGGCGGTTGCTATGGCGTCACGCAGGGGCCGCGCCTGGAAACGCGCGCCGAGATCGTCCGCATGAGGCGTGATGGCTGCGACCTGGTCGGCATGACCGGCATGCCGGAGGCCGTGCTGGCCCGCGAATTGGGGCTCGAGTACGCCTGTCTGGCCCTGGTGGCGAACTTCGCCGCCGGTTGTGGCGATGAGGCCGAGATCAGCATCGAGCAGATCTTTGCGCACCTGGCCGCGGCCACCGCGGAGGTGCCGCGGATCCTGGCTGCGATGCCGAAAAGCTGATCGTGACAGCCGGTATTCCGCCTCGCAAGAGAGCGGCGTGTTGCGCCGGCTAGCCACCTCTTGCTATTTTTCGTCAGGCCAGAGCGGCGAGCAGGGGGCCGCCGCAGCGAAACTGGCGCACCATTCCATGGATCCAGAGGTTGACGAAATGAGTTTTGGTACGGTCAAGTGGTTCAACGACGCCAAGGGCTTCGGTTTCATCGCGCCTGAGGACGGGGGGGCGGACGTGTTCGTTCATTTTTCGGCGATCGCCAGCAAGGGCTTCCGCAGTTTGCAGGAAGGCCAGCGAGTCAAGTTTGAAGTGACCCAGGGCCCCAAGGGTCTCCAGGCCACGGAGGTGGAGCCGACTGAGGCCGCGGCCTGAGCGCCCGGACTCAAGCAGTTCTGCAATCAAAAGACCCTGCATTCGATGCAGGGTCTTTTGCCTGCGCGACATCGGCAGGAGGGGCCGAGCAGGTGCGCCAACGTAGCTGGTGTTGGCCCAGGGCAGCGCATGGCCGCCGGCTTGGTTAATATGGCGGATTGCCGAACCCGTGCAGGAGCCGCCCGAGTGATCATCAAGCCCAAAGTCCGTGGATTCATCTGCATCACCGCCCATCCGATCGGCTGTGAGCGCAACGTGCTCGATCAGATCAAGATCGCTCAGGCTGCGGGCCATGCAGCGAGCAAGGGCCCTAAGCGGGTGTTGGTGATCGGCGCATCGACCGGTTACGGCCTGGCTTCGCGGATCACCGCCGCCTTCGGTTACGGCGCGGCCACGCTGGGTGTGTTCTTCGAAAAGCCCAGCACCGATGTCAAGACCGGTACCGCCGGCTGGTACAACTCGGCCGCGTTCGACCAGGCGGCCAAGCACGCCGGCTTGTACAGCAAGTCGATCAACGGCGATGCCTTCGCCCAAGAGACCCGTGCCAAGGCCATCGAGATCATCAAGAACGAGATGGGCGGGCCGATCGACCTGGTCGTCTACTCGCTGGCGTCGCCCGTGCGCAAACTGCCGGATACCGGTGAGGTGGTGCGATCGGCGTTGAAAACGATCGGCGACACGTTCACCAACACCTCGGTCGACACCAACAAGGACACCGTGATCGAGGCCAGCGTGGCGCCCGCCACCGAGCAGGAAATCAAGGACACGGTCACCGTGATGGGCGGCGAGGACTGGGCGTTGTGGGTCGATGCGCTGAGCAAGGCCGGCGTGCTCGCCAAAAACGCCAAGACAATTGCGTACAGTTACATCGGCACCGAGATCACCTGGCCGATGTATTGGCACGGTACCCTGGGTCGAGCCAAGCAGCACCTCGACAACACCGCCCGCGCGCTGCGCGAGCGCCATGCTTCCGAAGGCCTGGACGCCTACGTCAGCGTGATGAAGTCGGTCGTCACCCAGGCCAGCGCTGCCATTCCGGTCATTCCGCTGTACGTGTCCATCGCGTTCCGTGTCATGAAAGAGAAGGGCATCCACGAAAACCCGATCGAACAGGCCAATCGCTTGTTCCACGATCGTCTGTATCGCGCCGATGGCGCCACGCCAGCTACCGATGACGAGGGCCGCCTGCGGCTGGATGACTGGGAGCTGCGGGACGATGTGCAGGAACCCTGCCAGACGATCTGGCCCACCGTCACCACCGAAAACTTGCGCGAAATTACCGACTACGACGGCTACAAGCACGAGTTTTTGAAATTGTTCGGGTTCGATCGGGATGACGTGGATTACGAGGCCGAGGTCGCGGCGGATCGGCGTTTTGATTGTGTGGAACTTTGAAGGCCTGATCGGCCGGTGGCGGCCGGCGACGTCCGAAGATACTTGCGGCAAGCGTGTTTTGAGACCGGCCGCGACCCGAAGGAGCCGGAGCAGGGCGCGGCAGTGCATGCGATTCAACCGCCCGGTGCCAGCTTCTCGTTCAGCTGAGACCGCTGCCGTACGCGGCAGGCGCCGGGGCTCAGCGGACGGGGTCGCGCCCGGATTTGTCTACCGCGCGCAGCGACCGCTGGCGCTTGGCGGCGTACATCGCCCGATCGGCATGGGTCAGCAAGGTGTCGGCGTCGGCGCCATCGGCCGGAAAGCACGCGATGCCGATGCTGGCGTCCAGTTGGAACGAAGCGTTGGGCAGCTTGAAGGGTTGCGCGAGCCGGGCGCGCAACGCGTCGGCGATGGATTGGGCGGCGTCGGCATCGCGGCAGCCTGGCAGCAAAGCGACGAACTCGTCGCCGCCGACACGGGCCAACACATCGCCGGTGCGCACGCCTTGCTGCAGGCGCACGGCAACTTCGCGCAGCAGGTAATCCCCCGCATCGTGCCCGCCCCGATCGTTGACAAACTTGAAGCCATCCAGGTCCAGGTAGAGCAAGGCCAGATTGTGGTCGTGCTGCATCGCATGATTGATCGCGGATTGCAGCTCGATACGCAGGCGGTCGCGGTTGGCCAGTCCGGTCAACGAATCGTGGTTGGCGCGATGTTCCAGCTCGCGTTCGAGAACGCGCAGCTCGGTCACTTCGCGGCCAACGCCGATCCGCACGCCATGTTCGGGCAACCAACGGGCGGACCACTGGATATCTACGCTGTGACCGTCCTTGTGCAGGTAACGATTCTGGAAATGACGTTGCAGTTTGCCGGCCATCACTGCTTCGGCCTGCGCGGTGGTGGCGGCGCGATCAACCGGATGAACCAGGTCGAAAATCTGTCGCCCAAGGACTTCCTCGGGCGCGTAGCCGAAGATGCGCTGGAAACTTTCATTGACAAACAGCATCCGTCCATCAGCGTCAACGACGCACACAGCATCGGGCATCAGGTCGAGCACGTCGGCAAGGGGCGGTAACGTCGGGGTCATCTGCCTGCAGCTGTCGTGGTGTTTGGCGGTGACGCTGTGGTCACGACCGTAGTCGCATCGAAAACTATCAGAATCAGCGCCTTTGTGGGGATTCTTCAGCAGGCCCAGCTCGCGGTGGACGGCACCGGTTCGGAACTGCGCAGCGCGATCGGGTCAGACTCGAAGGGCAGGCTTTCGCCAGTGCGGTACCTGACCGGCATCGCGATGGCGTTCTTGCCCCCATCGTCGGCACAGCTGCTGTATGTCTTGGCGGCCTTGCTGTGGCTGGTTCCCGATCGACGTATCGGGGGCGGTGACCGGTCGCGCGGGTGACGGTGAACGTGGCTTTGTACCCGGCTCAACGAGCCCGCCGCGGCAGCTTCCAATCCGGTCGGATGAAGTGGCAGGTGTAACCGCCGGGGTAGTGCTGCAGGTAGTCCTGGTGCTCGGGTTCCGCCTCCCAGAAATCGCCGGCCGGCGCCAGTTCGGTGACCGCGTTGCCGGGCCACAAGCCGGAGGCGTCCACGTCGGCTATCGTGTCTTCAGCCACGGTTTTTTGTTCATCGTTGGCATAGAAGATGGCCGAGCGATAGCTGGCGCCGCGATCATTGCCTTGTCGGTTCGGGGTGCTGGGGTCGTGAATCTGGAAGAAGAATTCCAGCAGCGTGCGATAACTGATGCGCTGCGGGTCGAAGGTGATTTCGATCGCCTCGGCGTGGCTTCCGTGGTGGCGATAGGTGGCGTTGGGCACATCGCCACCGGAATAACCCACGCGAGTGGAGAGCACGCCCGGTTGCTGACGAATCAAGTCCTGCATGCCCCAGAAGCAACCGCCGGCAAGGATGGCGCGTTCGCTGATGTCGTTCATGCTGCGCAGTCCTGATGGCCGGCATGGAACAGCTCGGCGTATTCGCCGTAACCCTCGCTTTCGAGCTGGTCGGCGGGGATGAATCGCAGCGAAGCGGAATTGATGCAGTAGCGCAAGCCACCGCTCTCGCGCGGGCCGTCCGGAAAGACGTGGCCGAGATGGCTGTCGCCGTCGCGTGAGCGGACCTCGGTGCGAGTCATGCCATGACTGTTGTCGCGGTTCTCGAGCACATGCTCGTTCTGCAACGGACGGGTGAAGCTGGGCCAGCCGCAGCTGCTCTGGAACTTGTCGAGCGAAGTGAACAGCGGCTCGCCGGAGACGATGTCGACGTACAGGCCGGCCTCCTCGTTCGCGTTGTAGAGATTATCGAAAGGCCGCTCGGTAGCAGCTTCCTGGGTGACGCGAAACTGCTCGGGCGTGAGCCGGGCGAGGGCTTCCGGGGTCTTGTGGTAGTCCGACATGGTGATCTCCGGGGAGATGGTGGAAAGCGTTTGCCCAATGTCCCGGACATCGCGATATACATGGGGTTCGCTGGGGTTGATCCAAGGTTACCTGCGCATACGCTCGCCGTGCAGCGGTCGGCCAAGGTCGATGTCGCGCCGGACTGCCCTTGAATGGTCATCCCTCACACCTCGGCTTGCCCGCGCTCCAGTGCACTGTGGCATGACAACTTTCCCGGAGTAGCTGCATGAATCGTCGAAACCTGCTCAAGAACGGCCTGTTCGCAGCCTCTGCACTCTTCCTGCATCCGCTGGCATCGCGTGCCACAGGAGTTGCGGACGCCGAGGCAAGGCTGGCAACGTTGCAACGCCTTCATGGCGGGCGCCTCGGCGTGGCCATGCTGGACACTGGCACGGGTCGACGCATCGCGCAGCATGGCGATCAGCGCTTCCTGTTGTGCAGCACCTTCAAGGTGCTGGCCGTGGCAGCGGTGCTGGCGCGGGTCGACGCCGGCAAGGAGAAGCTGGATCGCCGTATCGTGTTTGGACCGGAGGCGGTGTTGAACTATGCGCCGGTGACTCGCCAGCACGTCGGCGCGCCGGGCATGACCGTCGCCGCGCTGTGCGAGGCGGCGATCACGCTGAGCGACAACACCGCCGCCAACCTGCTGCTGGCCAGTCTCGGTGGGCCAGCTGCGGTGACCCGCTTTTTGCGTGATCTGGGCGATCGGGTGACTCGTCTCGATCGCATCGAGCCCGAGCTCAACCGGAGCAGCCCCGGCGATCTACGCGATACCACCACGCCGAATGCGATGCTGGCTACCTTGCAGCGCCTGTTGCTCGGGCCGGTGTTGACGAACGCCTCGCGCGACCTGCTGGTCGGCTGGATGCGTGCCTGCACCACGGGTATCGACAAACTGCGGGCTGGGGTGCCGAGCAGCTGGCAGGCAGGCGACAAGACCGGCAGCGGCGCGCAAGGTGAAAGCAATGACGTGGCGATCTTCTGGCCACCACAGCGTCAACCCATCCTGGTGACGGCCTATTACGCGGGGTCGTCGGCACACGGCAAGCAGTTGGGCGCAGTGCTGGCCGAGGTGGGACGCATTGCCGCGTCGATCTGATCAGTGCTTGGCCGGGCTTTCGGGCGCGAGCAAAAAAGCCAGCGCGTCGCTGCAATCGGCATCGATCTTCAGGCTCAGCAACGGATCGGCGCGGGTGCGGCCGAGGGTCAGCGCCGCCACCGGTTTGCCGGCTTTCGCGGCCGCCTGCACGAAACGGTAGCCGGAGTACACCATCAGCGAGGAGCCAACCACGAGCACCGCGTCGGCTGCGTGCAGCGCTTGGGTGGCGGCATCCACCCGTTCGCGCGGCACCGCCTCGCCGAAGAACACCACATCCGGCTTCATGATGCCGCCGCAGCGCGGGCACGGCGGTATCTCGAAGCGGGTGAAGTCGTGGCCTTCAAGATCTGCGTCACCATCGGGCGCGGCTGCCGCGTCGAGATGCTGCCACGCCGGATTCAGCTCGATCAGGCCGTGCTGGAATGCCTCGCGAGGCAGGCGCCAGTCACAAGCCATGCAACGGACTTCATCGAGTCGTCCATGCAGGTCGATCACGCGCTCGCTGCCGGCGCGTTGATGCAGGCGGTCGACGTTCTGGGTGACCAGCAGCTCAATCTGCCCATGATGCTCGAGCTGAGCCAGGGCATAGTGCGTGGCGTTAGGCGACG
This sequence comes from Rhodanobacter sp., assembly GCA_039935315.1. Classification (GTDB taxonomy): domain Bacteria; phylum Pseudomonadota; class Gammaproteobacteria; order Xanthomonadales; family Rhodanobacteraceae; genus Rhodanobacter. The sequence continues at coordinate 10,937 of JBDTKM010000272.1, read as the reverse complement.
CGTAACCGAAACGCGGCCAGCCGATCATGCTGCGTGCCCAGTAACGCTGGCGCGTGGTTGGCTCGTGCATGAATGCCTGGAGCGTCACCGGCGGCGTGCGCTTCCACTCGCCGTCGCGGTCACGGTAGTCGGGGATGCCGGAGTCGGTACTGCATCCCGCGCCAGTCAGCACGAACAGGCGCGGGTGGGTTTGGATGAATTGCTGTAGCGGACTCATGGCTGGCGCACTGGGTGATGCACGCGGGAGCAGGTTCACCCAGCATAGCCTGCGACCGCGGCGGCTTTGCGGCGATGGCGATGGCGGTTGACGGCGGTCCCGGTCGCTTTGTCAGGCAAGCTCGACCGCGGCCTGCACCGCTGCCTTGGTTGGCAGCGGGCTGCGAATGATGTGGTCGAAGGCGCTCAGCGCGGCGGTGGAGCCGGCACCCATCGCGACCACGATCTGCTTGTACGGCACCGTGGTGGCGTCGCCGGCGGCGAACACACCCGGCAGCGAGGTCTGACCACGTTCGTCGATCACGATCTCGCCGCGTGGCGATAGCTCGAGGGCGCCCTGCAGCCACTCCGTATTCGGCAGCAGGCCGATCTGCACGAAGATGCCTTCCAGCACAATGTTATGCATGAGGCCATCGGTGCGGTCCTTGTAGACCAGAGCGTTGACGCGCTGGCCGTCGCCAAGCACCTCCGTGCTCTGCGCGCTGACGATGATGTCGACATTGGGCAGGCTGCGCAGCTTGCGCTGCAGGACTTCGTCGGCGCGCAGCTTGCCGTCGAATTCGAGCAGGGTGACGTGAGCCACGATCCCGGCCAGATCGATGGCTGCCTCGACGCCAGAGTTGCCGCCACCGATCACCGCCACGCGCTTGCCCTTGAACAGTGGGCCATCGCAATGTGGGCAATACGCCACGCCCTTGTTGCGGTAGTCGTCTTCACCGGGCACGCCCATATGGCGCCAGCGTGCACCGGGGGCGAGGATCACGGTCTTCGATTTCAACGTGGCACCGTTGGCCAGCCTGACCTCGACCAGGCCTTCGGTGGCGTCGCTGGCAGGCACCAGCGTTTCGGCGCGCTGGAGGTTCATCACGTCGACATCGTAATCGTGCACGTGCTGCTCGAGCGCGGCGGCGAGTTTGGGGCCTTCGGTGTAGCTCACCGAGGTGAAGTTCTCGATCCCCATCGTGTCCAGTACCTGGCCGCCGAAGCGCTCGGCGGCAACGCCTGTGCGGATCCCTTTGCGCGCGGCATAGATGGCCGCCGCCGCGCCTGCGGGACCACCGCCAATCACCAGCACGTCGAACGCGTCCTTGGCTCTGATCTTGTCGGCTTCGCGGGCGCTGCCGCCGGTGTCCAGCTTCGCCAGAATTTGTTCCAGGCTCATGCGGCCCTGATCGAACACCTCACCGTTGAGAAACACGGTAGGCACGGACATCACCTGGCGCGCCTCGACCTCGTCCTGATAAAGCGCGCCATCGATGGCCACATGCTGGATGCGCGGGTTGAGCACGCTCATCAGGTTCAGCGCCTGCACCACGTCGGGGCAGTTTTGGCATGAGAGCGAGAAGTAAGTCTCGAAGCGGAAGTCCCCGTCGAGATGTCGCACCTGCTCGATGGTGTCGGCCGCGGCCTTGGAGGGGTGGCCGCCGACCTGCAGCAGCGCCAGCACCAGCGAGGTGAACTCATGCCCCATCGGGATGCCGGCGAAGCGCACGCCGATGTCGGTGCCAACGCGATTGATCGCGAACGAGGGTTTGCGTGCCTCGCTGTCGTCGCGGCGCAGACTGATCTTGTCGGACAGCGCGGCAATTTCGTGCAGCAATTCGTCCAGCTCGCGCGATTTGGCGCCGTCGTCCAGCGCGGCCACCAGTTCAATCGGTTGGGACAGTTTTTCCAGATAAGTCTGCAATTGTGACTTGAGGTTTTCGTCGAGCATGGCGACTACTCCGGCGGGGATCGAGGGAAGATCGAATGGAACGGGAGGCTTGTGGCAGCGGCCGGCACCAGGGGAGTGCGGCCAACGGGGGAGGGTGCTGGCCGGGCGCAAGCCGCTGGCACAAGCTTCCTGGGGTGGGAGCCCGGGCGCCGCAGCGCCCGGGTCCGGTACAGCATGAAACGGACAGAACTTCAGATCTTGCCGACCAGGTCCAGCGACGGCGCGAGCGTCTTTTCGCCTTCCTTCCACTTGGCCGGGCACACCTCGTTCGGGTGCGCGGCCACGTACTGGGCGGCGTGAACCTTGCGCAGCAGCTCCGACGCGTCACGGCCGATACCGCCCGCGTTGATCTCGATGATCTGGATCTTGCCGTCGGGGTCGATCACGAAGGTGCCACGGTCGGCGATGCCGGCGTCTTCGATCAGCACTTCGAAGTTGCGCGAGATGACGTGGGTGGGATCGCCGATCATGGTGTATTCGATCTTGCTGATCGCATCGGAGGTGTCATGCCAGGCCTTGTGGGCGAAGTGCGTATCGGTCGACACACTGTAGATTTCGACGCCAAGTTTCTTGAATTCGGCATAGTTGTCAGCCAGATCCTCAAGCTCGGTCGGACAGACGAAAGTGAAGTCCGCCGGGTAGAAGAACACGACAGACCACTTGCCCTTCAGATCGGCATCCGAAACTTCGATGAATTTGTTGCCCTTGAGTGCCTGGGCCTTGAACGGTTTCACTTCGGTATTGATCAGAGACATCTTTGATTCCTGTTGGTGGTTGAGGAGTGGAAGCAATGCTACGGCCTTCAATACGATATATCCAATTGATTATGGACATCGCTATGATTGGCCGTGACTATCTATGTCGGTGGTCGCACATGGCCGCTTCAACGCCCTAAACCCGCGGAATCGGGCGTTGGCGCTACGACGCGGTGGTGAGATGGTCGCGCAATTGGTAGTCGACCACCGCCGCGGTGACGATGTCGCTGCCCACGTTTACCGTGGTGCGCAGCATGTCCAGGATGCGATCGACGCCGATGATGATGCCGATGCCCTCGGGTGGCACCCCGAACGTGGCCAGCAGACCGGCGATCAGCGGCAGCGAGCCGCCCGGAATGCCAGCCACCGCGACGGCGCTCAGCACCGCCAGCAGCATCAACGCCAGCTGATGGGTCAGCGCCAGCTCGACGCCGAACGCCTGCGCCACGAACAGCACCACGCAGCCTTCGAACAAGGCGGTGCCGCTCATGTTCATGGTCGCGCCCAGCGGCAAAACGAAACCGGCGGTGCTGGGTGACAGCTTCAGGTCATCGTGCGCCGTAGCCAGCGCGGCAGGCAGGGTGGCACTGCTGGAGCTGGTCGAGAACGCGGTGATCAACAGTGGGCGCACCTTGCGGAAGAACGCCAGCGGCGATTGGTGGGCCAGGAAGCGCAGCCACAGGGACATCGTGCCGAACAGGTGCAGCATCAGCGCCACGGCGCAGCCGACAACGAAGACCGACAGTGTCAGCAGGATATCCAGGCCGACTTTGACGATCACGCTGTAGATCAGCGCCGGCACGGCGTAGGGCGCCAGCCGCAGGGCGAAGCCGACGATGCCGGTCATCACCTCGCTGATCATGTCCAGTGCGCCCTGCAGCTTGAGGCGCTTGTCTTCAGGCAGCTTCGTGGCCGCCGCTCCAACCAGGATCGCGAACAGAATCAAAGGCAGCACATCGCCCAGTGCGCCCCGGCTGTTACCGACGAAGGCACCGAACAGATTGCGCGGCATGAACATTTCGACCACGGCCGCAAAACTCATGCCCGGCTGGCTGGCTTCGGTGTCGACCGCCTGCATGGCGGTGCCGCCGTACTCGTGCATCAGCAGATCCTGCGCGGCCTTGGCCAGATGGTGACCGGGCTGCAGCAGGTTCATCATCAGCAGGCCGAGGGCCACGGCGATCAGCATGTTGAGCGCGAACAGGGCGAACGTGCGCCCCGCCAAGGGCCCCAGCCTCTCCAGATTGCCCAGTTGCGCCACGCCCGAGGCGAGTGAGGCGAACACCAGCGGGATCACCACGAAAAACAGCATGCGCAGAAAAATCTGCCCGAATGGATCGAGCACGGCGACCGAGACGGTGCGCATCACGGCCAGCACCGGCGGGAAGATTTCGCCGATACCCAGGGTAATCACGGCGGCGACCACGCCGATGGCGAGACCCCATAGGATGCGTGTGGCCAGCGCGGTGGATTTGCTCATGAGGCGAATGTACGTGGGCCTTGGCGGTTCGTCACCCCCGCGGCGTGCCGGTGGAATGGTCGCGATGCGCTAAAATGAGGTTTTCGCGCGGAGCTCCCATGCCCCACTCAGCATCCCCTGGCGCGCGCTTCCGCGCCGCCGTTGCCGAAGAACGCCCACTGCAGGTGGTCGGCGCGATCACGGCGTATGCGGCGCGGATGGCACAGCGCACGGGTTTCAAGGCGGTCTACCTGTCGGGTGGCGGCGTGGCGGCCAACTCGCTGGGCATACCTGATCTGGGCATCAGTTCGATGGAAGACGTGCTCACCGACGTCCGGCGCATCACCGACGCCTGCGACCTGCCATTGCTGGTGGACGTGGATACCGGTTGGGGTGGGGCGTTCAACATTGCTCGCACCGTGCGCTCGCTGATCAAGGCCGGCGCCGGTGCCTTGCATATCGAAGACCAGGTGGCCGCCAAGCGTTGCGGGCATCGTCCCGGCAAGGCGATCGTGTCCAAGGGCGAGATGGTCGACCGGGTCAAGGCGGCGGTGGATGCTCGCACCGACGAGCAATTCGTGATCATGGCGCGTACCGATTCAATCGCGGTGGAGGGATGGGAATCGGCGATTGAACGGGCATTGGCCTGTGTCGAGGCAGGCGCCGACATGATCTTCCCCGAGGCGATCGGCACGCTGGAGCAGTACCGCCAGTTCAGGGCGGCGGTGAAGGTACCCATCCTGGCCAACATCACCGAGTTCGGCATGACCCCGTTGTTCACCCGCGAGGAACTGGCCGGCGCTAACGTCGACATTGTCCTGTACTGCTGTGGTGCCTATCGGGCGATGAACAAGGCGGCGTTGAACTTCTATGAAACCGTGCGTCGCGACGGTACCCAGAAGGCGGCGGTGCCCACCATGCAGACGCGTGAGGACTTGTACGATTTTCTCGACTACCACGCCTACGAACGCAAGCTGGATGAATTGTTCGGCGCGGGCTCGCCGGACTGACTGACTATATTTTGTTCAAGAAATTTTCTCGATCGAGGTTCCCACGATGAGCGAAACCAACACGTCCCTGCCCAAGCCCAAGAAATCGGTGGCCCTCTCCGGCATCGCCGCCGGCAATACTGCGCTGTGCACGGTCGGTCGCAGCGGCAACGATCTGCACTACCGCGGCTACGACATCCATGATCTGGCCGCGAAAGGTTGTTTCGAGGAAGTCGCTTACCTGCTGGTGCATGGTGTACTGCCGACCTGGACCGAGCTGCAGAACTACAAGGCCAGGCTGAAGCGCCTGCGCGGCTTGCCGGCGCCGGTGAAGGCGGCGATGGAACTGCTCCCCGCCGCCACCCACCCGATGGATGTGCTGCGCACCGGTTGCTCGGTGCTGGGTACCGTGTGTCCGGAAAAGGCTGATCACAACATCACCGGCGCGCAGGAAATCGCCGACCGCCTGCTGGCCTGCTTCGGTTCGATGCTGCTGTACTGGTACCACTTCAGCCACAACGGCAAGCGCATCGAGATCGAGACCGAAGATGACTCGATTGCCGCGCATTTCCTGCATCTGCTGCACGGCAAGGTGCCGAGTGAGTTTCATGCGCAGGCATTGGACAAGTCGCTGATCCTGTACGCCGAGCATGAGTTCAACGCCTCGACCTTTGCCGCCCGCGTCATCGCTGGTACCGGCTCGGACATGTATTCGGCGATCACCGGTGCGATCGGCGCCTTGCGCGGCCCCAAGCACGGTGGCGCCAACGAGGTGGCGATGGAGATCATCTCGCGCTACCGCAGCGCCAACGAGGCGGAAGCCGACATTCGTGCCCGCGTCGAGCGCAAGGAAATCATCATCGGCTTCGGTCACCCGGTCTACACCGTGTCTGATCCGCGCAACGAAATCATCAAGGAGATCTCGCGCAAGCTGTGCACCGACGGCGGCAACCCGACTTTGTTCGACGTCTCCGAGCGGATCGAGCAGGTGATGGCCCAGGTCAAGAAGATGTTCCCCAACCTCGACTGGTTCTCGGCCAGCACCTACCACATGCTGGGCGTACCCACCGCGATGTTCACGCCGCTGTTCGTGATCTCCCGTACCGCCGGCTGGAGCGCCCATGTGATCGAGCAGCGCCAGGACGGCAAGATCATCCGCCCCAGTGCCAACTACACCGGGCCCGAAGATCTGACCTACGTGCCGATCGACAAGCGCTGAGTCGGTCTGGTGGAGGGAACAACGGCGCCACTTGGCGCCGTTGCTCGTTTCAGGGCACGGCCGCCGCGGATTGATCGTCCGCAACGAATTCGAGCAGATCGCCCGGCTGACACTCCAGCGCGGCGCAGATTGCTTCGAGCGTACCGAAGCGCACGCCCTTCACCTTGCCCTGTTTGAGCAGTGACAGGTTGGCCTCGGTGATCCCTACGACCGCCGCCAGATCCTTTGATTTCATCTTGCGCCGGGCCAGCATCACGTCCAACTGCACGATGATCGGCATCAGACGAACTCCCGGTTTTCCTCAGCTGCACGGGCGCCTTCACGCACCATCTCGGCGACCACGTAGGCCAGGATGGCGGCGATGAAGGTACCCCAGAACCCGAGGCTGAAGCTGATTTGGTATTCGTTGATCTGACTGGCAGCGATCACGCCTGCGGCGAAGCCGATCACGATATTGGCCACCAAGGCGTGGCCCAACCACGAGAAGCGCCGCGCCACGACGAAGCTGAGCGGCGCTTGCGTATATAACGCGTATCCCAGGCGGCGCAGGCACACGATCGGCGCGATGGCGGCCACAAAAGCCAACAGGCATGCCAACGCAAGCATGGACGTATCGAGCGGTTGCTTCGGCGTCATGTGCCAGTGTTCAAGCAGCCTCAGCAACGAGCTGGATTCGGTCGCACTGGCTCCATGTACCTGCACGAGCCCCAGCGCAATCATCAGCCATACCATGATCGTGAAAAAGGCGAGCACACTGGCCAGCGACATGAGGTCGCGGGCTTGACGCTGGATGCGCGTGAGAGCGAGCTTGGCGGAGGGTCTGCGCGGTTTGTTGAAAAGGCTCCAGAGGCGATGTACACGAGTGCTTCGCGACATGATGTTGTTCTCTGTTTACGATGTGTAATTATCATAAAACAATAAATGCACATTGTTCAACAGCTTTAATTTTTCGTCGTGGGTTGGCGCTGCGCAGCCCACCAGCCCAGCCCGCAGATGCCAATCACCAGCACCGCGTCCAGTGTCCATACCGCCCAGCCGTTGGCGTCGAACCAGGGACGGAACAGATGATCGCTGGAGATCATCCGCGCTGACGTCCACGCAATGGCGGCCGCGCCGATATAGATGATGATCGGGAACCGTTCGATCAACTTCATGATCAAGGTGGATCCCCACACGATCAGCGGCACCGTGATCAACAGGCCGATGATCACCAATCCCAGGTGGCCTTTCGAAGCGCCGGCAATGGCCAGCACGTTGTCCAGGCTCATCAGGGCGTCGGCGATGATGATCGTGCGCAGGGCTTGCCAGAAGGTGTGGGCGACGCGAACCTTGGGATCGTCACCGCTGCGGTGACGCAGCAGGTTCCAGGCGATCGGCAACAGCAACAGCCCGCCCGCGAGCAGCAATCCCGGCAGTTTCAGCAGATAGACAACAATCGCGGTCAACCCGAAGCGCATCGCGATGGCGCCGAAGGTGCCCCAGAACACCGCCTTGAATTGCAACGCCTTGGGCAGCCGGCTGGCCGCCATGGCGATGACGATGGCGTTGTCGCCGGCCAGCACCAGGTCGAGCAGGATGATGGCCAGCAGGCCGGAGATGAAGTCGGGTTGAGTCAGATCCATGCGAGGTTTCCTGGTGCGCGTACACAATGCAGCAGCCACAGGCACGCGCAGCCCGAGGCCACCGCAAAAGTCTCGCTCGCAGCCAGGCTGCCGAAGTGACCGGGGCGAACTGTCGCCCGTGCTGACGATCACCACACCGCGGCGAGGACCACCGCGGGAACTACTCCCTCTTGAGGATGCATGATTGTCGGGTCACCGGCCCTCACGGTCAAGGCACGGCGTGCCCCAGTCCGCTAAAATGGCGACTTTCATCGCATCGAGATCCACCACATGAGTGCGCACGATATTCGTTCCGCGATCCGTCCCGATCCCGACCAGCCGCTGGTCGACATCGCCGATTATGTGGTCGATGTCGAGATCGACTCGAAGGAGGCCTACGACACCGCGCGCTATGTGCTGCTGGATTCGCTGGGCACCGCGATGCTGGCGATGAAGTTCCCCGAATGCGTGAAGCATCTCGGCCCGTTGGTGCCCGGCGCCACCTTGCCTGGCGGGGCGCGGGTGCCCGGCACCAGTCACGAACTGGATCCTGTGCAGGCGGCGTTTGCAATTGGCACCCAGATTCGCTGGCTGGATTTCAACGACACCTGGCTGGCGGCGGAGTGGGGCCATCCCTCGGACAATCTCGGCACGATCCTGGCCGTGGGCGATTACCTCAGCCGCAAGGCCGAGTGCGAAGGCGGCCAGCCGCTGACCGTACGTGACGTGCTGGGTTACACGATCAAGGCGCACGAGATCCAGGGGTGCTACGCCCTGTTGAACAGCTTCAATCGCGTCGGCCAGGACCACGTGATCCTGGTACGGCTGGCCTCCACCGCGGTGGCGACGGCGATGCTTGGCGGCAACAAGGAGCAGATCACCACGGCTGTTTCGCACAGCTGGATCGACAACGGTGCCTTGCGCACCTATCGGCATGCGCCAAATACGGGACCGCGCAAGAGCTGGGCCGCCGGCGACGCCTGCCGCCGCGCGGTCACCCACGCGATCAATGCCGTGTATCGCGGCGTGGTGGGTTATCCGTCAGCGCTGTCCGCGAAGACCTGGGGTTTCTACGACGTGGCGTTCGGTGGCAAGCCGTTCGAGTTCGAGCGCCCGTTTGGGAGCTACGTGATGGAGAACGTGCTGTTGAAGATCAGCTACCCGGCTGAATTCCATGCGCAGACCGCGGTGGAATGCGCGATGAAATTGCATGGCGAGGTCGCCGGCCGGCTCGATCAGATCGAGAAGATCGTGATCGAGACGCAGGAAGCGGGCTGCCGCATCATCGACAAGACCGGCCCGCTGGCGAACTACGCCGATCGCGACCACTGCATCCAGTATATGGTCGCCGTGCCGCTGATCTTCGGTCGGCTGGTGGCCAGCGACTACAACGATGACGTGGCCGCCGACCCGCGCATCGATGCGCTGCGGGTCAAGATGACCGTGGTGGAGAATCCGCAGTTCACCCGTGACTACTTTGACCCCACGAAGCGCTACATCGGCAACTCGGTGCAGGTGTTCTTCAACGATGGCAGCCGTACCGAAAAAGTGTTGGTCGATTATCCGATCGGTCATCGCAAACGGCGTGCGGAAGGCATACCGGTGCTGTTGCAGAAGTTCGAGGCGGCGGTACGTGGGCATCTTCCAGCACACCGGGTCGACGCGATCATCGCGGCCACCCGTGATCCGGCCGCGCTCGACGCGATGCCTTTACAGCAGTTTCTGGGACTCTTCACGCTGTAAGGACGGCGAATGTGGATGATCAGCGCGGCTGGGCCGCCCCCAGCCAGCCGTCGAGGACGTGGGGTGCGGTAAATGATGGGCTGCATGTCTCAGTTTGCACAAAGCCATACCTGAATGAAGTTTCACCGAATGTTAGTTAGAGGGGAGTAAAAGTGCTGGCGGCTTAACGTTTTTGCTACAATGTACGCGAGACATCACTAAAGTAACGCTGAAGCAACGCAAAACAGCGGCTGCCAAAGCCCGCATTAGCCACGATTAAAGTTCTGACGGGCGACTTCCGGTTGGGGTCGAACGGACGCGAAATCCTAATAATTGAGGAGACACCTGATGAAACGTACAGGCTTGTATTTTTTGATTGCGCTGGCCCTGGGCGGTGTGGGTGCCGTTCATGCGCAGGACGCCACCAGTGCCGCGCCGGCTGACTCGTCCAACAGCATGATGACTTCGTCCTATGACGGACGTTGGTATATCGCTCCGACTATCGGCGGCTACTACAACGACAGCAAGCGCGACACCAACAGTCGCCAGTTCTATTACGGTCTCGGTTTTGGGCGTTTCTTCACACCCAACATCTCGGTTGACGTGTTCGCCGACCGCACCAAGCGGAAGATGGACAATGGCCCGGCCAACGGTGGCGGTCACAGCACCAACTCCTGGGCCAGCACCGTGGTCGGCGTTGCCGGCCGCTTCTACGCGGGTGACTGGAACGCATGGCGCCCCTACGGGCTGGTCGGCGTGATGGGCAGCCACCACCAGAACATGAATGACAGTAGCTGGGCGCCGGCGGCTGAACTTGGTGGCGGCGTGTCGAAAACGGTCTCCGACAGCACGGACATTCGTCTGGAAGCGGGATACCGCTACGACTTTGACAAGGACACGAATTCGAACAAGAGCGGCTACGGTGACTGGTTCCTGGGCTTCAGCGTGGTGTCGCGCTTCGGCGCTCCGGCTGCCGCGCCAGCACCTGCACCTGAAGCAGCGCCGGCCCCTGCCGCTCCTGACTGCTCGAAGACGATCGTGAACGGCGTGAACCTGTGTGACAACAAGTGCCCGAACCTCGCGGAAGGCACGATCGTTGGCCCCGACGGCTGCCCGCAGAAGGTCGTGATTGACCTGCGCGGCGTGAACTTCAAGTTCGACCGCCCGAAGGTTGGCGAGACGGATATCTCCAAGTCGCTGGCCGAGCCGACCGCCGATTCCATCTCGGTGCTGAGCCAGGCCGTTGACACCTTGCAGCGCTA
>JBDTKM010000271.1:0-21552 GCA_039935315.1 Rhodanobacter sp. | reverse complement strand
TAGATCAACAACGAGAGCAGCAGCGCCGGGTGGTAGGTGTCACTGTCGCGTCCAGCATAAGCGCGCTCAATCAACGAAAGATCCAGCCCTTCCACCACATCGACCACGTACCGCGCCAAGTGCGACTTCGGCAACCAGTCCTGCACGGACGGTGGCAACAAATAGTCGGTCTCGCGGTACCAGTCGAAATCCGCGCATGCCATCGGCCGTCGTCCAGGATGCGTAGTTTTGACCGAGAGGCGCAGGTAAGTCCGACAGGCTGCTAGTGGCGTTCGGCGCCATTGCGGTGCAACCAGGGCAACGTGCGGTTGGCGACACAGTCTGACTGATAAGAACTGATCCACAGTTGGTCGTCGATCAGAACAGCGGCCGAGGCACCATTGAAGACCGGGTCAGGTGGAGCGTACGCGATGATCTTGAAGGTCATCGACACGGGATTCAGTTCGGCGACGACGGTGCCTCGATGGCACAGCATCTTGTCTGCCTGGCCGTTGGTCACGTTGCGAGTACCGCCGCAGGCCGGCTCGTCGTACTTCATGCCCGCAGTGATCAATCGACCCTTGTCCCAGTGGATGTTGTCCGGCATGAATCCGGGTGCAACTGACTTGACCGGTGGTGCCGTCGGGTTCTTCCGTGAAAAGCGCAGTATGGCGTGGCGGCCGAATGCCACGACAAAGAAGCCACTGTCGTCGTCGGCGGTTTCGAGTCCGTTGTTGCCCGGCAGCTCCGTGCCCGGGATTAACTTGTATGCCCGTGTTCCCGGTTTCCACTCGTAAACGCCGCCCGTGTTCTTGCCCTCGACGAAGTCCGCATAGGTATCACCCGGATGCACCAGCACTGTAAAAAGGACAGTGCCGTCGGAATAGGTTGCCACTGCGTTGGCGGCCGCCAGGGCAGGTGGCAGGTTCAGGCAACCCCGCCAGGCAAGCCTGGGTATATCCGCACTCGCGTCCACATCGAATACCTCGATGCTGTTGCGGCCGCCATGGTTGACCGCATAAAGGGTGTATTGCCCATGACCACGGCTGCGCAAGCTGATTCCCTGCACGTTGAAAAGCTGGGGATCCGGCGCAGACGGACAGTCCGGGTAGCGCTGCTTGTCGGGCAGCAGCTGCTCGGGCGACCTTGTGTAGGCGGGCACGAATTTCCGCAACTTCGTGTCCAACAGCGCGACGCCGGCACCGGGGCTGAATCCGCTGGTGATGATCCAGCGCGTTCCTGGAATGTGAGCCAAGTCTTCAGGGTGCATCTGCCCGCATACCAGCTCGAAGCCTGACGGACTGGGGCAACGGCTTGTGCCTCCGACCAACCTCTGACTTTGCGGCGGGGCGGCAGGGCTGGCACCGTGGACCAATGGCGTACCCAACAACCACACCGCCACGGCAATCAACGGCATCCTCAACATCATCTCGCTACGCAGTTGGGTGAAGGCCCCGCAGCCTCCACCCGCCGCCAAGGTCACATCGAGAAACTCAAACCGACGTAGTAACTGCGGCCCACCGGGTTGTAGAGCGAGGGATCGGTGCTCCACTGCGAGCTCGAAACCGTTATCGATTTCTTGTCGGTCACGTCGTTGATGCCCGCGCGCAGCTGGAGCTTGTCGTTCAACCAATACGTGCCATAGAGATCGTAGGTCTGGTAGCTCGGAACCCCCGGGGCCGGCGCCAGAGGTGTCGTCACGCTGGTGGAGTCTTTCATGGCGCCGAGGTAGTGCCACCGGACACCCACGGTCAGATCCTGGTTGTTGTAGCCGAAGGTAGTCATTGCCTTCCAACGCGGGTGCGAAGCGCCCACCGAAATCGTGTTTACGTATTCCTGAACAGCGGAACCGGGAAGGGTCTGGATCTCGTAGGAATGCATGTAGTTGAAGTAGCTGCTCAGGAACAGCGAACCACCAGCGCTCATGCCGAGGCTGGCGAGGCTGGGCGCCCAATTGAACTGCAGATCCAGGCCGTCCGTCTTGAGGCTGCCCAGGTTCAGATAGGGCGTTCGGACCAATTGCAGCTGGCCGTTGGAGTCGCGGCTCAGCAAACTGCAGAAGTAATTGCCAGCCGAGTAGTTCGGGTTCGAACCGTCCAGGTTGTAGCACTTGCTCAGCGTCGTGAGGCCGGGGACCACAGAGATGACATTACTGATGTTGATATTGTAGTAGTCCAGTGAAGCACTCATGGTGCTCAGCACCGGTGATTCGAACGCGGACATCCACTGCAAGCCGACGTTATAGGTGTTGGCAGTTTCAGGCTTGAGATTCGGATTGCCACTCTGCACTCCGGCAACGGCCGTCGTCGGAAAGACATAACTGTTGATGACCGATGCCGGGATGCCCTGCTGCATGCACAATTGCCGGACACTGGCGCCACCTCCGCCAGTTCGGGCCACGGAGCGAATATCGCAGGGATCACCGATCGTCTGCGGCGGAGTACCGAACGGAACCTGGACGCCGGTCGCGGCAGAGAACAGCTCGCCAACATTCGGCGCGCGAACTGCATGCTGGTATCCGGCGCGCACCAACAACGAATTGTCCGGGCGCCACTTCAAATCAGCCTCGTAGGCTCCGACTCCTCCGGAGGTGTTGTAGTCGGACCGGCGGTAGGCAGCGTCGAAATCCAGGCTCTTGGCGAAGGGAAGGTCGGCCAGTATAGGAACCGCGAACTGGACGGCGGCTTCCTTGACGTTGATGCTACCTCTGGCCGGCGCCGCGGCAATGACTGCCTCGATATCCTGCGAGGAGAGGGCCTCGGACGGGAGATACGCGTAGGTATTGCGCCGTCCGTCTACCAGCACGGCCATCTTGACGCTGCCCGCAGGAACGTCGAACAGCGACCCCGTCACCGAAGCCTGCACGATGTCCTGAGTGAGCTTTGTCTGGTTGTTCGCCGTGGTCGTCATGTAGTTCTGACACGCTTGCGAAATGTTCGAGCTGTTCACAAGCCCGAACGGGTCGAAGCCGCCCGCGCAGATCGAGTTGCCGCCATCGGGTGCGTTCAACAGAGTTTGTACGCGGCTCTTCAGTACCGAGTAACCCATCGACTCGGCAAGATTGGTGGAAGAGTGGGACGCATACGCATCATAGGTCCAGTCGCCGAACGGGAGGTTGCCTTTGGCGCCCACCAAATATTGCGACGTCGTATATACACTATTGACGTTCTTGTAGGGCACCCCCACGTAGCGTCCGTTCCAGGTGAACGGAGCGTTCGGATTCGGCCGGGAAGCCAATAGTGTCCGCAGGTCGGCCGGGATGAACGGATTGCTGGTGGGAATGGTAGTGAGATTTCCAAACTGCGTCAGGCTGCCGCCACTTTCGGCGAATATGTCCGAGCTGACATACATGAACTGGCCGTACAGCGTAACGTTCGGCGTGAGGTCGTAGTCGAACTTGCTAAATGCCTGCTTGCGCTTTACGGGTACCCCAATAAGGAATTGGGGGCCGACCGGCATGCGGACATTACCGCCGAGTACCGCATATTTACCTGACCTCGGGCCCAGATAGTTTTTTGCACCGGTCTGGGTAAACAAGGTGCCGTTGTCATTGAATCCAAGGTTCAGCGAGTTCGACACGGGTGCAAACGCCCCGTACCCCGCAAACAATGAATTGACCGCACTTTGGCTGGGCAGGTTGGTTGCCGACGGCACGAACGTACTCGGGCCTATGTAGGAAGATGGCGTAACGAGATCAAAGAAGCTGCGCCTGGTTCCCTGCAAAGCTTGACTGTCGGTATAGCCGAGTGCCAGCAACATATGACCCTTGCCGCCGTCGAAAGCAGAGCCCAGTGCAACGGAGGCTGCCCTCTGTGCAAAATCCTCCTTGGTGGAGTTGCCGTACTGTACGTCACCCTTGATACCGTCGAAATACGGGATGGTGTGAAAGTTCACCACGCCTGACATGGCGTCCGATCCGTACACCGCCGAAGCTCCGCCGGTAATTGTGTCGATTTCGCCAATAGCCGCTTCCGGGATCATGTTGATGGCCACATCACCGAAGGCGTCGGCGGTCGGCAACCGGCGTCCGTCGAGCAGCACGAGGTTGCGGTTGGCGCCAAGGCCGCGCAGGTTGAGGGTCTGGATGCCACCAGCGGTGCCGCCCAGGAAATTGCTTGAGGTGGCACTGAACTGTGGCAGCTGATTGAGCACACCAACGGTGGAAGTGTCGCCGGTCGATGCCTTGAGCGTGGCCAGGTCGATCGTCACGATCGGGCTTGACGAAACCGCATTCGGAATCGCAATCAGCGAGCCGGTGACCACGACCGCTTTAAGCTCGGTGGTTTTGGACTTGGTCGGCGCCGAGGATGCCGAAGCAGGTGCCGCCGGGTCTTGTGCGAACGCCGGCGTTGCCGCAACCGTGGCCATGGCCAGACCGGCCAGGATCGCTCTTGCAAACGGACGCATTGTCAGCGTAGCGGACGATTTGGACTTGCCTTGGGCGTGAATATTGAAGCGTGCGTGTGAACTCATAACCCCTCCCGAAAAACGGCTGATGGTGTCTATCGTGGTGGAAATGCGTGAACTACCTGACGGGCAGCCGGCCGCAACGCTTCTTGTGCAAATTTACTATACGTACTAGTTCGTCCATGTCAAGCGTAGTGCCGGACTCAGCCGCTTGCCTATGGCATACAAAGATTGGCCCCCATCCTTCGTCAGTCAATCTCGACGCGGCGAACTTCGCCGACGATGAAAATGTAGGCGAGTGCGCCGATGGCGGCCACCACGCTGACGTAGACCAAGGCTCCAAAGAAGGAGCCGGTCGTACCGACGATGACCCCAATGACGATGGGCGTGATGATGCCCGCAAGATTTGCCACGAGATTGAAGATGCCGCCGCTCAGTCCCAGGTGTCGCTTGGGGGCAACATCGGTCAAAAGGGTCCAGCCCAGACCTACCATGCCTTGGCCGAAGAACGCGATCGACATGATCAGGATGACCAACTCGTTGCTGGCGATGAAGTTCGCCGAAACGATGGTGGAGGCGAGGACAAGTCCCGCGAGTATCGGCAACTTTCGGCCAAGGCTCGCATTGCCGGTGCGGGCGATGATCCGGTCCGAGAGCCACCCGCCGGCGACAAGCCCGACTGACGCTGCTATGAAGGGCAGCACGACGAAAAATCCGGCGTTCAGCCATTCCATGTGCCGCTGGGTAATGAGATAGGTGGGGAACCAGGTCAAAAAGAACACGAGTGTCGAGTTGCCCCCGAATTGACCGATGGCGGCGCCCAGAATCTGGCGTTTGCGCAGGAGGCGCACCACGTTGTGCCAATCGAAGCGAACCGGCGCCTCGTCGTGCCCCAAGCCACCTCCTGCGCGTATGTAATCCAGCTCGGCTTGGTTGACGCGGCGCGATTCATGCGGTTCACGATAGCAACGCAGCCACACCACCGCGAACGACAGGCCAATAATTCCGGTGATCACGAACAGACTGCGCCAGCCCAGTGTCGCGACGATCCAGAACAGCAGAGGGCTGAAGAACGCCAAGCCGAAGTACTCTCCGACCGTAAAGGCGCTGGTCGCGCGAGCACGCTCATGTTGCGGAAACCAGGTGCTCAGGATTCGGCTATTGGCAGGGAAGCAAGGAGCTTCAGCGATACCAACACCCAGTCGATAAACCAACAGCGAATACAGACCCAGCGACAAACCCTGCAGCAGTGTGAACAAGGACCAGATGGCCATGGACCAGAAATAGGCGAGCCTGACTCCGATGCGGTCGATGAATGCGCCGCCCGGAATCTGGGCTGCTACGTAAGACCAGGAGAAGATCGAGAAGACGAGCCCCATCACCACGTCACTGAGGCCCAGGTCCTTGGACAGGGCGGGTGCGGCAACACTGATCACCGTGCGATCCAGGTAGTTGATCATCGTCCCCACGCTGATCAGCAACAGGATGAACATTCGTGCGCGGCTGCGACGCACCGGGATGTCCTCGGGGGTAGTGGGGCGCGGAGTGCCTGTCGAGTGGTCTCCCATATCGTTCACGCCGCCGACGCCATGCCCGCCGCGCGTCCTGCCTGCAGCGCGACGAGTGCGTCGAAGTCGCGCAGCATGTCAGCCGCATTGGCATCGACGCCAGTAAACAGGCGAAACGCACGCGCTGCCTGGTGCACAGCCATGCCCCTTCCGTCCACGCTCTTGCATCCAAGGCTGCGGGCCAACGCCAGCAATTGTGTTTCCAACGGGAAATAGACGATTTCCGCGACCCAGTGCGAAGGCTTCAGCAGCTCCGCGGGCAACGGCAAGCCTGGGTAGTGCGCCATGCCTGTCGGGGTGGCGTGAACGATGCCGTCAGCTCGGTCCATGCTCTGCCTGAGGTCGGTAACGGTCGAGGCGCGACCTGCACCGAAGCGACCCGATAGAGCCTCCACCAAGCCTTGTGTTCGTGCTGCATCAAGGTCATGGACATGCACGTGCGCGGTCCCGAGGTGCAAGAGGGCATGTGCCACGGCAGCTCCAGCCCCGCCAGCACCAAGCAATACGACATCATGCGTCTGCGCCGAGCTGAGGTTCTCGCGCATGTTTTGCTCGAATCCCCAACAGTCGGTGTTGTGGCCAATGCGACGACCGTCCCTGAAGACGACTGTATTCACTGCACCGATGGCCGCCGCATTGTCCGAAAGTTCGTCAAGCAGCGGGATAACCGATTGCTTGCACGGATGGGTGATGTTCAGTCCACAGAATCCGGACATCTGCGCCGCGTCAAGCAGCTGGGGGAGTGGATCTTCCCCGAGGTCCAGCAAGTCCAGATCCATGAGCCGATACATGTAACGAAGACCTCGGCGGTCACCTTCACCTTCGTGCATGGCGGGCGTCAGCGAGGCTTGGATGCCTGCGCCAATCAAGCCCACCAGGTAGGACGGCTTCTTCTCGATCTTCATGCGTTAATGCCTGTTGCTTTGAATAACCCAATCCAGGGTCGCCGCGGGGTGCGCTTGCGGCACGATCAGTCCGTCGCCATGTGGGAAACCTTCTTCCCCGGTGAATAGATGTCCAGGATGTTCCAGTGCCCGGTGGTGGGCGTTGGATTGTTCTTCATCATGACGTCGATGAGGAACGGCCGCTTCGATTGCAGCGCCTGCTGCAGTGCGGGTTTCAGTTCGTCTGCCGCTCCAATGCGTATGCCCTCGCAACCGTAGGCTCTGGCAATTTGTGCATAGTCCGGCTTGAGCTCCTTCCAGCCGCCCTTTGACTCCGGAAATGCGCAGCCAAAAGTGGTCCCGTAGTGAGCCTGCTCGAGCCCCGCAATGGTTCCAAATGCGTTGTTGTTCATGACCAGCCAGATCACAGGTAGTTGTTCGGCGACTGCCGTGGCCAAGGCTGCGGGGTTCTGCCCAAAGCCGCCATCGCCAACCAGCGATACGACGACACGCCCCGGAGCCGCCAGCTGTGCGCCGATGGCCGCCGAGGGGCCGAAGCCCATGGTCGCGAAGCCCCCAGGCGTGAGCACGCTGCCTGGTGTGTAGACCGGGAACTGCTGACCCACCCCGTTCTTGTTCCAGCCCACATCCGTGGTGATGATCACGTCACGCGGCATCACTTCGCGTACCTCAGCCAGTATCCGCTCCGGCATCATCGGGAAAGCGTCACTTTGCTGCATGCCCGCATTCGACGCCGCAAACTGTGCCCTTTGCTCGGCGATACGGGCCTTCATCGATTCGTCGCGTCGTCCATTCGGATAGAGTTCCCTGGCGACTTCCAGCAGCACCCCGAGTGCTTCCTTGAGATCGGCGACCACGCCCACCGCGGTAGGGAAATTCCGCCCTATTTCGGTCGACTCGATGTCGATCTGCATCAGTCGCGTCGGCGGGATATCGAACGTGTATCCACGATACCAGGAGCTTGAATCCGCTTCCTTGAAGCGCGTGCCGATGGCCAGCATCTGGTCTGCTTCGAGGCAGCTGTCATTGGCCAGCTTGGTCCCCCAAAAACCGGTCATGCCGAGGACGAACGGATGCTCGTCTGACAGCACACCCTTGCCCATCAAGCTGTGTGCCACGGGAATGGACATGTGGTCGACGAACGCACCAAGCTCCTCACTGGCCCGTGCCCCGATCACGCCGCCGCCGGCGTAGATGACCGGGTGCCGCGCCGCGCCCAGGGAGCGGACGATCTCGATTGCGTCAGCCCGCGCGATCGTCGGGCGCCGCAGCTGCCTGGCATTGTTTTGCTGCCGGTCGAACAATGCCGGATCAATTTCGGTCGAGAAGATATCCATGGGCACATCCACCAGAACCGGCCCAGGTTGGCCGCTCTCGGCGAGCTGAAAAGCCTTTTCCAGGACTTCCGGCAACAACGGAGCGTGGTCCACGCGCCACGCGCGCTTGACGAATGGTCGGTATATCTCGAACTGCGCCCCGTCAGCGTGCAGGTTCACTTCCTGGTGAGGATGTTTGCCGAAGTAGTGGGACGGCACGTCTCCCGAAATGACCACCATCGGGATGCAATCAAGCGCAGCGTTGGCCACACCCGTTGCGGCATTGGTGAGGCCCGGGCCGAGATGGGTGAGGAGTACGGACGCCTTCCCGGTTACTCGCGCATAGGCGTCTGCGGCATGTGCGGCGATCTGCTCGTGCCTCACCTCAATGAAGCGGATCGAGCTCTCTGACAATGCGGCGAGGACGGCAATATTGGTATGCCCGCAGAGGCCGAAGACATGTTGGACACCGCGTCTCTCGAGGTATCGGACGAGCAATTGAGCGGCGGTCGCGGCCATGGCTAGAACGTCTCCGAGTTGAAGAATTCCCCAAACAGTTCCTGCTCGGACGGTTTGTCTTCAGTGATAGGGCGGCTCACCCAGGTCGTCTGCAGGAAGTGCTTCAGGTGAATGTTCTCGTTGGTGATGTTGCCACCCCAGATCCCGCAACCCAGGCTCGAAGTCATCGGCATGCCGTTGGTGAAGGAACCGGCATTCGCCTTCGATTGCGGCTGCCTCACCATCATTCGGCTGACGGGCGCAATCCGCGCCAGCCGATCGATGTGGACATCGTCATGCGAGTAAATGCCGCAGGAATGACCCTTGCCGCCCACCTCGTAGATCTGTTCGACCATCTCCAGAGCCTGATCGAATCCGTGGAAACGATAGACGGCCAGCAGGGTCGTAAGCTTTTCGCGCGAGTAGTTGTGCTGCAACCCGATCTTGTCGTTTTCGACGATGATGAACTTGCGATCGGCGGGAATCTCAAATCCGGCCGCTTTTGCGATCGCCTGCGGCGGACACGCCACCGTCGCTGGAAGGCGATGACCTTCTTCGTCCCACATCACCTTCTCAATTGCCGCAGCCTGCTCCTGGTTGGCCTTGAAGCCACCTTCGGTAATCAACGCCTTGACCAGGGCGTCATATATTCGATCATCAATCAGAATATTGCCGTCGGCCGAACAGCCGGAGCCGAAGTCTGAGGTCTTGGACATGCGCGTGTTGCGTGCGGCAATTTCGACGTCTGCCGTCTCGTCGATGACCATGGTCGAGTTACCCGCGCCTACCCCATACGCCGGTTTGCCCGAGCCATAAGCAGCCCGCACCATCGGCTGACCGCCAGTGGCCAGCGTCAGGTCACAGCTGGCCATGAGGTACTGGGTGGAGGGTATCGTCGGTGTCTCGATGCACTGAAAGAGGTCAGCTGGCGCACCCTGACGGGATATTGCTTCACGCATCACCCGCACGATCTCGAGCGTCGTTCTCTTGGCACGGGGATGTGGCGAGAAGATAACCGCGTCCAATGCCTTGAGTGAATATATTCCGGTATATGCCGGTGTAAGCCCAGGGTTGGTCGTGGGAACGAGCGAAGCGATCACGCCTGCCGGCTTGGCGTACTTGATAATTCCTTTTTCCGGAATTTCCTCGATGATCCCGGTGCTCCTTTCCCGCAGCGCGTCGCGCAGTACGCCCATGATTTTCACGCGCTTTGACTTGCGGCCTTCCGGGTCACCGAGGCCACTCTCCTTGACGCCCATGTCAGCGATGCGCCCGAAGGTCTTTTCGTTGGACGTCGCCCAGCCCAGTGCTTGGCAGAGTCGATCGATCCGCGCCTGGTCATAGTCCTTGACCTCCCGCATCGCCGCCCGCGCGCGCCTGATCATTTCGTCGATGCCGCTACGCTCAGTCTCGTTCAATTCTCTTGCCATGTTGCCTCCGGGAGGCCTGAAATTTGCCCAAGTGATTGCGACTTCCATCAATCAATCGCATTCGTAGAAAGTATACGAACTAGTACGTTCATGTCAACGGCATTCCAGGTTCAGCACGTGCCAGGAGTCGTCGGGCTTTGGTGGTCGAGGCGAGAACCCGGCTGTGCGAGGACAGCAATTGACGAGACGCCGGTCCATAGTGGTTCTATGGGCGGCGAATCGGCGGATGGTGGACCGCACAGGCGGATCCGCCGCCCCGCCAACCAAAGTCCAACAGACTCCTGGTAGCGCGGTTACCAGTTGCGCCAGATATCGCCAACGCAGAACCGTCGCAGGCACTCACTGCCCCCGTTCGATGACGTAGGCGCTGGCGCGGGAATCGCCCGCCGGTCCCTGGCCACGTCATGCAGGCGGGTGGTGCTGGACGAGGTCAGCACTGTGGCGTGAACGATGACGTTGCCTGCCGCGATACGGTGCGGATTGGCCCGGCCCCGGAGCACGCTGGCGGAGCGTGAGGAATGGCAGAGGCAATGTCGGCGCTCAGGCTTCAACCAACAGAAGTCTTCACGAGACACCAGGCTGGTCTTGCACCGCGGTTAGCAGTACGAAGGCAAGGCCCGGCCAGGATTCTGCGAAGCCGGGCGAGCTGGTGTGGTCGCAGCGCCAAATTCTTGCGCAGTAGATACGCAGGCTTGACTGCAGTGGCTGATTGTCTGGAAAGCGTCAACTCTGGGTGCGGCGAGCCAGGTCAGGATTTCTTCGGCGTACCCGCGTTTGGAGCCTCGACGTAAGAAAGTATGGCTTCAACGATCATCCGTCTGTGTCTGGCGCGCAGTTTTGGATCGAAAAGATCACAGTCAAACGCGCTCTCGAACGTATGACGGTTTGAGACCCGGAAAAAACAGAAGGCACTGATCAGCAGGTGGACGTCGAGAGCCACGATGTTCTGACGGAATTCGCCTGTTTTCTGGCCACGCTCGAGGATGTCTTCAAGAGTATGGATCACGCTCTCGTTGATGCGGCGAATGGAAGGCAGCTTGGAAATCGTCTTTGCCTGGTGGATGTTCTCGATACTCACCAGGTTAATGAATTTGGTGTGGGTCTCATCGTATTCGAAGGTCAGTTCGATGAGTTTTTGCAACGCAACGCGAGGCTCCAAGTGCGCGAGGTCAGATTGAGCCTCTTCCGCGCGAATGTCCCCGTAAGACTTTTCCAGAACAGCGCTGTACAGCCCCTGTTTCCCGCCGAAGTAGTAATAGATCATGCGCTTCGACGCCAGCGTGCGCTCCGCGATCGAGTCGACCCGGGCACCTGACAAACCGTACGCCGCAAATTCCTCGGTTGCCACTTCCAAAATGTTCTGGCGAGTCTGCTCGGCTTCGGCGGCCACGCTGGAGGAGCTGTTTGCAGTCCGCTTCCTTGTCTTCGTACTTGGTATCTCCGTCTTCTTGGGCATACTCCGAATTCCTGGGTGGCAGTAGTTCCGCAATGGGTCGATGGTCCTTGACCATGCACGACTTTCACTCGGACATTTTACACATCGCTCATGGTTCGGACAGCAATTTCTGGACGCGACTGCCGCTTCAGCGCAGGGCGCAGAAATCGGTGCAGGGTGCTGGCCATTGCTTCAGTGTGCAAGCTTGCCACGAGACGCGGGGCATCGGCTCCCGACCGGTTACGGCAGGAACGTTCCGCTTGGAGCACCTGCGGTGCGTGCGACTCGAGGGTGCCATTCAACCCGATGCCGGAACAAATCCTTTGGGAAGACCGGCATCCACAACGTGGCCATACAACTGCTCACCCGGTAGCGCTTCAGCCAGCACGGCACGTGCTTCAAGCAGGCGGCTGAAGTTTATGCCGGTCCGAAGACCCATTGCTTCAAGCAGGAATACAAGGTCCTCGGTGACGATGTTGCCGGTCGCGCCGGGGGCGTAAGGACAACCCCCGAGACCCGCCTGGGAGGCGTCGAAGGTGGTGACACCCACGTCCAGCGCCGCGACCACATTTGCCAGGCCCTGCCCGCGGGTATTGTGCAAGTGGGCCGCGCCAGCCAGATCACCTATTTCATGGCGCAGCCGCGTGAACATCCGGCGCACCTGGACGGGACTGGCGTAACCGGTCGTGTCCGAGAGGCCGACGCTGTCAGCGCCGGCCTTGGCGAGCCGCGCCGCAATTTCCATGACCCAGTCCTCCGAGACGGAGCCCTCGATAGTGCACCCAAACGCAGTAGAGATTCCGACCTCGACACCTTGTCGATGCTGGCTGTCAGTCTGGTCTCTGAGTGAACAGGTCAGACGTACTTGCTCGATCGCTTCCTCCGGCGTCATGCCGATATTTTTCTGGCTGTGGGCCCGCGAGGCGGACACTGGCATGGTGACGCGATGGACGCCTGCAGCTAATGCCCGCGCCGCATGCTTCGCATTGGGCGCCAGCGCCAAGACAGTCAACCCCGGAAGTCGACACGCTTCGCGCACGACTTCCGGCGCGTCCAACATCTGGGGCAGCAGCCGCGCAGACACGAAAGAGCCGACTTCGATCTCGCGCATACCGGCGGCGGCCAACGCCGCGATCCAACGGTGCTTGGCTTCCGTCGGCATGATCTGTTTAATGCTTTGAAGGCCATCGCGTGGGCCCACCTCGCTGACTACGACGTCGACTGGCGGGACAACAGTTGTCGGTTCCATGGACTTCCCTCGGACTCAGGCTAGCGTTTGGCGGCGCGTTTCGGCTTGGGTTGCATGGGCCGGCTCGCCGTCCACGTATCGCCGGGTCGCGTCCAAAGCCAGCCGGACATACTCCACGTCGCCCAGTATGCGCGCCAGCGAAAGGCGCGGAATCTCAAGAGCGTAAGGGATGTCTGCAGGCAGGTGAGCGAGGATCTCGGCTACGCCGAGCCCGCCCTCGCCGGGAAACAGGCGTTCACTGCGGGCTTCGTGGATCAGGCCTTCCTTCGTGGCAGGTCTAGCCGCTGGCGCGTCGCACAGATGTGCATAGCGAAACCAAGTCTTGGGGAGCTTGTCGAGTTCGTCGAGTACGGAATGCGACCGCGAGAAGTGCAGCATATCGACAAGGATCGCGGCATTCGGCCGATCAACCTTGCGGACGATCGACACCGCATCCCCCAGACCTGGCGTGGCGGTCCAAGAGGGAAACTCAAGGTTGACGAAGATACCCAATGGGCGGGCCAGATCACAGAGAATCGCGAATTGCTCCGCCGACCGATCACGATCGGGATCAGGTAATTGTCCAATGACATCGTGGGCGCCGAGTTCCGCGGCGACTTCCAACAAGGGCAAGAGGTCTCTGGCGTTCTGATTGGGGCCGATCCTCGCCAACTCGATGTCCAGTACCTGCACCCCGGTGCCAGACAGGTGTGCCTTGGTCTCGCGCATCAGTCGCACGTCGTCAACCAGCGAATAGAGAGGCTCATCGGTGGTTACCCGGTTGACCCTGAGACCCACGTATTCATACCCGGCCTGGGCCGCGGCGTCGATGAGGTCAGGTGGCGGCAGCATCAACGCCGACAGGTGCGCGAGTGAGTACTTGTGTTTCATGCGACGACTCCTTGATGCGGACTGCGGCGAGTTACTCACTCTTCTGGTGCGACGTGGGCTGACTAAACTGGAGCTCAACCCGAAGGCGGCAGCGCGAACCCGACCAAAGCTCCCGCACTGGTGCCGGACTGCACAACAACCATCCCTGTTACACACTGAACGGACTAGATCGTACAATACCATGCGTACAGCAGAAAGCTCCATAGGGCGCGGGCGCGGGTCGCAAGTGTTGCGGCGGAGCGGCGCAGTGAGAGTGGGCGATGGCTGCCGTGTTTCGCGTTGTGGTGCGGACCCACCCCTGCCCGGTGGCGAGCCCCAAGCCAGACCAACCTGGAGTGATCTTGCCCCCAGAAACGGATCCCGTGCCGTGTGATTCAATCCACGCCGGGAGAACGACACGACGAGGACGACGCGGGCACACGCCAGGTTCGAATAGAAGCAGAAGCAGTGCGGCTGGTCGAGGGTAGTGAGAGCCAGCCCTCGGTGACCAAGATCCTTGGGCTGGTTGAGCTGACGCTGTCCAATCGGATCAAGGCGAGTCCGCAACGCCAACTCAAGGGCGCCGATAGCAGGCCAGTGAGCGCCGACAGATGGAGATGGCGCGACGGCGTGTCGAGCGGGCCCAGGTGAAGCATGGAGCGCGACACCCTGGGAAAAGCGACGGCGCACTTCGCCGAGGGCACGACGTGAGGTACGCCTTCCAGCGCCATCGCCAGAAGTCGCCAATCACGGCGCAGTGCCAGGTACTGAACGTGAGCGTCAGCGTCGGCCACGGATACGCCGCGCTCCAAGCCAGCGCCGCGCCGCGTCGACACCTCAGTGACAAAGCACGGGTGCAAATCAACATGGTTGGCGCTCAGACAAAGCTTGCTTGCGGCCGCTCGGATACTGGCAGGAGCTGCGCAAGAACGACGTACGCGTTGGCAAGCAGCGGCTGAAGTCGTGGATGCGCACGCACGGTGTTCGCGCCGAGGGCAAGGAGCAGTTCAAAGTCACCACCGACAGCACCCATGCTCCGCCGATCGCGCCGAATCTGCTCGACCGCCATGTCAGTCCGAGCGGGTCTGGGTCGGTCATATCAACAACTGCATTCCCACCGACGAGGGCTGACTTTGCCTGGCCGTGATGATCCACCGGTGCAGTCGACACGGGGTGGATTGATTGACACGCGATGTCGTGATCGTGGCATTTGGCACCTCCACGCCGGAGATGTTGCAACGACCGCTGGAATTCGCCTTGGCTCTGGTGCAACCGGTCCGGGCAACACTCCACCCCGAACTACGTCAGCCCCATGCCGGTCGAACAACGCCGGCTGGTCGACCAGGCCCGACAAGCCAGCTCATAGCCTTGGCTATGGGGTAAGGAATCTGGGGCAAGGTCAGTCGCCGAACTTTTCCCCGACTTGCTCGCGACACCTGGCTTGAGCGGTGAGCCGAATCGAGGCATTGACCGCGCCGTAGCCGTCGTAGTCGCCAATGCGCTGCAAGATCTCGAAGAAAAGACCATCAACTTCACGAAAGTAGAAGTGGAACAGCGCACCGTCGGCGTCGGCGTCGTAAAGGATGTTGAACGCCTTCATCTTCTCGACCAATGGCTCTGGTAACTCGTACCGAGCCGCCAGATCTTCGTAGTAGTTCTCCCCGATCGGCAGAACGTGCCTGGGATCCGCATTACTGGCTGTCGCGAAAATATCGGCCGTCTGGATCGCAATCTGCTGGATGCTGGCGCCGCGCGAGTGCTCGATGAAACGCCGCGGGCCCGCCCCGAAACTGTTTGTCGTACTGAACGGCAAGCGAACCGTGCCGGAGTGATTCCTCGCTACTTTGCTGTGAACGATGCCGAACGGATCCATCAAGTCGGTTGTCGGGCCGACACCGAGCCGGAGCATCGAGCGGAAATACAGAGATGTCGGCAGAAAGTCCTCAGAGCGCACCGCGTGCGCGACGTGATCAACCCTCAGGACCTCGCTGCGATCAGTCGCGGAGCTGGTCTCGGTCGGCACGAAATCGACTTCATAGAATGGACGCCCCGCTGGAGCCGCGGGAACGAAGCAGCTAAGCACGCCTCCCGGACCCTTTGCACTTGGGATCTCCAGCTCACCGGCCGCTGCGCTTGCCTCTATCCATCCGTAATCAAGCTTTGCGGCACGCTCCCGCAGCAGGCCGGGATTGCGAACATAGAAGCCGATGGCGCAGACCGACATGCCGTGGTCCCAGAAATAGCCCTCGGCATAGCTGTCGGGTTCCAGGTTCAGAATGATGTTCACGCCGCCGAGCTGGTACAACCTGACGTCCTTGGAACGATGACGATGCGTCTGCCGGAATCCGATATCGACAAGGATTTCGACAAGTCTGCTTTCGTCACCGACCTCAGCAACAAACTCGATGAACGCGATATCGCGCAGCATCGTTTCGTCGGCACGGTGGGCGGCCACGGAAGTCGAGTGGCCCGCGTCGATCTCATCGGCCAGCCACGCGAGCGAACTCATACCTTCTCTGGCAATCGCGGCACCGCTCGATGTGAGAAATGCATCGCTGAGGACGTCGTTGGAGTAGTAACCGTCATACCCTGTCTCGGCAACGCGTCGCGCGAACTCCTCGAGCGGAAGGCTACCCTGGCCGGGAAAGCATCGGTAATGACGACTGAGATGGCGGATGCCGATATCCAGGTCCGGGGCGTCCGCAACATGCACCAGGGCGATGCGAGACGCCGGAATTTCCGTTATCTGTCCAAGATCAGTGCCCATGGACAACGCATGAAAGGAGTTAAGCACGAGCCCGAGGTGATCACTGCCGACCGCTTTGACCAACTGCCAGGCAGCCCGGTAGTCGGTCACGTGACGACCCCACGGAAGCGCCTCAAACCCCAGCGAGAGGCCGAACTCAGCGGCCATTTCCGCCAAGCGGTGCAGATGCTCGGCGGCAAGCGACGTATCGGCGATGGTATCGGCGGATGTATTGCTGCCAATCAGCAGCAGCGGTGAACCAAGGCGAGCCGTCACCTCGAGTTGCTGCCGTGCACGCGAGAAACTTCGCTGCATCAGCCGCTCGGGCCCAGCCTCAAAGTTGCGTAGCGCCTGCAATGCGACGATGGTCAGGCCGAGATCGGCGGCGATCTTCCGGATGGACTCCGGCGACAATTCCGATGCAACCAGATTCGGTTGGCACAGTTCGACCCCATCGAAGCCCGCGGCGGCGGCCACTTCCAGTTTCTGTCTCAGGCTCCCCGGCAGCGAGGCCGTGGCGATGGCTCTCTTCATGTGGCTTCCTGCTGATCGTCTTGTGACCACGATGTGGGTTCTGGTTTAAAGGGCTCGGACGGTCGTCATGGCTGAGTCCGAACCATTGGTTGAAGCATAGTGGGTGTCCATCATCCAATACCAACGACAGGCCCGTAGCAACGCTGGCTGGTTGCCGCCGGCGGCAAGATGAACACCCGTTGCCGCTCCTTGCGTTCCAGGCAAGGCGCTGCGTAACCAACTTTTTGCCGCCGGGCCACTCTGGCCTGGTGCCAAATCCTGTTGTGCCGACAACGCGGTCGAACTGCACGGATCCGCGTTTTCACGCTTCACTGGTGGACCGTTGACTGCGAACTGCAGATTGGCCAAGGATAACTCTCTAGCAACCGGACGAGCCTGCCGCTGCGTTCACGTTGTGACCGGAGCGGTCGCTGCCGCGGGCAAATCGGGGGTACCAACAGATCTGTCAGAGGACATTGGCGGGAGAAGTCCACATGAGTCCACTGCGCAACCCGGGTGCACTGGCTCCAGGACTTGCCGTGTCGCCAGTGACCGCCCAGGAGGCGCCGCCGACAATTGGCGCCACCGGCTCGCCCTGGGCCACCTGGGGGCGTCCATTGAGCCTCGCCCAAGGTCATGCGTCAGTGAGCACCGGTCTTTCGTCAGACCTGCCCATTGCGACCGATCGGTGCGGTTGAGGTCACGCACGCTTCCTTGACATAGTCACGCCCTGGACCGTGCATCACGAGTGCAGTCAGCGCGTCGAGGGATGCTCGGGGCCCGGCTGGCAGGTGTAGCCATCGTTTCGGTGTCGACTACACTTTAGCCTTTGCGTCAACGCGGAAAGGAGATGAATCGCATGGGCTTCTCAAAGAGCATCGTGGCGCGTGGCCGGGTGATTGGCGGCGGCACTGAACCGCTGATCTGCACGCCCCTGGTTGGCCGCTCGCGCACGGCAATCCTTGATGAGCTGAGCAGCATCTTCAGCTTGAAGCCGGACCTCATCGAATGGCGGGTCGATTTCTTTGAAGGCGTTGCCGACATGGCAGACGTGATCGACCTGGCCCGTCGCCTGCGTCGGGATGCGGGCGACATTCCGTTGATCTTCACGCTTCGCTCAGAGCGCGAGGGAGGGCAGCCGGTGACGTTGACGGATGGGCACGTGGCAGCGTTGTGTGAGGCGATATGCGCGCAGCAGGTTGTGGATTTCGTCGATTTCGAGATGAGCGCACCGGCCGAGCACATCGTCCGCGTCCGGACCGCATGCCACAGCAGCGGCACTCAGCTGATTCTTTCCTATCACAACTTTCAGGAGACGCCTGACGCCGAGCAACTGCACCGCACGTTCTGCACAGCACAATCGCTCGACGGCGACATTGCCAAAGTGGCCGTGACGCCACGCGATCTGGCGGACGTTCTCGTCCTGTTGATGGCTACGTTACGAGCGAGCCGCGAACTGCGCCTTCCGCTGATCAGCATATCGATGGGCGGCTACGGAGCGCTGACACGCATGATCGGCTGGGTGTTCGGGTCGTCAGTCACTTTCGCTGTCGGCCAAACGAGTTCAGCACCCGGCCAGATACCGCTCGAGGACCTCAACGTCGTGCTGACGATCCTGCGCAAGTCATTGCCGGGTTCGTAAAGATCGCGGTCGGGTTCTTGGCCAGTCAGGTGGGGCTCAATCAATTTGAACGCGCTGCGGTCGAGACCAGCCCGCTCTCAGGGACGTGGGCGGTAGAAACTCAAGTTGCCGCGGTTTCACGATTTTCGCCCGCTTTTTCGCTTCTTTCCGTTCAATAGCTCAAGGCTATCCGCCTCGAATAGTCGAAAAACCTGACTCAAAGCCGCTTTGCCTCGCTCGCTCGGTTTCTAGCGCCCACACTCCCAAGCCGAGTGAGGCCGGTCGCGGGCTTCGACCAATTGGTCAAAGTCGCGGCGCATGTGTGCAGCATCCGCCTGCAGGTCCGTGAAGTGATGAAACGCCCGAACAGCCTGGTAGATTGCCATGCCGCCTCCATCGATGGTGAGACAGCCACGCCGCCTTGCGACTTTCAGTAACTCGGTCTCGAGCGGAAAGTAGACAATATCCACAACCCACTGCGTGGATCTGAGTAGCTGCGCGGGCAACGGCAGACCGGGATGGGCCGCGGTGCCGGTTGGCGTTGCGTGGATGAGTCCGTCCGCCGTTGCCATTGCTGCCGGGAGATCGGAGCTGGCGACGACGCGGTCGGCGCCGAACCGACCGGCCAGTTTGGCGGCGAGGCTCTCTGCCCGGGTCTCGTCCCTGTCGAACAGGACAAGCCGCGCCGCTCCCAGAGACAGCACCGCATACGCGACGGCGGCGCCTGCACCCCCGGCACCAAGTTGCACGACAGTTCCCAGTCGCTTCGACGCGGGACTTTCAAGAATGGCCTGCGAAAACCCCCAGCAGTCCGTGTTGTGTCCTATCCGGCGGCCGGCCTTGAACACCACGGTATTGACCGCGCCGACGGCACTGGCTTTCTCGGACAGCTCATGAAGATAGGGAATCACCGCCTGCTTGCACGGGTGGGTGATGTTGAGTCCGTTGAATCCCATCTGTTCGGCGGCCGTCAACAGTTCGGGGAGAGCCTCCACGCCCACACGCAGCCGAGCGAGATCGATCAATTGGTATAGGTACCGTACACCGTGTCGATCCCCTGCCCGCTCATGCAACGCGGGCGTCAAGGAAAGTTGAATACCGGACCCGACCAGTCCGACCAGAAATGCCCCGTTGCCCAAGCTACTCATGCCGTTTTCTCCGAGATGGAGCTCGAGTCAGGTTACATTCGGTTAGTGTACCAAACAGTACATTGCAGTCAATTGATCACTGCCTCGCGCCCAAAGGCCGCAGACGGCACGCAGGCAATTCACAGCCGCCCCGTCACAGGCTTATGGTTACGCGGTCTGATCCAGATCGTCGAGTTGATCGACCGATTTGTCGAACTCAATCGCGAAGCGCAGTGCACTGACGGGATAATTCTGGGCCGTCTGGGTTGCCGTTTGGTGCTCGGAATGCGAGGTCCCTTAACCATGCGTTCGGCTGGCTTTCGCCAGGCAGCGACTCAAACCAACCCGGGCTCTGTCAGCGCAGAGGTATTTTACAGACGAACTAGTTCGTTTATTATGAGCCTGTCTATCTGCAATCGAATCGGACCGTGTGATTGCACCGGGAGAACTATGCCTGTGGCACCGTCAGCTGGCGCTCGTGGTATTCGGCAGGTGCGCCTTCGCGCCATGGTGCGTGCCTGCGGCGCGCCAGGATAAGCGGCACCGGCACAGGTCCGTCGAGAAGCAACCTCCCCCAAACCCTCTGGTGATAGATGCAGGCCCTATTCGAGGCGGCTTGCCGGTGTCGGTTGAAGTGAGCCCTTTCGCCTGGCATTTCCCAGGTATCCGCGGCGCTCGCTGACGGAAATGGCGGATGGATGACCCTCCGTGTCGAACGGCAGCTATGGGACTACTTGATTGAAACGACGACTTTCTCAGCGTGGCCGATTCAAGCCGACACTGCGCTGGACGCGCTCATCCAGAGCCACGAAGACGAGTGCCGTGTTAACCGACCCAATGTCGCACGTGACGTATTTTCACGATGGCTTGGTCGAGTTGCTTCAACAACATAACGCCACATATGTCCGCCGAGCACGCCGGCGAACACGCGTCGTTACCGAGCCGCGCGATCGCCACCGCCGCGTTGGCCGATGCGCCGCCAGCATGAGGAACAAGTGCAGGTGGCTGACCGTACCGGCCATGCGGGCATGCACGTCGACCAGCGTGTCGCCGAAGCAGACGATCGTTTGACCGATCGCCGTCGGGTGCGCACCATGCTGCATAGCTGGTCATGACATCGAGATCAGTCGGTGTCTCGCGGACGCCGCAGCAAGTACAGATGGACGCCGAAAATCAGGGATTGCGCCACAAGGCGCGCCTCACAATCCACTTCGATCCCGACCAGCTCCACGCTCTCCAGCCAAGTCATCGGAGAGTCGCTATCAATCATTGCCGATGTCATTGCATGGCGTCAGCTTCGCGCAGCGGATAGGCCTGCTGGAGGTTATCGCGCCCGAGCCGCTCCTGACTGGCAGCCTGTCGGACTTACCCGCGCCTCTCGGTAAAAATTGGGCATCCTGGACGACGGCCGATGGCATGCGCGGATTTCGACTGGTACCGCGAGACCGACTATTTGTTGCCACCGTCCGTGCAGGACTGGTTGCCGTAGTCGCACTTGGCGCGGTACGTGGTCGATGTGGTGGAAGGACTGGATCTTTCGTTGATTGAGCGCGCTTATGCCGGACGCGACAGTGACACCTACCACCCGGCGCTGCTGCTCTCGTTGTTGATCTACGGCTACGCCACAGGCACCCATTCCAGCCGCAAGATCGAGCGGGCCACTTACGACTCGCTGGCCTGTCGCTTCATTGCATGCGATCAGCACCCGGACCACGACACGTTGGCGAATTTCCGCCGTCGTTTCGGCAAGGAGGCCGCCGCGATTTTCGTGCAGGTGCTGCAGCTCGCCCGGGAGAACCAGCTCTCGCGCTTTGGCACGGTGAGCCTGTAGGGCACCAAGATCCACGCCAACGCGTCGCGCCACAGCGCGTTGTCGTATGGGCATGCGCAGCGGCTGGAAGCCCAGCTC
>JBDTKM010000270.1:0-6465 GCA_039935315.1 Rhodanobacter sp. | reverse complement strand
CTCGCTCACTTGGTTTCTACCGCCCACGCTCCTAGGCCACGCGGCCATGGAAGCTGTCCTGGCCAGGCCCTTACGCCAGGGCGCCCGAGCGGTGCCGAGGTCGCAACGCATGGCCGCGTGAAGATGTGCCCTGCATCGCCGGTCATCTGTGAACCTCGCGCTACTGTTAATCTGAAGCAAAAACGGCCGGAACGTTCCAGTAGTCAAACGAAATCGGGCAAATCCAAGCTGCCCCTGGAAGAGCTGGGGTCCGGGTCGGTTCGAATTCAAGCTTCTCGTTGCATTCGCCGCACAGCACGGGCGCGCAGCGTTTCGTCGAGTACGTTTTTTTCGTAGATGATGCGCCGCGTTGCGGGTTCTATATCCGTCACTGCGAAACGACCATTTTTCTCGCGGCTGGTGACGTTCTCGCGTGGGATCACAGGGAAGGAGTGACCAAATACCTGTCGCGCCCATCGCATTGACAATTCAGGACGTTCGCAAATGTAGAACCAGGGCATACTCTTCAACATTGCGACTGCATAAGTCAGCCCGAGTGCGCATTCAGAAACCCAACCTGAATTCGTCAGCTGGCGTGTATGGTGGTTCCTGGTATGGATCTCTATTCGCGGGTCTTCCGTGGACACAAACCGGTGGAAGTCAACTTGCTGCGCGAACATCACTGCATAGTAGTTATCGACCTCCGAAGGATCTTTCGGAATCGTCACGTCAAGGCGGTAGTAGTTATAGAGCGAAAGTAGGCGCTCGGCAGGGTCACGGAAGTTAGTGACGGCGCAGTGGCTGTCGTTGGTCACGACGCTGAAAATGTCATGCCCGTAGTGCCCTCCGTAATAGCGGTAACCGCGAAAGGCAGCATAGTCGCCGTGACGGCGATCATGGTCGCGCTGACTATTCTCAATCAGTGGACAGCGCTCCACGTCCACAAACATCGATTCAAGCGCGCGAGCGACTGAGGTGCCGCCGGCCTTGGGATTGTGAAAAAAGAACAGTCCTCGATCGTGAGTATTCGGCAGCATGCACGGAACGCCTCAAGACGGATAACGCCGGCAGATTAGCTGTAACAGCGCAGGTTTGGGTACAGTCGGGCTCGAACAGTTTGTGTGGGAAAAATGGGATGCACTGGGGGGGAACTATTTCAGTCTGATTCCCTCTGCCCCTTTCCCAGGGATAGGCAACCATCGTTAGTCAATTCAATTCTGAAGTACCCCCCCCGTCCCGGCGGCTGTCTCTATGCCGTGATCAATGAGTTCAGCTCGGATATCTTGTTTGCGAATAGTAGAACAGTAGCCACAAGTCTTGGCGTCACGCCTGACCAGCCCAGTCGCTTCGAGCAGGGCGCAACTCAGCGTCACTTATCTCGCGCGAATTTTAAAACCGATTAGTTGAGCCGAGAGGCCGTAGTAGTTCTGGTCGCTGATCGACTGGAACGCAATTTCGTTGTTCTTCAGTCGCAACAGTCCTGCTGGAATCTTTGTCTGGAAGGCGTGGTCGTTGCCCCACTCCACAGGCAAGGTGACACCATTCAGGACAACGACCATGCTCTGGCGGACGGCTTCATTGACTATGATCCCGAACCTTCCGTTGATGACATGCGCGCCGCGAGATAGCGATATATCGAAATAGAGTGCGGCCCGGTCGTCGGCTTTCCATGCGTCAGATTCATGGAACAGACCGTGTGACGTCCATTCGGGTTCACGCCAACCGGTGCCTCGCACTACTACCTCGAGGCTCCACCACTTGCCGAAGTTCCAATCAAACTGATCAACCGGCGGAACGTCCCTGAACATGTCCATCGTCTCATGTTTGGCCAGAAGAACGTTTCGATAGCGCAGAGCTGCAGTGCTCCCGGCATCCATAAGGTTGCGACGGTAAGAGTCTAAGTCAGGGTTGGCGACGGCTGATCCATCGGGATTGATCCGCACTGTGATGAGGTCGCTTTTTGCCAGATGGACGTTCGCCGTTCTGGGTGGGGCGATATAGCCGGGGCCGCTCACAGTGCTTGCGGGTCGCAGTATCCATTCGGAGGCCGTCTCCTCACATGACCCTTTTCGGGCAAGACTATCCGCGTGCTCCCACTCAGCGTTGGGCATGCGGCACACTTCAACAGGTCCGATTGAATGGCCGTAAAGGTAGCTGAGCGCCATGCGCAGGTTGCCTTCACCGAACATCCAAGTCTGGCCTAATTGATTGCTGCCATCGAGGATCAGTAAGGTCTTGCCTCCGAGCCGGCCATCGAAGTTCTGCATGATCGACTTCAACAATGTCCGCTGAACTTGCGAGATTCTGACGTAATGGTGAAACTGCACCAGCTGCGCTCCCAAGCCCCCGAAGATCAGCAATGAGGCGCAAGCAATGGCGGGCCAGTTCGCCAGCTTCCAAAGCATGATCAGCAGGCCGACCCAAACCATCGCGGCCCCCGGAGTCGCGAAGAGGAAAGTTCGTTGGCTTATGGCCAGGTGAGCGCCGGAAACCAGAAACGGCGCATAGCCAAGAAGGGTCATGACTGCGCCCGCAAGTACGGTGCGCAAGGGCCATCTCCAAGAGGCTGTACCCGGTCGCGCCTCGCTTGGGTGCCAGCACAAACAGGAAATTTTCGTCACACTCACGATGGCGATGACAATAACCGCAGCCGCCAGCGCCAAGTAAGAATAACTATTGAATTCGGATCCTACCATTCTTGCTGCATCGACCCACCCTCCCAGAAGTGCCCTAAGGGCGCCAATGGAAAAAAGCTTCGGAAACGACGCAATCAATATCGATAACAGGTTTCCACCGGAGAGAATAGACGTTTCGTAGCTCGCGATTTTCGGCGCGGTAACCAGGGCATAGGCGACATAGATCGCTGCGCTGGCAAGCCAAAACAGAAGGACCGCGAGGTTGATACGCAAATAGCTGATCGAACCCTTCACGCCGTATATGGCGTAAATAGCAAGAAGCGGCACGACAATAAGCGGCAGGCTGGCCTCGTACATGCAGCATGCGAGGAAAAGGAATGTGGCTGCCGACAGGGCAGCGAGATGCTTGCTCAGATGGTGTTTGCGTCTGCACGCTTCGACGAACAGGCTGCTACCTACGAGAAGAAGCGCGAGCGCCCAGTTGATATGGATGCTTCGGAAGGACAGTTGCATCGTGTCTGCAGGGTAGACCAGCACCAATACACCCATGAGCGCACCCCATCGCACCGAGTGGCTGATCCTGGCCATCAAGTGGGCGGAAGCAGCTCCCTTGACGATCAACGCGAGGGCGAGAAGCACATGCCAATAAAAAAATGAGTCCGGATCCAGGAAATACGCAAGCGCCTGCGGGAATATCGTGAGGGGCCGTAGCGCTTGAGCCTGCATCGGGCTGCCGACACTGGTGAGGAAGAAAAGGTGCTGGTCGGCGAATGTTCCAAGGACACCCCATCCTTCGATCAGGGCGGTCATTGAAAATCCGAACGGAAGCCAGATAGCGAGGACGGTCAGCGTGACTGGAAGCATCAATGCGACGGGTGCGCCCCAAACGTGCTGCTTTCGCCCCGTGGGCGGCATCTGCCCGTTAGCCAAGTGGCCGTTTACTGTCATGGGTTGTTCCCTTTATGAATGACAATCCGATCTGTGAGCCGCGGCAGGAGTGTGTCAGTCGATTATACAGGTGGGAAAAGCTCGTTCTGCTGCGGAGAAATTCGGACGTCGAATCGTAAGCGTCCTCTCCGCGCCGAGGACCGCGATATCGACACGCTCCTGCCGACTGCATAGCTTCGATGCCTTTCGAAATGCAGGAAGCGTCTGCGTGCTCCGCCTTCCGTCCGCAACACGGAATGGAGACGTACATCAGGGGGGGGGCGATATCGAGTCGGGATGAGTGCACACGGCCGCCATCACCGGCCCCGTAGCTGGTCTGACTCAAGCCGTCGCGAGCAGTCGCCATGTGCCGAGGCAGACCATCACGGTGACCAGAAACGCGTACCTGAGCGAGGGCGCTCGTGGAACGTCGCGGCCAGGCGCGGCATCGTCAAGGCGATGCTCGAGGGCATCTGAAAGATGCGGTGACGCACACGGGGCACACGGAAGCAACCGTTCGACTACCAGAAGTTGCGTTTCAAGAGGCTGTTCAAGAGCGACGCGCAGGCGCTGAAGCCTTTTGCCTTGTCGCACTTGTGGATGGCGCCATTCAAGTTGCCGGCCTCTGT
Organism: Rhodanobacter sp.; assembly: GCA_039935315.1. GTDB lineage: Bacteria > Pseudomonadota > Gammaproteobacteria > Xanthomonadales > Rhodanobacteraceae > Rhodanobacter. The sequence continues at coordinate 2,294 of JBDTKM010000270.1, read as the reverse complement.
GGGGTAGCTTCGCCTGTCCGGCGGCAAATTAGGTTGTGCAGAGCGGAATGACCGGGAAACGACTCATGGTCACTGAACACGAATTGTCTGATGCGTTGAAATCGCAATAATCAGAACAGACGTATGGACGTCTGTGGGGGGCTTCAGGGGTCAGCGCATCCCTAGGGGAATACGTAACGTAGTTGCGCCATTGTGGATGAGGTGATCGCCAGCCAAATGGAGGCCAGTCCCACGTAGCCAACGACGATTGATGCCCAGTGCCGTCTTAGCTGGCTGGCAAAGTAGCTCCATTCGAATCGGGTGGCGACCGCGCCAAACAGAAGCAGGTACAGCGGCATCAAGAAGCGGGTCTCGATTGCGCCCGGCAGGATGCCAACGACGACGACGAGCAGCGGTGCGAGGTACCCCCATTCGGCCCAGTTTTTGGTGTCTCGTGTGCTCAGTACAAACGTGCAGAACGCAAACAGCGTGAAGCAGAATAGCGACCAGATTGTCCTGTTTTTCGACAATTCGTCGGTGTATACCATGCCGTCGCGGACATCAATCCCATTCACCAAGTGGCGGCCGTAGGCGCCGAAAAAGAACAGCGGATGGGCGATGACTGTCGTGGCGTAATTGAGGATCGTATGCTTGGACAAATATCCCGGGAACTCCGAGTTGAAGGCGATCCCTGCTTGATCCCTGTAAAACAAGCTCGCCGATGGGACGTCGTGCCGGATGGAAGTCTCGTAGCGCTGCAGGGTCACACCCCAGTAGAGCTGACTCGCCATGAGCGAGCTGGTTTGTACCAAAGGGCTGGCTACCCCGTACAGGCGTTTGTTGATCACTGCCTGTGGCACGCACACGATTGCAGCACCGAGCACGAACGCAAGTAATGCAACTGCGCGGGTCCAGACCGGCCGTCCACGAAAAAAGAACAGCGGCACCAGCGCCAGCATCGCCAAGAATGCGAGCATGTAAATGGTTCGAGTGTTGTAGGCGGCGGCCACCAGTGCGCCGGAAGCTAGGCACCTAATGACCCAGCGGCGGCCGTGGCGCGAGTCGGTCAGCAGTATGCCGCAAACTAGAAAGAGCGCAGCCGGAAGATCAGAAAGCGGGTAGAGGAACAAGCCCGGGAAAATGACCAGCGTTGCGATTGCCATCCAGCTTCTTCTGGCAATGGACAGCCGTCCTCCGAAAGAACGTTTGAAGAGCTCCGCAACCGGGCCGGTAAACAGCAGGCTGTAGATCAGGGAAGAGATGATTCGCCACGCCCATGGCGTCTGGATTCCGGTCCACTGATCGATAGTGTGTGCGGGGATCAGGATATACGGCCAAAGGTAGCCGCGGAACGTATGCGGAAACGCGTGCAGAGTCGAAGTCTGACCGAGGTCCCAGTAGAGCCCCGCGTCGTACGGAAAGCTCACCACGGCCGATGCCCAGTTGGCGAGCAGCAAGACCAAGGCAATGAACGAAAAGGCAATGACGCGCTCGCGAGGCCACCGTGGATAACGGATGTGCATTAGCTGTTCCATGGATACTCGCTTGGATGGCGATCCTTGCTCATTTCGTTTCAGCATGTCGAGCTGCACCCTGTGCAGGGAGTGGCCCGAATCTTGCTCCGCGACCGCGGCCGAACACCAGTCTGGATAGCACGAAGGTCAGTGGAATCGTGATCACAATGGCGATCAGCGGAGCCAGCTTGCTGGACATATGCAGGTGCTCCACCCAGGCCCAGAGTACCGCCAGGCTCACCAGATACTGGGCCAGATAGACAAATGGAAACAGCACCATCGAACGCCATCCGCGGTGGGTCTGGAAGACAAAAAGTCGGTTGATCAGAAACGCCAGCACGATGCCAACGACATAGGCAATGCTGTAGGCGATCTTGTAGCCTAAGACGCCGAGCAGGCCGAGATAGACTGCATAGGTGACCGCCGTGTTGATTCCGCCGGAGATCAGGAATCGCAGAAAGCTCGATGCGCCGATCAACGCCCGCAGTCGGGTGAGCACAGTCAAGCTCATGTCCGCTCGCGCTGGACCTGCTCCACGAACGTGCCGTATTCACGAATGTAGTCGCTGGCGTCGTAGTGGTGGGAGGCAAAAACCAGCAGCACGGCATCGTCCGAGTAGCGGTACTGGATGCCCCAGGTCATTGGCGGCAGGTACAGGCCCAGGTTGGGACGATCGAGTACGAACTGCTCGCGGCGCTCGCCGTCGTCGGCCACCACGTGCACTGAACCTTTGACCGCGATCAGGAACTGGTGGCAGCGCCGATGGGCGTGTTCTCCCCGCGTCTCGGCGGTGGGCACGTC
>JBDTKM010000269.1:0-6397 GCA_039935315.1 Rhodanobacter sp. | reverse complement strand
GCTGCACCGGCGCGCCGATCCGCCGCGGGTAATTGTGTCGACCAACTCGCTGGCCTCCACCGACGCCTTTGCCGTGTACGCGATGTCGTACAAGCACCGCAAGCGCTACCTCAAGAAGTTCGGCTTCGAGATTCACGAGCTCAAGCCACACGCGCCTGGCCCGGCGGTGGACTACGAGCTGGCCAACCTGGACGCCGACACCGCGCACCCCTCGCCGCAGACGGCCAGCCCGGCCAAGGCTTCACGCGCACGTCTGCACCTGCTGGGCAGCAGCAAAGCCAGCAACCTGCCCGCACCGCTGCTGAGCACGGGCCGCCGCTTTGGCCTGCACGCAAAGTCGATCGTGGTCGACGACGACTTCGGCATGGTCGGCTCGCACAACTTCGACCCCCGCTCGGACCACTACAACACCGAGTCCGGCGTGATCGTCTACGACCACGCGTTCTCCGATCAGCTGCGCCGCGTCATCATGCGCGACACCCAGCCGCAGAACGCCTGGGTGATCGCCCCGCGCCAACCGGCGGTGCCGGTGCTTACCGACATCAACCAGGCGATCGGCACGTTCTCCGAAAACCTGCCGTTCTTCGATCTGTGGCCATTCCGCTACGCCACCAGTTTCGACCTGAAACCGGGGTGTCTGCCGATGCGTGCCAGCAATCCCCGCTTCTACGCTTGCTATCGCCCGGTCGGCGATTTCCCCGACGTCAACTTGTCAACGAAGCTGATCATCACCCGCCTGGTCACGGCGTTCGGCGTGGGCGCCAAGGGGATACTCTAAGCGCCGCGCTGCGGCCAGAACGACTCCACCCCAGCCCCCGCATGGCCGCGCACTCTCTTTCCGGGCACCGTGACCGCCATGTTTGCGCCGGCGAAATCAAGTCGAGTGTCCCGCGAATGCTGACCTCGCCTGCACATGCGCTGCGCTTTAATGGCCGTTGTCACGCCAAGCAGAGCAACGATCATGAGTCACGAATTCAAGGTGGGCGACCACGTGCGCTGGAATTCAGAGGCCGGCCACGTCAGCGGCAAGATCACCAGGGTGCACACGAAAGATACCGACTACAAGGGCCACACGCACCGTTGCACCGAAACCGACCCGCAGTACGAGATCCAGAGCGACAAGACCGACCACGTCGCGCTGCACAAGGGCTCGGCGCTGCACAAGATTGACTGAGCGATGATGTCTGCCGACCCTGCCAGGATCTGGACGATTGGCCACTCCACCCGGACGCTGGAGGAGTTCGTGGCGCTGCTCTGGGCATCTCAAATCGAAGCCATCGCCGACATCCGCAGCTTCCCCGGTTCGCGCCGCTATCCGCATTTCGCCCGCGAGGCACTGACCGAGTCGCTGCCGGCACACGGCATCGCCTACCAGTGGATTCCCAAACTGGGTGGCCGCCGCAGAGTGCAGAAGGATTCGCCAAATACCGCGTGGCGCAACGCCTCGTTCCGGGCGTATGCGGATTACCTCGCCACCGCCGAGTTTGCCGAGGGGCTCGCCCAACTGCTGCCCTTGGCCGCCGCCAAGCGCACGGCGATCATGTGTGCCGAGGCGGTGTGGTGGCGCTGTCATCGGTCGCTGGTGTCCGACGTGCTGAAGCTGCGCGGGATCGAGGTGATCCACCTCATCGACGCGAAGCATACGACGGTGCATCCGTATACGGCGCCGGCGCGCATCGTGGAGGGGGAGTTGAGTTATGCGGCCGCGCAAGAGGCGTTGCTGTAGGTTGCAGCGGCTCTTGCTCCTGGCGCGCCAGGCCCTGGCGGGACACCTCACAAGGCGGGCGCAGTCGATCGTTAACGGCGACCAAGTTGATTTCTGTTTGGGTGGCCAAGGAGAAAGACAACCAAACAGAAAGCCACTCCGCTTGCACGGCGCCGTAGGGGAAAACACCACACCCACAGCGCTGCGCTCGACCACGCCGGCATCAAGCAGCGCGGTCACCTCGCCATGCACGGCCTTGATGTCCCGGTTTACAGGGGAGCCCACTCACGGAGCCACGGCTCAACGGCGTCGTTCAGCGCCAGCCAGATCAGCCGGCGCTTGACGCCAGCCACCTTCCACAGCAGGTCGACGAGCGCAAGCGAGATGAATTCGGCTTGCGCCTCGCCGGCAAGAGCGATTACCACGCGCTGCGTGGGGCAGCCGCCCGCGATGAGATGCTCAGGGTGACATTTTCCGATACTCGTTTCTCCGGTCTCCCGTCCGCGCAGAAGTCCATTTGCGGGATCCACAAATCGGTGAAGCGGCGATGTGCCTGGCGACCATTGAGGTATTTGTGGTCGCGTGTGCCCGCTTGATTGGGCGTAACGCAGGATGCAGATGCCGTCCGCAAGCATCGCGAGGTGTACTTGAACCATGGGCGCTGCCAGACAACGGTGGGGGAATGCACAGCACGGTGAGGTTTTCAGCTGCTTGATGGATCTTGGATAATGAATGGAAAACCATATGTTCAGTCAAGATTCATCTACATGGAAAACCAGAAATATTGGTAACCGCAAATACCTGCGCGATAACGGAAAAAATTACCGTTCCTGATCAAGACGTCCCACCGATTGAAGTCGGCTGGACTTGCTCGGCGCTTCGGTCACGCGTAATTCCCTGCGCTGGATCCATGCTGCAGTAGCGTTGCGTGGATCTGTTCAACCTATTGATTAAAAAGGACTTGTCCAAGTTCCTGCGTATGTGGACGAAGCGCTTGCCGAGTCGACGCATGAGAGTAGGATCTTGAAGCAGAGGCGATTGGCTGCGTTCTGTCTGCAGTCGACGAAAGGGGCGTCTCCGGCATCGTTTTGTGCCCGCTGTCTCAGTGGAGAGAGTCCCATGATGGGTCACGACAGCGGCTTCTGCCGCTGCTGCTCGCGACTCGACACCGCGCAATCAAACTAACCAGATCAATGCGTTCGATACCCGAGCGCACAGCATCGGGTGCGTCTTCCATGGTTCTTGCTCCACCGATCAGCCCGTTCAAAAGGTGTGGTGATTCACGACGTGGATTAGTGATGCGTGTTCGTGGAATGGGGCCTGGATGGCCCTGCTGACCTCAAACCCTTTTCGCCGTCTGCCGCTCGGAGTACTGATCACATGAAAATCGTGTCCAAGTTCCATCGCCGCTCACTTCTCGTTGCCTGCATCGCCATGGCGCTGCCAGCCGTCGCCATGGCACAAACCAGTTCGTTACTCTCATTGCCTGGAATTGATACGGTCGAGGCTCCGCGTGTCACGCAGACCATCGACAACAGCACGATCTCCACGCTGGCCAACACCCACTTGGCGGCAATCAGCTCCCTGCCGCCGAAGGCTGCTCTCACCGCCACAGCCCGCATGAATCACCTGCAGTTGATCCTCAAGCGTGGCAGTACGCGCACTGCGGCCCTTGATCGGCTGATTGCCGGGCAGCACGATTCCAGTTCATCCCTGTTTCACCACTGGCTGACACCTGCACAGTACGGTCAGAATTTTGGTGTCGCCGACAGTGACATTGCGGCGGCCAAGTCGTGGCTGATCTCGCAGGGCTTCACGGTGAACGGTGTCTATCCAAACCACATGCAGATCGACTTCAGCGGTACGGTGGGGCAGGTGAATCGCGCGTTCCACACGCATGAGAATGTCTATTCGGTGGGTGGCAAGCCGCGGGTGGCCAACGCCACCGATATCAGTGTGCCGCGCGCGCTGCAACCGATTGTGGTGGGCGTCGCCGGCCTCAGTACGCTGCTTGCGCAGCCGTTGCACACGGCGCCGCGTGTAGGCCACTGGAACAAGGCGAGCGGTATGTTCCATGTAGCTTCCAGTGCGCTGACCACCGCGGGAACGGCTCTTCCGCAGGCGATACCTATTGTCGGCGGTGATGTTCGCGGCCTGGTCCCTGGAGACCTGTCAAAGATCTACAACGTTGACGGCATTCGTGCCAAGGGTCTTACCGGCAAAGGAGTCACCATCGCCGTGGTGGAAGACGACTCGATGGTGCCAGGCGACTGGACCAATTTCGTCAGCCAGTTCAACCTTGGAAAGTACGGCGGCACCTTTGCGCAGATCCAGCCGCAGTCTGGCAACATGCAAAACTGCTATGACCCCGACGTGGTTTTTGGCGGACAGGATGACGGCATCGAGACGCTGCTGGATGCCGAATGGTCCACCGCGATGGCGCCGGGCGCCAATATCGTGGTCGCCAGCTGCTCGGACTACACACCAAGTTTCGATCCGGCCACGAACAATTTCTTCGGCGGGGTCTTCATTGCCGCCACCAATCTGATCAACGGCAACAATCGCCCGGACATCATCAGCGCCAGCTATGGCTATGGCGAAGGTTTCACCGACGCCGCCAGCAAGACGGCGATCGACCAGATGTGGGCGCAGGCCGATGTCGAGGGTATTTCGGTGTTCGTATCCACCGGTGACTCGGGTTCCAACCCGAGCTTCAATGGCGGCGTCATCAACGGTGTAGGCATCGACGCGAATTCGTTCGCCACCTCGCCGCATGTAACCGGCGTGGGCGGCACGGATACCGCCGACGTGCTGGACGGAACCGTCAACAAGTATTTCAACAAGTCACCCGCGGCCTATTACGTGACAGCCAAGTCCTATGTGCCGGAGATTCCCTGGAATCAATCCTGCGGCAACGAGGTGGCTGCCAAGTCGATGGGCTTCAACTCGGCGCTCGCCTTCTGCAAAGAGCTGCTGAAGTTTGATCCCAATGGTGACTACATCACTTCGGAAGCCGGCAGTGGCGGTCCTTCTTCGGTCGACTTCAAGCCGATCTGGCAACGGCTGGTGACTGGCGCAGCCAAGGACAACTCGCGGGATCTGCCGGACGTATCGCTGTTTGCCGGATCCTATGGCGGCTATACATCGGTGGTCCTGTGCACCAATGCTGTCCCATGTGATCCGACCTTCAGCCAGGGGGTCGTGTTGGAAGGCGGCACCTCGCTGTCCTCGCCGATGTTTGCCGGCCTCCAGGCCCTGGTGGATCAAAGTATCGCCAAGGCTGGCCTGCCGACTGATCAGGGCAATGCGGCCCCGGTGCTGTATGCACTGGCCGGCATGGAGTACGGCACGGGTCAAGGCACAACGCCTGCCAGCCTTGCGACATGCAGCGCTGACAAAGGCACCAACGGCACGGCAAGCTGCGTGTTCCACAACGTCACCAGCGGATCCAATGCCACCAACTGCTACCAGGAGTTGCCGTCGCTCGTCACGCCAGACTGTTATTTCTACGGCACCGTCTACCCGGGCACGATCCAGGTCGGGCTGACCAGTCAGAACGCCGCCACGTACAACCCCAAAACCGAGGCGTTTGCGGCAAGGCCCGGCTGGAGTTTTGCGTCCGGCCTCGGCTCGGTCAATGCCGCCAACCTGGTGAAGAGCTGGGGCAAGCTGTTCGGTGTGAAGTAAGCGCAGCAGTCCAGACGAGGCCGCCACCCCTGCCCGGCGTGGCGGCCTCGGTCGGCGACGAGACGCCAGCGCATGGCTGGCGCCTCTGGCCGACCCTATGGTTTCGCCACCTTCGTGCACGGCTCGATGGCCAGAGGCAGCGGCACTGCGGTGCCAGCGATATCTACCTGATGCTGGAGCCGGATGGATTGACCCATGTGGACGTCATGCCCGCCCTGGATCTGCTGATCGATCGCATGGGCCGCGAGATCCATCCCACGCTCTGCACCCGCGACGAGTTGCACAAGCGCATCGCCGCGGCAACAGCCTCGTGACCCGTGCCCTGCCGAAGCCTCCGCATTGGATCACCGGGGACGAGCATGAGCGCGTCGATTGAGAACCTCGCCGGCACCGGCAAACCGCTGGCGGGGGAACCCACGGATGCGGCGGAATCCGAGCGCTTGCTCCGCTCGGGCAGAGCGCGACGGGTCGACGCACGCAATGCATCACTCGCACTGGAAAGCCGCTGTGACTTGGCGCACAGCGCCGCGCCTCGCGTCCACACACGGGGCCAGATAGAGCCGCGGGCCATCCTGACCGGCACTTTGCGGGGAAGCAGGAGCTGAGCAGAGCCGAAGCAGGACTTCTCGCAAACGGTGACACGCGGGAAAGACTCTCGCCAGGAGATCGGTCTTCCAGCCTCAGCGCAATCTTCGCCGGTGCGTCCGAAGGCAGGTTCAGGCGGCTTTGAGGGTGAAGTCGACACTCACGGCGGCGTGGGGGAAGGTCATCTTCGCGGTGGTGCGCTCTGCCGCGGCGGCATCGAGTAGCACGGTCACCTCGCCATGCAGCACCTTGACCTCGCCGATTGCAGACGGGCCGCTGCGCGGATCGACGACTGGATATTCCGGTTCAAGAGAAGGCAACATTCCGGAGGATGGGAAGCCAGCGTTCCGGGCCATGAGAGGCCAGGATTCCGGAGCATGTGAAGCCAGCTTTCGCGGGCTGATTCCGGATCATGGGACG
>JBDTKM010000268.1:0-41574 GCA_039935315.1 Rhodanobacter sp. | reverse complement strand
GTCTGCTCTCTGTTGCACTGGCCGTCAGCTCACGCTGCCCAGGAGTTACCTGGCACTCTGCCCTGTGGAGCCCGGACTTTCCTCGATGCACTTGCGTGCGACGCGACTGTCCGGCCGACTCCATCGGTGAGTTTACAGGAACGGGCAGCGGCAGCGGCAGCGGCAGCGGCGAAGAGCTTGAACGCCACCTGCACTACCGCAGGTAGTGGCTAGCTCACCTTCGCGAAGCATGTTCATGGCAAGAACCAAAAAACTCGCGTCGAACTATACGTTTCCCGTTCCCGGCTGCCCGTTCCCTGGTTCATACAGCTCCTTCCTCGGCGCCCCGCTGATCGCCGCCGCCAGCTTCGCGGCCTTCGCCGGAGGCAGCTCCTCGCGCAGGATCGCGAACACACGCTGACCCTCGGCGAGCCGGGCGTCGGCTTCCTCGCCGCGCCCCGCCAGCAGAATCACATGCTCGCCGCGCTGCTGATCGGGATCAGCGACAACGCGCGCGGTCAGCGCCGCCAGCGGCTCGCCCAGCACGGTCTCGAACACCTTGGTCAACTCACGCGCCAGCACCGCTTCACGATCCGCTCCGAATATGTCACGCATGTCGGCCAGGCTCTCAGCGACGCGATGCGACGACTCATAGAAGATGATGGTGCGCGGATCGCCCGCCAGTTGCTGCAGCCGGCTACGCCGTGCTGCCGTCTTCGGTGGCAGAAAACCTTCGAAAACGAAACGGTCACTGGGCAGGCCCGCAACCGACAAGGCGGCGATCGCCGCACAGGCTCCCGGCAGCGGGATGCAGCGGATACCTGCGGCGCGCGCAGCGCGCACCAGGCGAAATCCGGGGTCGCTGATCAGCGGCGTACCCGCATCGGAAATCAGTGCCACGTCGTCGCCTGACTGCAGCCGCCGCACGATCGCCTCCACCGCGTCGCGCTCGTTGTATTCATGCAGCGCGATCAACGGCGTGCCGATGTTGTGGTGAGCAAGCAGCGGACGACTGTGCCGGGTGTCCTCGGCGGCGATCACCGCTACCGCACGCAAAGTCTCGATCGCGCGCGCCGACAGGTCGTCGCGATGACCGATCGGGGTGGCCACGACCCACAGGCAAGCTGGCTGAACTGATGACATCGGCAACTCCATGAGCCGGCAGGGCGATCGGCTATCATCGCGCATTGATGACCATGACGAACCAGGGATATCCCATGCGCCGCATGCGCTTCGCGCGAATCATCGCGATCGGGCTGCTGTTCTCGCTCATCCTGAGTGCCTGCGTGCCGAGCAGCGCCGTGCGTTCCCCGGATGAGACCGCCTCCGCGCAGAGTGCAGCCGCACTGGCCCGGCAGGGTCACTTCGACCAGGCGGCGCAAGCCTATCTGGACCTCGCGACGCACTCTTCCGGCGAGGCTGACAACTATCGACTGCTGGCCGCCGAAACATGGCGCCAGGCAGGTCAGATCGAGCTTGCCGCCCCGGTGCTCGCCAAGATCCGGCGTGATCGATTGACCGGAGACGCGCCCTTGCGTCTGGATCTGCTGCAGGCCGAACTGGCGCTCGCGCAGCACGCTCCGAAATCGGCCTTGCGACTGACCATGCAGCCGAATGTCAAAGTGCCACCCTCGCTGGAAGTGCGCTTGCTTGAACTGCGCGCGCGCGCCATGACGGCAACGGACGATATCTGGGGCGCGGCCCGTACCCGCGTCCAGATGGACGGCGAGCTGCACGGTTTCGACCAGACCCAGAATCGCCAGCAAGCGCTTGCACTGCTGAGCCAACTCGGCGCAGCACCGCTGCAGCAGCGCGCCGCCGCGATGAAGCCGGGCGATCGCATGCTGCCGTGGATCAACGAGGCGTTGCGCCAACTCGGTGTCGCCGTGGCGCAGGCACAACCGGAACTTCAGCAAGCCGTCGGCATGCTGCTGCCCGGCGCCGGCGCAACCGTGCGCCAAGGCTATAGAGTGCCCGACAAGGTGGCTCTGCTGCTACCCGCCGACGGCGACTACGCAGCCGCCAGCGCACCCATCCGCCAGGGATTCTTTGCAGCCTATTTCGCCGCCGCAAGTAATCACGCGCCCCGCCCCGCGATCCGCGTGTACGACAGCAAGGGCACAGCAGACGGTGCCGTCCAGGCATATCAACAGGCGGTGCGCGACGGCGCCAAGCTGGTGGTCGGACCGCTCAGCCGCGGCGAGGTGGCTGCCGTATTTGACCAGGCTGCGTTGCCGGTGCCGCTGCTGGCACTGAACCATCCGGACGGCCGCAAACTTCCGGCAGCCAACGCCAGCGAGTTCGGGCTGCTGCCGGAAACCGAGGGCGCGCAGGCCGCCGACCACATGGCCGAACGCGGACTGCGGCGCGCTTACGTTTTGATCTCCAATGACGACTTCGCCCGTCGCGCAGCGGGGGCGTTCAAGGCCGAACTGATCTCCCGCGGCGGCGAAGTCATCGACACGGCAGTGCTGCCAACCGGGGCAACCAGCTACGCACAAAACATCAGCGATCTGCACATGCCGCAGACCACGGCCGCCGCAGGCGCGGCGAGCGGCGCGGTTGATGAGGCCACCGCCGGCTCTACCGACGCAACCGCCAAGTCTAGCCCCGCCGCCAGCGCTGCCGGCGATACGGGCATCTTCATCAGTATGCGTCCGAACGAGGCGCGCCTGTTGCTGCCGCAATTACGCATCGCGCAGATCAACCTGCCGGTATTTGCCACCTCGCACGTCTACGCCGGCAGCGACGACGCCGCCGCCAATCGCGACCTGGATGGCCTGGAATTTTGCGACGCGCCGTGGTTGTTCGATGCACAGCCCGGCCTGCCCGATCACGCCAGCATGGCGGCAGCATTGCCGGCGGCCCGCGGCGGCGCCGCACGATTGTTCGCGTTCGGCATGGACGCATGGCATCTGGTGCCGTATCTCGACTGGCTGCGTGCACATCCTGGCAGCTACATGCCGGGCGCGACGGGCCAGCTCGCCGCCGACCAGTTCGGCCGGATCCGTCGCGTGCTGATCTGGGCACAGTTTCAGAACGGCTTGGCGCGACCGCTCAGTGGCAGCTTGCAGATCGATGCAGTGCCTTCGACACCACCGCCAGCCGAAGCCGCCCCGGCACCGGCCAGTTCAAGTGCGGGCGCCAGCCAACCTGCCACCGCAGCAGGCTGATGCGCTCAGCGGGCGACGACTTCGAACAACGCGCCTGCGAAGAACTCGAACGCGCCGGTCTCAAATTGCTGGCGCGTAACTACACCACCCGCCATGGCGAGCTGGACTTGGTGATGCGCGATGGCGACACCATGGTCTTCGTCGAAGTGCGCTACCGCAAGAGCGCCAGTCACGGCGACGCCGCCGCTTCAGTGACCCGTGCGAAGCAGGCCCGGCTGATTCTTGCAGCGCAACACTGGCTCGCCTCGAATCCACGGCATGCCCACCACGACTGCCGCTTCGACGTGGTCAGCTATGACGGCCCGCTCGATGCGATCCAGCGCCAATGGTTGCGCGGCGCTTTCGAGGCCGGCTGATCGGGCGTAACGCAGTCTTGCTGCAAGCCGGTTGTGCATTGCCGACGCACTCGGTTGAGCGAACGCGTACATGCCCGCGCGGGCCGGTAACCCCGGTCGAGTCCGCAGCCCATGCGTTGTATGGCACCGGCGCAGTGCCTGAGCGCGAAGGTGCTTTCCGCCGCTTTCCCCCGCTCGACCCTCTGGCGCCGTTGACAGGTGAGGCATGTGACGGGTGAAACCTCGACGTCCAGCGCCGGCGGGCTGCAAGCCGCTGGCGCGACAAACAGAGGATCTGCTGACGACGCCATCGTTGCAGCGCGCCTTGCTGCTGCCACGCGGCATCCTCTAACCTGCGTGCTGCAGCCTGCGTAGGCTGGTGGCCACGGGGCACTCCCCAAAAGCCTGGGGGAATCAACCTGCCGGATACCTGCCCGTGAACCTGAAGCTGCGCCTGATCGTGATGAACTTCCTGCAGTTCTACATCTGGGGGGCGTGGCTGCTGACGATCGGCGCGTACTGGTTCCAGCATCAGCACTGGTCGGGCACCAGCTTCGGCGCGATCTTCTCGACCATGGGCATCGCCTCGCTGTTCATGCCATCGCTGGCCGGCATCATCGCCGACAAGTGGATCAACGCCGAACGCCTGTACGGCGTGTTCCAGATCATCGGTGCGATCGTGCTGTTCTGCGTGCCGCTGGTCGACGATCCGCAAACGATGTTCTGGGTCATGTTGCTCAACATGGTGTTCTACATGCCGACCATCTCCCTCTCCATTGCCGTGGCCTACAACGCGCTCAAGCGCGACGGTTACGACGTAGTCACCCATTACCCACCGATTCGGGTGTGGGGCACGATCGGTTTCATCGCCGCGACCTGGACCGTGAGCCTGCTGCATTTCGAAACTTCCCCGCTGCAGTTCCGGGTTGCCGCGGTAGCCTCGCTGATCCTGGGCGTGTATGCGTTCACCCTGCCCAAGTGCCCGCCGCAACTCGATGCCGCCCACAGCCGCGGCCTGGCCGACCGGCTGGGGTTGACCTCGTTCGTGTTGTTCAAGAATCGCAACATGGCGGTGTTCTTCATCTTCGCCATGTTGCTGGGCGCCGCCCTGCAACTGACCAACGCCTACGGCGACACCTTCCTGCACGACTTCGCCCATGTCGCCGCGTACAAGGATCTGCTCGCCGTACGTTATCCGGCGATCATCATCTCGATTTCGCAGTTCTCCGAAACCGCCTTCATCCTCACCATCCCGTTCTTCCTGAAACGCTTCGGCATCAAGACCGTCATGACAATGAGCATGCTGGCGTGGGTGTTGCGCTTCGGCCTGTTCGGCTTTGGCAACCCGGCCGGCGGCCTGTGGATGATCGTGACGTCATGCATCATCTATGGCATGGCGTTCGATTTCTTCAACATCTCCGGCTCGCTGTTCGTGGAAAGCCAGGCCGATCCCAAGATCCGCGCCAGTGCGCAAGGGCTGTTCATGCTGATGACCAACGGCGTCGGCGCCGTGCTCGGCAGCCTGATCGCCGGCTTTGCGATCGATCATTTCTTTACTGATCAAAGCTGCAACGTAGCGGTCGCGATCTGCAAGGACTGGCAAGGCATCTGGCTGGCGTTCGCTGCCTACGCGCTGGTCATGGCGATCCTGTTCGTGCCGCTGTTCAGGCGCACGCCCATGCGCGGCGCGCTGACCACACCAGGACCCGTCTGAGGCTTCACCCAGGGCGCGAACGCACGGTCGATGCCACCCCCGAGCGAGGCAGCGCCCAATCACGCAACACGACCTCAGCGCGGCGCCTGTGCCGCCACGGGTGGATGACGCCCAGCCGCTGGTCTTGCCGTCGGCTATCCCGCCCCCGTGCGGCCTGATCACAGGCTTCCTGTTCTGGCACGCGCGCCGGCCTGCCAGCGCGCGTAGAGAGCGTCGACGAACATCAGTAGCGGTCGCCAACATCACCGATTTCGTGCATCGCGTGAAGTGCGTTGCGTGGGCTTTTCCTCGCATGAGCTGGTCGTCACCTGAACCAATAAATTTCCTATTTTTCATGAGGTTGCTTTCATAAAAAGCAATCGCTAGGATGTTCATATCGCAAGATATTGCGTAATGACAGGGAGGACCGTGGCCGCGCAGACCGGAGCGTCGACACCAGCCGGTGTGCACCGCAGGCAAGCGCCCCAACGCCAGACGAACGCGGCAAAAAGCACCCCATCCGGGTGCCGTTGTCGCGCCACCAGGTCCATCACAGGGAAACCAGCATGAAGACTCGCCACCACCACCGGCAACGACTGGCGCTCTCGATTCTTGCCGCGCTTGCCATCAATTACCTGCCCGCCGTCCACGCCCAGGACGCCGCAGCACCGTCCACTGACCTGCAGGAGAACGAACCCAGGATCACCACGCTGAGCCAGATCACCGTACAGGCACAGAAGCGTGTCGAGTTGTTGCAGGACGTTCCGATCACCATGGCGACCTTGCCCGAACAATTGCTGCAAGACAGCGGCGTGCACGACATCAAGGATCTGCAAACCCTGGTGCCCACACTGTTCGTGACCAGCACCACCTCGGAAACCCAGACCACGGCGCGCATCCGCGGCGTCGGCACGGTCGGCGACAACCCCGGCCTGGAATCCTCCGTCGGGGTCGTGATCGACGGCGTGCCGCGCGCGCGCAACGGGGTGGCCTTCGGTGACCTCGGCGAGCTGGAAGAAGTCGAGGTACTGAAGGGACCGCAAGGCACGGTGTTCGGCAAGAACACTTCAGCAGGCCTGATCAACATCATCACCAAGCGGCCGGTGTTCAAGCAGGAAGGCGATCTGGAACTCACCGTGGGCAACTACGGTGCCAAGGGCATTTCCGGTTCCTACAACAACCGGCTGAGCGACAGCGCCGCGTTTCGCATCTATGCAGTAGACCGCAAGCGGGATGGTTTCAACGACGTCAACACCGGCACCGGGCCGCGCACGCTGACTACCGACAGCGACCAGAACTTCCACTCGATGCGCGCACAGCTGCTGCTCACGCCGACCAAGAACGTGGATATCAACTTCATCGGCGACTACACCCAGCGCAACGAGGACTGCTGTGTCGGCGTCACCATCGTGCGCGGGCCCACCGCAGCGATCGTCAACGCACTGGCCGGCGGCAACGGGGTGATTCCGGCGGTGGACATCGACAAGCGTCTCGCCTACAGCAACCGCGACACGACCCAGCGCATCATCGACAAGGGCATCTCCGGCGAGGTGAACTGGAACACGCCGTGGCTTGGCCACGCCACGCTCACTTCGATCACCGCGCTGCGCCGCTGGGATGCAATCGGGGGCGCCGACCTCGATTTCAGCGGTGCCGACATCTGGTACCGACCGTACGGGGCGAACGACAACTCGGTGCGCTTCAAGACCTTCAGCCAGGAGCTGCGCCTGGCCGGTACCACCGGGCGCATCGACTGGATGGGCGGCCTTTACTACGACAACGAAAAACTGCAGCGGCATGACGCCGTCTCGTTGGGCGCGGCGTACGAACCGTACCTGTCCACCGCCGTGCTGAACAACATTGCCGGGTCGCTCCCGCCCGGCCTGATCCATACCGCCGGGGCGGCAACCTTTCTGTCACAGGCTGCCGGCATGCCCTACGGCACCGCGTTCGCCGGCGCCGCCTCGCACGACCGCTGGAAGCAGGATGCCAGGAGCACCTCCGCGTTCGGCAACGTCACCTTCCACGCCACCGACAAACTGGCGCTGACCGGAGGCCTGCGCTACACGCACGAAAACAAGTCGGTGGATACGTTCTACAGCAATCCGAACGGCGGCCTGGGTTGCGCTGCCGCGCTGGCGAACCCGGGCCGGGTCGGCGCGGCGCTGGCCGGGCGCGGCGTGCCGGGCCCGTATGTCAGCGCGATCGTGCCCACCGTGATCGGCTACATGTGCCTGCCGTGGGCGAACCCGCTGTTCAACGGCCGCAGCACCGCGCAGGATTTCACCGCCAATGAATGGTCGGGCACGGCCAAGGCCGCGTATCGCTGGAACCCGAGCGTGATGACCTACGCCTCGGGGGCACACGGCTACAAGGCCGGCGGCTTCAACCTCGATCGCGTGCAGTCGGGCAACGGCTTGAGCAATGGTCCGCAGGGCATCGTGCCGGTTACCGATACCTCGTTCCCCGGCGAGTTCGTCAACAGCTACGAGTTGGGCGCCAAGACCCATTGGCAGGACGGCAACCTGCTGCTGAACGCCGCGTTGTTCCACGCCAAATACACCGACTTCCAGCTCAACAGCTTCCTCGGTACCAGCTACGTGGTGCGTTCGGTCCCCGAATTGACCACCAGGGGACTGGACACCGACCTGCTGTGGCAGACCCGCGTCACTGGACTGTCGTTGCAGGCCGGTGCGACCTATACCCACGCCAAATATGGCGATCAGCTGCTATCCGATCCCGCGCTGGCGCTGGTGCCGGGCGGCACCGCCGGGTTTGCGCCAAGATGGGCGCTCACCGGCGGCTTCACCTACCAGTGGAATTTCAACAGCAGCCTGATCGGCCGTTTCAACGCGGGCGCCAAGTACATGACCGAGTACAACACCGGCTCGGATCTGAACCCGGCCAAGATGCAGCCTGCCTACACCCTGCTCAATGCACGCCTGGTCGTCGGCGCGGTCAACAAGCGCTGGCAGGCCGAGCTGTGGGGCAGCAACCTCACCAACCGGACCTACAAGCAAGTGGGTTTCGACGCGCCGATCCAGCCCGGTTCCTACAACGCGTTCCTGGGCCAACCACGCACGTACGGCGTGACCTTGCGCGGAACGCTGTAGCGGCAGTCCCGGGCAGCTACCGTCGTGGTGGCTGCCCGCCTTCACTTGCACGGCGCCGATGCGGATCGACCCCTGCCTGATCGACCCGCCGGCCGTGCCTGGCGCGGATCACTCAAGGGTGCGGCGCGCAGCGACAGACGGCCGGTCAGCCGGCGGCCAGTTTCAAGCCTCCGTCATCGCGGAGCTGGCCACCACCCGATTGCGGCCATGGGATTTGGCGGCGTACAACGCCTGGTCGGCGGCGCGCATCCAGCTGGACAGATCGTGACACTGGCGACCCTCAAACAGAGCCACGCCGATGCTGATGGTGACGCAAGGTTGATCCACGGCGGCGGGTAACGGCAGGGCAGCCACGCCCGCGCGCAGGGTCTCGGCCAGACGCATGCCGGCCTCCGCACCAAGGTGCGGGCACAGCACGGCGAATTCCTCGCCACCGATGCGCGCGGCATGACCCGCGCCATGCACCGCGCGATCGAGATATTCAGCCACCACCGCCAGCACGCGATCACCCACCGCATGACCGGCGCTGTCGTTGATCCGCTTGAAGTGATCGAAGTCGATCAACACGAGCACATGCGGCGGGGTGGTCACGGCCTGACCTCCCAGCAGAGTGTCGGCACGCTGCATGAAGGCGCGCCGGTTCTCGATCCCGGTAAGCGCATCGCGCAGTGCCTGCGTTTGCAGCTCGGCGGCGTACTTGCTCTGCGCCCGCAACAGCAGCACCAGCAAAGCCACCACGACCAGCAGGGCCAGCACCAGCACCGCAATGATCACCATGACCAGGCGCTGACGTTGCTGCTGCGCCTGCCGGCGCGCGGCGTCGGCCTGCACCGCCTTGAGTTTGAGATCGTTGAGCTTGTTCACGTGTTCCAGCTCGCTGATGCGCAGCTCCTTTTCGCGCACCGCATAGCGCTGCTCCAACCGAACCTCGATCGCACGCAGCGCCGGCGTGTCCAGCTTGCTTTCCATCTGCATAGCCTCACGATCGTCGTCCAGCGCCTGGCGCAAGTCGCCCATCCGCTCAGCCATCCGGCTCTCGGCGCGCAGCATGTCGATCAGCACGCCGTTGATCGCCGACTTGCGCGCCAGCGCCACCGCTGCGCGCATGCGCGCATAGGCTTCGCGGTGGTGGCCCAGTTCGTACAGCGCGTGAGCGATATCGGTCTGCGAACCCAGCGCATCGCTGATCCGTCCCGAAGCCAGCTCCTGCTTCAGCGAAGCCTGCGACAGCGCCAGTGCCGCGCGCGCGTGACCCTGCTTGATGTACATCTGCGCGAGGTTGTCCCCGACCATCACCACCAGCACATCGGCCTTCGCCTCGCTGAAATAATGACGCGACTGACGATAGGCCAGGGCCGCCGCGTCGACCTTGTCCTGCGTGGCCAACGCCAGGCCCACGTCGTTCTCGGCGTCTCCCATGCCGTAGAGGTCGCCCAGTCCACGATAGTCAGCCACGGCCTGACGGCACAGCGGCATCGCCTTTTCCGGTTTCTCGGCCAGCGTATAGGCATCGCACAACTGGAAACGCGCCCAGGCGGATAGCTCGGGATCGGCATGTCCCTGCACCTGGTTGGCCGCACTCAGCGCCTCACCCACGCCATCGCCGATGCCATTGGCGATGGCGTGGCGCGCGCGCAGGAAACCGGCTTCCGCCGCCGCCACCTCGTCATGTGCCGTACCCGTCAGGCCATCCAGTCGCAGCGTGGCTTCGGCCAGCGCGGCGGCGTCGTTGCTATTGATCGCCGCGGTGCCCATGCCCCACAACAGCGCGCGCTCGCGAGCGGGCCGCAAATCAGCAGCGGCCCGGTCAAGTTGCTGGCGCACCTGCGCAATCAGACCATGTGAATCGGTCGCCGCGCGCTGACGGTAGGTATTGATCGATGTTGCCGCGACCGGCATGACCGTCGACAGCAGCAGCGATCCGAGGCAACACTTGATGAACATCGATGACTCCGTGCCTGACGCTGCCGCGACTATCCCGAGCCTGCACCGAGACCCTGCCCGCAGCCGGGTAGAATAGCCAAATGCAGATCGGACCCTACCTGATCGACCCGCCGCTGGTGCTGGCCCCGATGGCGGGCGTTACCGACAAGCCGTTCCGCCTGCTGTGCAAACGGCTGGGCGCGGGTCTGGCTGCCTCGGAGATGACCAGCGCCGATCCCAGCCTGTGGCAGACGCGCAAGTCGCTCAAGCGAATGGACCATGCCGGTGAGCCCGACCCGATCAGCGTACAGATCGCCGGTTATGACCCCGTGATGCTGGCCGAGGCGGCGCGCTACAACGTGGCCAACGGCGCGCAGATCATCGACATCAACATGGGTTGCCCGGCGAAGAAAGTGTGCAACGTATGGTCGGGCTCCGCCTTGCTGCAGGACGAGCCACTGGTGGCGCGCATCGTGAAGGCGGTGGTCGACGCGGTCGCGGTGCCGGTGACGTTGAAGATCCGCACCGGCTGGGATCGCCAGCACCGCAATGCGCTGAACATTGCGCGCATTGCCGAAGACGCCGGCATCGCCGCCCTGGCCGTGCATGGGCGCACCCGTGCCGACAAGTACGCAGGCGAGGCCGAGTACGACACGATTACCGCGGTGAAGGCGGCCGTGCGTATCCCCGTCCTGGCCAATGGCGACGTGGACACGCCGCAGCATGCCCGTCACGTACTCGACATCACCGGCGCCGACGCGCTGATGATCGGCCGCGGCGCGCAGGGCCGGCCGTGGATTTTCCGCGAAATCGCTCACTACCTCGCCACCGGCGAGCTGCTGGCAGAGCCGGGACCGGCCGAAGTGGCGGCCATCCTGCTCGGCCACCTCGAACAGCTGTACGCGTTTTACGGCGAACAAGCTGGCGTGCGTATCGCGCGCAAACATCTGGGCTGGTACGCGAAGGACCGGCCCGAGAACGCCGTATTCCGGCAAGTCGTCAACCGCGCCGAGACTGCTGGCGAGCAATTGCGACTGACCCGTGAATACTTCGCTGCCTTGGCCGATGGCGTGCGAATCGCCGCCTGAGTCAGCTCGCCCGCAGGAGCGGGTGGCACAGAACATGTGACGTTTGACTTTGGACGTCCACACGTCTAAATTGCCACGTGCTGATGGTAATTCATCTCTTCATGCGAATAAAGAGATTGAACGAAGGGAAGCCGGTGGAAATCCGGCGCTGCCCCGCAGCGGTATGTGGAAACGACCCCCCGTCACAGGCACTGGATGCGGCGCATTCGGAAAGCGACGGACATCAGGCCGCGCAACACGTCCACGAGCCCGAATACCTGCCTCAGCCGGAAACGTGCGTATGCGTTTCTGTCCGACCTGGCGTTTCCGCGGCGGAACAGCGGAGCCTGCACCTTGCCATCCCGGTGGCCTCGTGCTGACTTCGTTCGCCCACGGCAACATCGGCTCGCCCGCGGGGGCGAAGGTCAACGGCGCCGCAATCGTGCACGCCATCTCCTTCGTTCCTCTTTGCCCTGCATGCAAGAGGAATATTCATGTCACTCGTTACCTGTCTCGGTTTCCCGCGCATCGGCCTGAAGCGCGAACTCAAGCGCGCACTCGAGGCGCACTGGCGCGACGACGGCACCAGCACGACCTTGCTCGACACCGCTCGCCACTTGCGCGAACGCCACTGGCAATTGCTGCGCGATGCCGGTGCCGACGTCGTTCCGTGCAACGATTTCAGCCTGTACGACCACGTCCTGGACACGGCGGTGCTGTTTGACGCCATCCCCGAGCGTTATCGCTCCGTGTTTGCGGAAAGCCCGCTGGACGGCTACTTCGCGATGGCACGCGGACACAAGCGCGGCGGCCATGATCTGCACGCGCTGGAAATGACCAAGTGGTTCGATACCAATTATCACTACCTGGTGCCGGAGCTGCGGGCTGGCCAGCCGTTCCATCTGCGCGACAACAAACCACTGGCCGAATGGCGCGAGGCGAAGGCGCTTGGATTCGACGCCCGCCCGGTCCTGCTTGGGCCCGTCTCGTTCCTGCTACTCTCCAAAGCGGTCGATGGCAGCGACCGCCTCGCCCTGCTCGATGGCCTGCTGCCAGTCTATGTGGAACTGCTCGAACAACTCGCTGCGGCCGGGGTCGACTGGGTGCAACTGGACGAGCCCTGCCTCGTGCTCGACCAGGATGCCGACGACGGCGCCGCCTACCTGCGAGCCTACGCGGCACTGCAGGATGTGCGCCGGCCAAAGATCCTGCTCGCCACGTATTTTGGCGCGCTCGGCAACAACCTGGCCCTGGCTCATTCGCTGCCTGTGGATGGCCTGCACGTCGATCTTGTACGCGCACCGGAGCAGTTGGACGCCGTACTCGATGGATTGCCCGCTGACCGTGTCCTCAGCGCCGGCGTGGTTGATGGCCGCAATATCTGGCGCGCCAACCCCGCACAAGTCAGCTCCCTGGTGGGTCGGGCCCGGCAGCGGCTGGGCGACGAGCGGCTATGGCTGGCACCCTCGTGCTCGCTGCTGCATGTGCCGATCGATCTGGCCGCGGAGACTGCGCTTGATCCATCACTTCGCGCACCGATGGCGTTCGCCCGGCAGAAGATCGAAGAGTTGCGGGTGCATGCCGACGCGCTGGCCGAACACGCCGAAGCCGTGGCCGCCCTGGCCGCGCAGCAATCATTGCTCGATGGCCGTGAACACGCCCCGGGCGTGGTCAACGCCGAAGTGCGACGACGACTGCATGCATTGGGGTCGCAGTCGGGCCTGCGCCGTTCCGGCTACGCGCAGCGGCAGTTGGCGCAGGCTAAAGTGCTTGCCCTGCCGCTGCTGCCGACCACCACCATCGGTTCGTTCCCGCAGACTGACACGCTGCGCAAGGCGCGCGCCGGCTGGCGTGCAGGGCGACTTGACCAGGCAGCCTACGATGCCCTGCTGGCCAGGGAAATCGAACATGTCGTGCGCTTCCAGGAAGAGATCGGACTCGACGTGCTGGTGCACGGCGAGCCCGAGCGCAACGACATGGTCGAGTATTTCGCCGAGCAACTGGACGGCTATCTGTTCACCCGCCTCGGCTGGGTCCAGAGCTACGGCTCCCGCTGCGTGAAACCCCCGGTTATCTACGGCGACGTGGCGCGCCCGAGGGCCATGACCGTGCGCTGGTCCAGTTACGCGCAATCGCTCACCGACAAGCCGATGAAAGGCATGCTCACGGGACCGGTGACCATGCTGCAATGGTCGTTCGTGCGTGACGACCTGCCCCGCCAAACCGTATGCCGGCAGATCGCGCTGGCCCTGCGCGACGAAGTGCATGACCTGGAGGCCGCCGGTATCGGCGTGATCCAGATCGACGAGCCAGCCTTTCGCGAAGGCCTGCCACTGCGCCGTGCTGACTGGCCCGGCTATCTGGACTGGGCGGTGGCATGCTTCCGCATCACGGCCGGCGGTGTACGTGACGCGACCCAGATCCATACCCACATGTGCTACTCGGAGTTCAACGACATCATGGAAGCGGTGGCGGCGATGGATGCCGACGTCATCTCGATCGAGACCAGCCGCTCGCGCATGGAGCTACTCGACGCCTTCGTGCGTTTTCGCTACCCAAACGGCATCGGTCCGGGCGTATACGACATCCATTCGCCACGGGTGCCCTCGGCCGAGGAGATCACGCAACTGCTGCGCAAGGCACTGCAGGTATTGCGGCCGGAACAGTTGTGGGTCAATCCCGACTGCGGTCTGAAAACCCGCGGCTGGCCGGAAGTGGAGGCGGCGCTACGCCTGATGGTGCAGTGTGCCCGCCAGTTGCGTGAGGCTCCTTTGCCCGCCTAGCCGCTCGGGCACAACGAGGCTGTCGGGCTGTTGGTGATCGAGGCGAGAGTTCGGCTGTGCCAGGAGAAATTCCTGACGATTCACCGATCCATCGTGGTTCTGTAGACGGCGAATCGGCGGGTGGTGGACCGCACAGGCGAATTCGCAGGACAGCCAACCAACGGACCGACAGACTCCTGGCCTCGGCATAACATCGTCGGCATCGGCAGCCCCACTTGTCACGACATGGGGCGGCCGATGCGCTAGGCTCCAACGGGTCGCGTGCCTGCCGCGCCATCGATCACACCAGGATTCCCGATGACGAAATCGCTGCGCGCGCTGTGCCTGTTGAGCATTTCGCTGATAGCCGGCTTCGCATTCGCCGCTGCGCCGGCACCCGCCTCCTCGGTGATCAAGGTTTACCCCATCGCGGCCGGTACCGCCGCAACGGTGACGCCCGCTGCCCGATTGCAGAGCGCAGACCAGCCGCTGATTGTCGGGGTCAAGGTCGCACCGCCATTCGTGATCGAGGATCACGGCAAATACAGCGGGCTGGCGATCGACCTGTGGCAGGAGGTGGCGGCCGACAATGGCTGGAAGTACGTCTACAAACCGTACGACCTCGAAGGCCTGCTCGACGCGGTCAGCAACGCCCAGGTCGACGTGGGTATCGGCGCCATCACCGCTACCGCAACGCGCGAGAAGCGCATGGATTTCGCCCATACAATCACCAGCTCCGGACTGGGCGTGGCCGTACGCGGCGGGCAAACTGCTGGCTGGTTGGCGGTGGTGCGCGCACTGGTTTCGCCAGCCTTTCTCAAAGTGATCGCCATGCTGGCACTGTTGCTTTACGTGGTCGGCTTTCTGGTCTGGCTGCTGGAACACAAGAGCAACCCGGAACAATTCGGCGGTACCCGCCGCCAGGGTATCTTTTCCGGCTTCTGGTGGGCGATGGTGACCATGACCACGGTGGGCTACGGCGACACCGCACCGCGCACCGTGGGCGGCCGCATCATCGGCCTGTTCTGGATGCTGGCCGCCTTGATCATCGTGTCGTTCTTCACCGCCTCGATCACCAGCGCCCTCACCGTGGGCCAGCTCAGCGACCGCGTCAGCAGCGCCGCCGACCTGGGCGGCATGCAGATCGCCAGCGTGCCTTCCAGCACCAGCGCGGATTGGCTGGCGCGGCAAAAATTCGGCTATACCAAGACAAAGGATGTCGACGCCGCCCTGGCCGACCTCGCTGCTGGGCGGGTGAACGCTGTGGTCTACGATGCACCCCTGCTGCGCTGGGACATCCAGCAGCATTATCGCGGCAAGCTCAAGCTATTGCCGCTGGTACTGGAACGTCAGGATTACGCCTTTGCCCTGCCCACGGACAGCCGCTTGCGCGAACCAATCAATATGTCGCTGCTGCAGCAAATCAATGCCGTGGACTGGACCGAGCGCCTGAACAAGGCTTTCGGTGAAGCCGCGCCGTGATGGCGGAATGATGCCGCGCATGTGCCGCAACGAGGCACTGGCCGACGGCTTCCGGCGATGCGCCAGAGCGGGATCGAACGTCAGCATGCGGTGCGGATGCACGCGGCCATTTCGCACCCTTAGCCGGCGCCGGTGCCGGCGCCGGCTAAGGGCCTCCAAGCGCACGCGTGCGCTTGGAGGCTGCCACACGTAGTATTGGCATCCGGGGACGGGAAAACATGTATGAGTAGAAGGCTGTCAGCAGACGCGCCGCCGGAGGCGAGCGGGCAACTTGAGCGCGCCCAGGCGGGCTGGGTGCTCATCGACAGCCTGCTCCGCCGTCTCGCCACGCGGCTCACCTACGCCGCAGATGGCCGCACCGCGGCACTCGATGTGACGCTGAGGGATCTGCGCGGCAAGTTGCGTGACACGCTCGACGAACCTGCGCTCGAGTTGCTGCTGGCTGGCCTGACCGATGCCGTGCGCTTGCTCGACCCAGCGCCAACCCGGCCCGAAGTCAGGCCAGCCACGACAGCGACGCTGTCGACGGTGGACGTGCTGCTGCAACTGATTGACCAGTTGTCCCTGGATGCCACCTTCCATGACGTCCTCGACAGCGTGCGCCAGGGCGTGCGTGCCGCTGTCGATGATCTGGAGCTCGCGCAGCAAGCCGAGACGCTCGCCCGCCTGGTCAATCGTCATCATCGGCAACTTGGCGAGCAACGCGCTACCGCTGAGCGGCTGCTGACCCACGTCACGCGGCAGCTGGACGAGCTGGCGCACTACCTCGACCGCGAGAGCGTCGACCACAGCGATGGCAGCGGCGCCCGGCAGGAACTTGACCGCAATCTGACCAGCGAGATCGACGCGCTGGGCGATCATCTGCAACAGTCACCCGACATGAACCCGCTGCATCTGGAACTGCAATCGCGACTGGGCGCGATCACCAGTCACCTCACAACATTTCGCGAGCGCGAAGAGGCGCGCGAGCGCGACTGGCAGGCCCGTGCCGAGCAAATGAGCGAGCGCATCGGTGAACTTGAACGCTCCGCGCAAATGATGGAAGCCAACCTGCGCCAGGAACACCAGCTGGCGTCGACCGACCCGCTGACTGGTCTGGCGAATCGGGCGGTCTTTCAGCAACGCATGGCGCTGGTCTGCGAGCAAATGGCGCAGAAGGACCGACACGCATGCCTGCTGGTGCTGGACATTGATCACTTCAAGCAGATCAACGACCGTTTCGGCCACGCTGCCGGCGACCGCGCGCTGCGCATCGTGGCGGAGCAGCTCGGGGCCAGGCTGCGCGCCGACGACTTGCTGGCGCGCTACGGTGGCGAGGAGTTCGTGGTGGTGTTGCCGGGTGCGTCGGCGCAGGCCGCCGTTGGCGTGGCGGACGATCTGCGCGGCTGCATCGAAGGAATCAGTTTCCGTGGACAGCAACAGCCGGTGCGCATCACGGTCTCCTGCGGCGTCACGGCATTGTGCGTCAACGACACCCCGGAGCAGGCCTTCGAACGCGCCGATCGCGCCCTGTACCGCGCCAAGCACAACGGGCGCAACCGCTGCGAGCTTGAGTGAGGCTGCTGGTCTCGCCCGGCCATCCAGACGTCTGAACGAGAGCCGCGCGGCCAGCGAACCGGCGGCTGCAAACCCGGCGATGCCGGTGTATCATGCCCAGCTGCCTTTATCTTTCTATCCGCACAAAGGGATATAACCACGATGTCCAACTCGTTGTTCACCTCCGAATCGGTCTCCGAAGGTCACCCGGACAAGGTTGCCGACCAGATCTCCGATGCCGTGCTCGATGCCATCATCGTGCAGGATCCGCACGCCCGCGTGGCCTGTGAAACCATGGTCAAGACCGGCGTGGCGATTGTTGCCGGCGAGATCACCACCAGCGCGTGGATTGATCTGGAAGCAATCACCCGCAAGGTAATCGTGGACATCGGCTACAACTCCAGCGAAGTCGGCTTCGACGGGGCCACCTGTGGTGTGCTGAACCTGATCGGCAAGCAGTCGCCGGATATCAACCGTGGCGTGGATCGCAAGAACCCGGAAGAGCAGGGTGCGGGCGACCAGGGCCTGATGTTCGGCTACGCCACCAACGAAACCAGGACCTTCATGCCGGCGGCGATCCATTTTTCGCATCGCCTGGTCGAACAGCAGGCCAAGGTGCGCAAACAGAAGAAGTCACCGCTGCCGTGGCTTCGTCCGGACGCCAAGAGCCAGGTGACGCTGCGTTACGAGAACGACAAGGCCGTGGCGATCGACGCCGTGGTGCTCTCCACGCAGCACGACCCGGGCGTGAAGCAGAAGGACCTGATCGAAGCCGTGCGCGAGTACATCTTGAAACCGGTACTACCGGCCAAGTGGCTGCACAAGGGCACCAGGTTCCACATCAATCCGACCGGCAAGTTCGAGATCGGCGGCCCGGTGGGTGACTGCGGGCTGACCGGGCGCAAGATCATCGTGGACACCTACGGCGGCTGGGCCCGTCACGGTGGTGGCGCGTTCTCCGGCAAGGACCCCTCCAAGGTCGATCGCTCGGCCTCCTACGCCGCCCGCTATGTGGCCAAGAACATCGTCGCCGCCGGCATTGCCGATCGCTGCGAAGTCCAGGTCAGCTACGCGATCGGCGTGGCCAGGCCCACCTCAATCTCCGTGACCACATTCGGTACCGGCAAGATCAGCGACGACAAGATCGAAAAGCTGATTCGCGATCACTTCGACCTGCGCCCTTACGGCATCCTCAAGATGCTCGACCTGATCCACCCGATGTATCAGCAGACCGCCAGCTACGGCCACTTCGGCCGCACTCCGCAGCAACTGACTGATGTCAACGGCAAGCCCTTCACCACATTCTCGTGGGAGCAGACCGACCGCGCCGAGGCGCTGCGCAAGGATGCCAAGCTGAAGTAACGCGACATCGCCGCGCTTCAATACGAACCGGGCCGCCTTGTGCGGCCCGGCTCATCTCAGCTCAGGGATTCCCGAGCCAGCCTGACCATGGGAGTTCCGGCGCCAGCCGCGCGGCGCTCTTGAGGTCACGCAGCACGTGCGTCTTCCTGCCGGGTCCGTGCGACACCAGCGTGTTCCATGCTGCATGCGCATCCCAACCAGAATGCTGCCGGCAAAACGCGAACAAGCTCGCACTCTTCCGCTACGTGCCACGATCAGCCCGTGCATGGCATAGCGTGCTGGATGCGGCACATTCACCCATGCCGCGCCGCCGTTGCAGAACGACACAGCTGGTTGCGCGTTGCTCAGGTAGTCCACGAACTTCAGCGGCGACACAGGGCGAGCCGGAGCGGGGTGTGCCCGCAGGGTTTGCCGCCAGCGCGATACCGCGGCGTGATGAAGTTCAGCTGGCAATCGGGA
The DNA here is from genome assembly GCA_039935315.1 of Rhodanobacter sp. Classification (GTDB taxonomy): domain Bacteria; phylum Pseudomonadota; class Gammaproteobacteria; order Xanthomonadales; family Rhodanobacteraceae; genus Rhodanobacter. The sequence goes on along the minus strand of JBDTKM010000268.1, from coordinate 22,690 downwards.
TCACGCGGGCTCAGCCAAGTGCCGCCGGGTTGCTGGCCCGCTGACATCCGCGGCACGCTGACGCCTGCCGCTTACGATGCCCGTACGTGTGGTCAGGGTGCCTTGTCGGCAAGCTCGCGTTCTGCGGCAACGACCGTGGGTTTCTTCGCGCTGCGGCGAGCCATCCGGGTTGCGCGGTGGTGCGCCGGGTGATGGACCGCCACGTGCCGACAAACGCTGTGGTGGCGCGTACCGCAGGTGTCGTGCTCAACGGCGACGCGACTCGCAGCGGGCAGATGAGTAACCCGGCGACGCACCTGATGATGTGGGACGACATGATGGCGTGCCACCGGAACGGTGTCCGCGTCCGCCGTCTCGATCGGCGAGAGTGCCGCCAAAAGCCGCGCCGCCCGGCTGCCAGGACGCACGCCGGCCGCTTCGGCAACCAGGATCGGTGGCGTCGGGCGCTGGTCAAATCCATTGTTCAACAACTTGGCCATCAGGTTGTCGCGTACCGCCGCGGTGCGGCTGCCCAACACCACACCGAACAGCCGATGACCATCGCGCACCGCCGTCGAGGCGAGGTTGAAGCCAGAGGCGTCAGTGAAGCCGGTCTTCAACCCATCCATGCCTGGATAACGATCCATCAGATGATTGTGGCCGCGCACGACGTGCCCGCGAAAAGTGAATTCCTGCGTGGCGAAGTAAGGCGAGTACTGGGGGAAATCGTGGTACAGCGCCATCGCCAGTTTTACCAGGTCGCGCGCGGTCGAGGTGTTCTTCGGATCAGGCAAGCCGGAGGCGTTGTCGAAATGCGTCGCGCTCATGCCGAGCAGCGCCGCCTGGGCATTCATCATTTCGGCGAAATGTTGTTCCGAGCCGCCGATGCCTTCGGCCATCACCGTCGCTGCGTCATTCGCCGACTTGGTCACCATGCCCAGGATGCAGTCATGCACCGAAATGGTCTGGCCACGGCGCAGGCCGAGCTTGGTCGGCTCCTTGTTCGCCGCCCAACTGGAAACCGGCAGCTTCTGTTCAAGCTTCAAGCGACCGCTCTTCAGACCCTGGAAGGTGAGGTAGAGCGTCATCATCTTGGTCAGCGATGCGGGATAGTCGCGCTGATCGGCGTTGACCGCGTCGAGTACCTTGCCCGTGGTGGCATCGACGACGATGGCAGCGTAGCCCGCATGCGCCATGCTCGCAAAAGCGGACACGGCGCACAGCACTGCCGACAGGAGGAAGGCTCGGCCGTATAGCGGCATCCGTGCTGGCTTGATGGACTCGTTCGCCAACTCAGGCTCCTTATTCAATGGGCAACGCCGCAGCGCGCTACGTGGCGGGCACGATAGTGCAAAGCGAGCGCAACGTCCATAGACATCACACGAATTAGTTGATTCAACTGCATGTTTCTAGAACGTTAAATAAGGCCTGAATTGGCGCGCATCGGGAGCCGCCGATTCAGCACAAAATCGCCCTCCGCGCCGACGCGCCGACATCGCCGCGCCGATCAGGCCCAACCCGCTGCGGGTGATGGTGAGCGCAGCCTCAGGCCTGTCAACGTCGCTCCCGGACCGGCCAACCGTTACAATGGGCCGATGTCCCTGATCCAATTGCAACGCGTCGACTTCAGCATCGGCGGCCCCCTCCTGCTCGAACATGTCGATCTGTCGATCGAAGCGAACGAGCGTGTCTGCATCGTCGGTCGCAACGGCGAAGGCAAATCCACCCTGATGAAGCTGATCGCCGGCGAGCTGCAGGCTGACGATGGCGAGGTGCGCATCCAAAACGGCATTGTCGTGGCGCGGATGGCGCAGGAAGTGCCGCAAGATACCGCCGGCTGCGTGTTCGACGTGGTCGCCGAAGGGCTGGGTGACCTGGGCCGGTTGCTGGCGCGCTATCACCACCTGCTGGACGTGGGTGACTTTGATGCGCTGGGCGATGTGCAGACCCAGATCGAAGCGCAACGTGGCTGGGATCTGGATCGCCGTGTCAGCGACGTGCTGAGCCAGTTGGAGTTGCCCGGCGACACCGATTTCGCCGCCCTGTCCGGCGGCATGAAGCGCCGCGTGCTGCTGGCCCAGGCGCTGGTGCGCAAGCCCGACGTACTGCTGCTGGACGAGCCGACCAATCACCTCGACATCGAGGCGATCGGCTGGCTGGAAACCTTCCTCAAGCAGTTCGCCGGCAGCATCCTGTTCGTCACCCATGACCGCAGCTTCCTGCGCGCGCTGGCCACCCGCATCGTCGAGATCGACCGCGGTGCACTCACCGACTGGCCGGGCAACTACGACAACTACCTGCGCCGGCGTGAGGAACGTCTGCACGCCGAGGCCCAAGCCAACGCGTTGTTCGACAAGAGGCTGGCGCAGGAAGAAGTCTGGATTCGCCAGGGCATCAAGGCGCGGCGCACCCGCAACGAGGGCCGCGTGCGTGCGCTGGAGGCGCTGCGTGTGGAGCGCGCCGAGCGACGCAACCTCAGTGGCAACGTGAAGATGACCGCGGCCCACGCGCATACCTCCGGCAAGAAGGTGATCGATCTCAAGCACGTGCACCAGGCGTACGCCGGGCGCGTACTGATCGAGGACCTCTCCACCACCATCCTGCGCGGCGACCGCATCGGTATCATCGGGCCCAACGGGGCCGGCAAGAGCACCCTGCTCAAGATCATGCTGGGCGAACTGACCCCGCTGCGTGGCAGCGCGGAGATCGGCACCAGTATCCAGATCGCCTACTTCGACCAGCACCGGCTGCAACTCAACGACCAACTCAGCGCGCTGGACAACGTGGCCGAGGGCCGCGAGTTCATCGAGCTCAACGGCCAGCGCAAGCACATCATCGGCTACCTGCAGGACTTCCTGTTCTCGCCCGACCGCGCCCGCACGCCGATCACGCGCTTTTCCGGCGGCGAGCGCAACCGCCTGCTGCTGGCCAAGCTGTTCGCACAACCGTCGAACCTGCTGGTCATGGACGAGCCCACCAACGACCTCGACGTCGAGACGCTGGAACTGCTGGAAGAACTGCTGACTGATTATCAAGGCACCTTGCTGCTGGTATCGCATGACCGCGCCTTCCTCGACAACGTGGTCTCCAGCATCCTGGTGCTGGAAGGCGAAGGTCAGGTCGGCGAATACGTGGGTGGCTACAGCGACTGGTTGCGCCAGAAGCCCAGTACCCGCGCCGCCGGCAACACGGTCAAAGCGGCGCCCCCGGCACCCGCACCCGGCACACCCATCGCGGCAAAGCGCAAGCGCAGCTTCAAGGAGCAGCACGAACTGGAGCAGCTGCCCAAGCGCATTGATCAACTGGAAGCGGCGATCGCGGCGCACACTGCCGCGATGAACGAACCGGCGTTTTTCCAGCGAGGCAGCACGGCCATCGTGGAAGTGAATGAAGCACTGGTGTCTCTGCAATCCGACCTGGATGCCGCTTACGCGCGCTGGAGCGAACTGGATAATTGAGCGGGTGGCAGCGGCGTATCATCAGCAGCTTAATTCTTGCGGACAACGGCCATGTACACACTCTACTTCGCGCCCGGGGCGGCCAGCCTGGTGGTACACCTGACCTTGCTTGAAATCGGCGCGCCACACACGCTCGAGCGCATCGATCTCGACGCCGGCGAACAGCGCAGTGCCGCCTACCTCGCGATCAACCCGAATGGCGTGGTGCCCACCCTGGTGTTCCACGGCGCGCCGCATGGGGAAGCCGCCGCGTTGACCATGCTGCTGGCCGAACGCCACCCGATGTCCAGCGTGGCGCCGATGCCGGACAGCGTCCAACGCGGCGCCTATCTGCAGTGGATGTTTTATCTGGCCAACTCGCTGCAGCCGCAGTTCCGCCAATGGTTCTATCCAGACGATCAGCTGCCCGTCGCGGCCGAGAGCATCAAGGAGGCGGCACGCATCGGCATCGAGAAATGCTGGTCACATATCGACGCCCATCTCGCCACGCACGGCCCCTACATGCTGGGCGAGCGTTTCAGCGTGGTCGACTTGTACGCGCTGATGCTGATGCGGTGGTCACGCAACATGCCGAGCCCAGCCACTGCATGGCCGCAGCTCGACACTTTGGCCAAGCGGCTGAAGGCACGCCACTCATGGAAACAGGTGTGCGAGAGCGAAGGCTTGACTGAGTGGGCTTGAGTGCATGAGCGACACGCCCGCTGCCGACGCGTGGGCCGTCTATCTGATCGAGTGCGTCGATGGCCGCGTCTACACCGGCATCGCGCGTGACCCCGAGCAACGCTACGCAAAACATCTGGCCGGCAAGGGCGCGCGCTTCACCCGATCCAATCCGCCACGGCGCCTGCTCGGCTACGTATGGGTAGCCGGCCACGGTACGGCATTGCGGCTTGAAATCGCCTGGAAGCAGCTGCCGCGTGCGCAACGCATCATGGCGCTACAGACGTGCATGACGCCTTGATGACCACTTGCCCAGGATTGGCTGCCGCGCCTCCTATTCGACCAAGTGCAATGCTGCAGCGCCGCCGCGTACCCCATCCGCCAGCAACCGGCGATCGAACGTCGCCAGCTTGCCGCCATGACGGACGGCCAACGCCAGCAAATAGCTGTCGGTGACATGTTTTCCGACCAGCTTTTCGCGCACGAAGAGCGTCTCGTCCAACAGGCTGAAATCTCCCTGCCAGAACTGATGTCCAGGTCGTGAGCACAGCCTGGACAACGCCTTGGCCACGACCGGCGCAGCGCCAGGCGTGTTGCCATAGCTTGGCTGGCTGGCAATGCGCACCACGCCGTTCTCGGTCAACGGAGAAGTCGCCCACTGCACTCGCCCCTCGGCATGAAACCAGCGGTGCGCCGTATCGTGGAATACGTGCATCGGGTCCAGCAGCGCCAGCAAGATGTTGATATCCAGAAGATACGTCGGCTGCGCCGATGGCGCCCAGGCGGTTGCCGATTCACGCACGCCCGTACGCGAACGCTGCCCGCGCTGCGTAGCCACTCAGACAATCTCATCGCGCAGGCGATTGACCATCTCCAGCGTCACCGGCTTCGCCCCCGGTTGCACTGGAAAAAGCGCAATGCCGTGACGAATCTTCGGCACCGGCTGTTCGGGCGCAAGCGCCTTGCGCGCAAGCGCCGAAACCACCTCGCCGATACTCTTGTTCTGTTGTTCGGCCAAGGCACGAGCCGCGGCCAGTACATCGTCGTCGATCGCAAGCGTCGTGCGCATGTCGAGACCCTCTATAAAAATGCTCAGGTCTTTAGCATCACGCATCACGCATCACGCGTCAACCCGCGTTGCTGAAGTCAAAAACTGGGCCATGAACAGCGCCCGCCCGGCGCCCCCTACTCAGGCGGTGGGTAAATTCAGGGGCACCCAGAGTTGCGCAATGACACCGAGAGCATCGTCGCGCGCGGTGAGGCTGACACCACCTTCGTGTGCTTCGGCGATCTGCCGCGCCAGCGCGAGGCCGATACCGGAGCCGCCGGGCTTGGTGGTGAAGAACGGCACGAACAGGTTGTCGCTTGCAGGCAGGCCCGGGCCCTCGTCCAGAATTTCGACCAGCGCCCGCTCGCCTTCACGACGCCAGCGCACAACCACCCCGCCATGACTGGACAAGCTCGCCTCGACCGCATTGCGCAGCAGGTTGATCAGGGCCTGCTCCAGTTGATCCGCATCGGCCTGCACCACCAGCGCGGCGCCCGTTTCGATCTGCACCGTCAGGCGCTGCTCCAGACGCACCACTTTCTTGACCAGCTCAGCGATATCCACGTCACGCTTGTGCGGCGGAGGCAGCCGTGCCAGCCGGCTGTAGCCGGCAAGGAACCGTCCCAACGCACCGGCACGCTTGCCGATCACGTCCAGACCACTGTGAAAATCCTCGCGCCAATCTGCGGGCATCGGCTCACGCGCGACCAGCGTCGCCAGGGTCTCGGCCATCGACTGGATCGGCGCCAGCGAGTTGTTGACCTCGTGCCCGAGCACGCGCAGCAGGCGCTGCCATGCCTGCCGTTCTTCTTCGCGCAGCACGCGGCCGACGTCGTTGATCACCAGCAGCTGGCCACCCTTGCCGCCGCGGCGCAGCGGTGCATGGCGAATCTCGAAGCGCCCGCTGCGACCGGGAAAAGCATGGCTGAGCAACTGGCCGGACGGTGCATCGAGCAGCGACTGCACGCCGAGATCCTGCGTAGTTCGGCCAAACAGGTCGTGTCGCTCAGCATGCAACAAGCGTTGTGCGGCGGGATTGAGCAGGCGCAGGCGATCGTCCTGGTCGAACACCAGCACGGCATTGTCCAAGGCCGAAAGTGTCTTGCCGAGCAGGTAGGAGGATTCCTCGAACTGCAGCCGCTCACTCTGCAGCCGGTCGGCCAACGCGTTGATGTCGTAGACCACCTCGCCAAGCACGCTGCGCGGCGCACCACGCATGCTGTAGTCACCCTCGCGCAATGCTTCGAGCAGGCTGGCCAAGGTATGAATCGGATAGATCAGGCGCCGGTACTGCCAGTGCGCCAACCACCAGGTACACAGCGCCACCGCCGCCAGCAGCGGCCACAACAGCCCGGGGGCGGCCGGCCGTCCCCAGCCAAGCACGGCCAGCAGGGCGATGATCGCGGGCAGCGCCGCCAGCAGGCTGCCGCCGAGCACTCGTCGCTCATAGGCAGGCATCTGCGCCGGACGGCGCGCTGCAGGCGCGCGCTCAGGCGTTGTCATCGGCGGGCTCGTCGCCGTCGCGCAACCCGTGCTTTTCCAGGCGTCGATACAGCGCCTGACGGGTAATGCCCAGCGCATCGGCGGCATGTTGCAGGTTGCCGTCGTGACGCAGCATGGCGTGCTGCACCAGCCAGGCCTCCGCCTCTTCCAGAGTCATCCGGGCGAAGTTGTCATCGCTCTGGGCTTGCGCGCCGAAGGCCAGTCCAGCCGCATCGATCTCATCGTGATCAGCCAGCAGTGCGGCGCGCTCCATCAGGTGCCCCAGCTCGCGCACGTTGCCCGGCCAGGCATAGGCCGTGAGCGCGCGCTGCGCTGAAGGCGCCAGCCGCAAGCCGGCGCGCCCGTAACGGCGGGCGCTGCGCGCAAGATTCGCCCGCGCCAGCGGCAGAATGTCCTCCAGCCGCTCGCGCAGCGGAGGCAAGCGGATTTCCAGCGTATTGAGTCGGTACAACAGATCACGCCGAAAGCGCCCCGCCGCCACTTCCACGGCCAGATCCGCATTGGTCGCCGAAATCAGCCGCACGTCCGCGTGCTGGGTGCGCGAGGAACCGAGCCGCTCGAACTCGCCGTCCTCGAGCACGCGCAGCAGTTTTGGCTGCTGCGACGCGGGCACGTTGCCCACCTCGTCCAGGAACAGCGTGCCACCATCGGCCAGCTCGAAGCGACCAATTCGCTCGCTCTTGGCGTCGGTATAGGCACCGCGGACGTGGCCGAACATGTCCGACTCGAACACCGTCTCGGCGATGCCGCCCATGTTGACCTTGATCAACGGCTGCGTCGCGCGCGTCGACAAATCATGCAACTGCTGCGCGATCACCCCTTTGCCGGTGCCGTTTTCGCCCAGGACAAGCACGTTCGCATCGCTGGCCGCGATGCGCGCCACCATGCTCATCACCCGCTGCATGGCCGGCGACTCGGCGATGAAATCGATCGCCTTGTCCTCTGAAGTCAGCAGGGCGTTGGTCGCTTCGAGGCGATGCTGCCGACGCTCGCTGCGCACCAGCGCGATCTGCGCCCGCAGCACGCCGAGCAGGCGCGTGTTGTCCCACGGCTTCTCGATGAAGTCCGCGGCGCCGCGGCGCATCGCCTCCACCGCGAGCGACACGTTGCCCCATGCGGTCATCACCACGACCGGCATGCCGGGCACGAGCTGGCGCAACTGCTGCAGCAACGCCAAGCCCTCTTCGCCCGAGGTGGTGTCGCGGGTGTAATTGAGGTCGATCAAGGCGCAGTCGAATTCTTCACGACGCACCGACTCCAGCGCGCCGGCAGGGCCATCGGTGCCGGCGCTGGCGATGCCTTCGGACTTCAGCAGCAGGCGTAGCGCCTCGCGCACGTCGCTCTGGTCGTCGGCCACCAGCACGGTGGAATGGGATTCACGCGTCATGTTCTTCCACGGGTGAGGTGAAGAATGGTAGTAGCCCCCTCGCGGGAGCGGCTCCTGCTCTGATGTCGGTTATTCAGATCGAATCATCGGCATCGACCGCGAGCGGGCTCCTACTCGTATCTTAGGGCGACAGCCGGATCCACGCGCAGCGCGCGCAGCAGCGGCAGCAGCGCTGACAGTGCAGCCACGGCGAGCAGCAACAGCAGCACCGGTACGAACACCGCCGGATCGTGCGCGCGGGTGCGCAAGCCCGGCGTGGCGAGCAGGCCCGATAACGGCCACGCCAGCACGAAACCGATGACCAGGCCGATACCCAGCTGCCAGAACAGTCTCCGTCCCACCTGCGTGATGATCGCGCCGGTGCCGGCGCCGATGGCGCGGCGGATACCAATCTCGCGGGTGCGCTGCTCCACCGAAAACGCCAGCACGCCGTACAGACCGGCGGCGGCCAGCAGCAGGGCGATCAAGCCCAGCGCGCTGAACACGCTGGTCAACACGGTCAGGCCGAGGCGACTGATTTTCACCCGGCGCGCCTGGCTGAGCTCCTCGTACACGGCCGCCTGCGGATCCACCTCGTGCACCACCGCGGCCAGGTGCTGCATGTACGTGGCGGCATCCGCGTGCGTGCGCACCGCCAGACCCACGCTGTGCAGCGGCATCGCTCCCGTTGATTGCCGCAGCGGTATCAGCAAGCCCGGCAACGACCGCTCCAGCTCGCCGTCGAGCTGGAGCGGCTCGATCACGCCGATCACCGTCAACTTTTCGTTCGCCCTGCCCGGATACAGCACGAAGGCCCGGTTCAGGGGATCTTGGTGCGGCAAGAACGCGGCGGCCATCTTGCCGTCGATCACCGTCACCGGGGCGCTCTCGGCGGTGTCACGTGCATCGAAGAAGCGTCCTTCGCGCAGGCGTACCCCGTAGGTCGCCAGGAAGTGCGGGTCGACGATGCCCATCTGCGCTCGCGGCCAGCCCTCCTCGGGCTGTGGCTGCCCCGGCAACGAAACGTCCTCGTGACTGCCAAGCACGGCGCTGGGCACGGTATCGGATGCGGTCGCGTCGACCACGCCCGGATCGCGCCGCAGACGCTCGACCACGGTGTCGAAGAAATGGATGCGCTGGGCGTCCTGTTGATACAGCAAGGGCGGCAACGCGACCTGCGCGGTGAGCACATCGGCGGCATGCGCCGTACCCACGGTCGGTTGCGCCAGCAATCCGCCCACCGCCCGCACGAAGGTGCCGGCACCGACCAGCAACACCACGGTCAACGCCACCTCGGCCACCACCATGACCTTGGCTACCCGGGCGAAGCTGCCGCCGGAGCCCTTGCCGCCGTCGCGCAGCGCATCCTGCAAGTTGGCCTGCGAAGCGCGCCAGGCAGGAATCCCCCCGGCAAGCAGGGTGCTGAACACAGCGGCGAATACGCCAAACGCCACCAGCCAGCCATCCATGCCGTGATGCAGAAACGAGGCCTCGCGTGGATTGTTGGCCACCCAGGTCGCGCGGATCCAACGAATGCCGCCATAGGTGATCGGAAAGGCCAGCGCCAGCGCACCCGCACCCAGCAGCAGGCTCTCCGCCAGCGCACCGAACATCAAGCGTGATCGCGGGCTGCCCAGGGCACTGCGCAAGGCCAGTTCCTGGCGCCGCTGCAGGGTCTGCACCAGTTGCAGGTTGGCCACGTTGATGCACGCCAGCAGCAGCACCAGCACGCCGGCGCCGAACATCAACCACACAAAGTAGATCAAGGTCGACGGTACGAAACTGGCCAGCATCTGCCCCACCACCAGAGGCTCCACGCGCTGGCCCACCGGCAAGCTGCGCTGCAACCGCGCCGCCCACGTGTCCAGTTCCGCGCGCGCCTGACCCAGTGGCGTGGCTGGTGCAAGCCGTGCCACGGCGTTGATCGTTCGATGCTGACCGACGCTCAGACGCAATGGCAGCCATGCCTGGGTGCCCGCAAACGGAAAACCGAAGCTGGCCGGCAACACGCCGATCACCGTATCCCACTGGCCGTTCACCCGCACGCTGCGGCCAACCATGTGCGGGTCTGCATTGAAAACATGCCGCCAGACTGTTTCGCTGAGCAAGATCACCCGCGGCGCAGCAGCCTCGTCGTCCGCCGCCTCCAAGCCACGCCCGAGCAAGGGCTTGACCCCCAGCAGTTGCATCATCGGGGCGGTCAGCTCGCCGCCCTTGTAGTAAGTCGCACCGCTGCCGCCATCCAGGTTGAGATTCACCGCCGACCAGGCACCCATGCGGTCCACGCTGTGCAGCTTGCCGAGCAGTTGCAGATACTGATCGCTGTCCATGCCGACCACGTCGTTGTTGTGCGGCTCGCCGATCGACACCAGTCGCGTGGCGTGCGGAAACGGCAGCGGCCGCAGTACCAGCGTACTGATCATGCCGAACACGAACAGCACGATACCCAGGCCCACTCCCAGTACCGTCACCGAGAGCAACGCATAACCCGGACGTCGCATCACGCGGCGCCATGCCTGACGAAATTCGCGCACGATCATCATCATTCTCCGCGCAACGCGCGCATGGGATGCACGCGGCCGGCACGGATCGCCGGAATCAGACACGCCAGCAAGCCGGCAACCGCAAGCACCACGCACACCGCGCCCATGACCCATGGATCAAACGTGCTGCGGCCCAGCCCTGCGATCACGGCGCGCAGGACCCGGGCCGAGGCAGCGGCCAGCGCGACACCACCCACCAGACCGAGCGCGATCTGTGTCAGGCCGCCACGCACGATAAGCCCCATGAGTCGTCGTGGCGAAGCACCCAGCGCTGACCTGACACCGAACTCGCGCTCGCGCGCGGCCACCGCCACCGCCATCACCGCATACATGCCCACGCCGGCCAGCAGCAGCGCCAGCAACGCAAACAGGCCGACCAGCAACAGATTGAAGAAGGTGTCCGACAACGTGTCGTTGGCAATGATGTGTTGCATCGATTGCACGTTCGCAATTGGTTGATCGGGCGCCACCTCCGCCACCGCCTGCTCGATCCCCTGGCGGTAGGCGTCGGGGTTGCCATGCACCTTGAGCGCAAAGCGCATGGGCGAAAAGCTGCGAAAGGCCCGCAAGTCGCTATCGGGCATTTGCGCGAGCGGCAGATAAAGAATCGGCGGAACCGGCTTCGCATCCAGGGCGCCGAACTGATAGGTATTGGCCACCACGCCGACGATGCGCGCGGACAGCATATCCTTGCCCTGCCCCTGCTGGATCAGTTTCCCCAGTGCGTGACCGGCGTAATAGTGATACGCAAACGCCTGGTTGATGATGGCTACCTGCTCGCCACCACGCACGTCGGTGGCAGCAAAGGTTCGACCTTGACGCACGACGATGTCGAACAACTCGAAGAAGCGGTCCCCCACGCCACGGAACTGTGCGTTGAAGCTCTCGCCCCCACCGACATGCAGGCCGCCATTGTTGAACTGCTGATCCCAGTCGCCGGCAGGCAGGTTGGTGGTAACCACGGCATCGCGAACACCAGGCAACTGGCGCAACCGATCGACCAGCCGTTGCGAGAGATGCTGCACCGCCACGGCATCGGGATACGTTGCTTTCACTGGCGCCAGCTCGAAGGTGACGATACCGGCAGGATTGAAGCCGAGATCCGCCCTGCTCGCGTAATACAGGCTGTGCAAGAACAAACCCGCGGCAAACAGCAACGTCGTGGCCAGCATCATTTGAGCCACGACCAGCGCACGCCCCAACCGTCCTCCGCGCTGGCTCAGGCCACTGCGACCGCCCTCGCGCAACTCGCCCATCGCGGTAGCCGCACGCCCGCGCCACACTCCCAGACCCGCCGCAAGCAACGCACCGAACAGGCCGACCGCCGCAGCCAGCAGCCATACGTCTGCACCAAGGCGCAGTGCACCGGGGAGGGTCCACTCGATCGGCATCCAATCCGGCGGCATCCAGTGCTGCAGCACGATCAAGCCGACCGCCGCCAGCGCCTGGCCCACCAGCACGCCGCCAAGGCCCACCAGCAAACCTTCGGCCAGCGCCGGCAACGCCAGCCGCCACGACGGCGCGCCCAGCGCCGCGCGCACCGATACGTCGTGGTTGCGCGACAGCGTGCGCAGCAGCATCAGATTGGTGAGATTGACCAACGCAAGCAACAACAGAAACAGGGCACATGCGAACCACATCATCAACATGGACTTCCCGTCAGCGTGCAGCGCCACGCGCAGGTCCTGTGCACCAAAGTGCTGGCGCCGCCAGTAGTCGTCCTTGGCAGACTTATCCACGTACATGGCGTGCAAACGTGACTCAACGCGTGAGGCAATCGACCCTGGATCGGCGTCATCATCCAGCCGCGCCACGGCGTTGTAGTTGGTGCCGTCGTTGCCCGAGTTGGCGCCAAAAGCCGTAGGCAGCACGACGTCGCCGGAGCTGAGCATAAAGCCCGCCGGAAGTACGCCCACGATCGCGCTGGTGATGCCTTCGACTCGGAGAGTACGACTGAGCACATCGGCACGGCCACCAAAACGGCGCTGCCAGAATCCGTATGAAAGGATCACGGCGCGCGGGCCGTGTGGACGATCTTCCTCAAGCGAGAAATTGCGCCCCAGCGCCAGCCGCACACCCAGCGTCGGCAACAAGCCGTGATCGATATAGAGTGAGGGCACCTGCAACGGCTTGCCCCCGCCGGCGATGTTTACCGGTGGTGAGGCTGCTTCGAAAATACCCAACGAGCGCACACCGCCCATTCCCTGCAGGCGCTGGTACTGCTGCGGCGACACTTGCTGCACATTGCCACCTTCCAGCGGCCCGATCGCCATCAACTGCTGCGGCTGCGGATAGGGCAACGGCCGCCACAGCACACCGTCGATCATGGTAAACACCGCGCTGGTGGCGCCCACACCCAGCGCCAGCACGCCCATCGACAGCAGCAGGAAGCCGGGCTTCCTGAGGCTGGCTCTCCACGCTCGCCAGATCTCGGCCAGCCACACGTTCATGCGTCGCCCTCCACCAGGAACCAGTTCGCCAGCGCTTGTGTATGCATGGAGCTACTCCCCGCGCAAGGCGCGCATCGGATGTACGCGGCCGGCGCGCACGGCCGGGATCAGGCAGGCCAGCGACCCGGCCAACGTCAACACCACACATACGCCGATGATCGCCAGCGGATCGAAGACATGACTGCGGCCGAGCAGCAACATGGATATGCTCGCCAGCAGGTGCGAGACGCCCAGCGCCATGCCGACGCCGATCACCAGGCCGATCGCGATCTGGATCATGCCGCCGCGCAACACCAGCCGTGTCAGCTGCGACGGCGAGGCGCCCAGCGCCGTGCGCACGCCGAACTCGCGTTCGCGCGCGGCGACCGCTACCGCCATCACCGCGTACATCCCGGCAACCGCCAGCAGCAACGCCAATGACGCAAACAGCCCGACCAGCAACATGCTCAGCCGTCCATTCGCGGTGGTCTGCCGGACGATGCTGTGCATGGAACGCAGATTGGCGACCGGTTGTCCGGGTGCGACTTCGGCGATAGCCTGCTGTACAGCCGCACGCCAGTCCCCCGGATTGCCATGCCCCCGAACGGCAAAGCGCAACGGCTCCATCGCGAGGAGAAAATCCAGGGTGGTCTGCGGCATCTGCGCCAACGGCAGGTACAGCATCGGCTGCTTGGGTTGCAGCGGGCCCAACTGGTAGGTGTCGTCGACCACACCGACGATGCGTGCCGGCTGCGACGGGCCGTTGTTGATCTCCACCATGATGGTGTTGCCGACCGCGTGACCGTCGTAATAGGTGGCGGCCAGATCCTGGCTGACGACCGCCACCGGCTCGCTACCGTGGATGTCGTTGCGGGTGAACAGCCGACCCTGGTGCAAAGCGATGGAGAACAGTTGGAAAAATTGGTCTCCCACACCATGCAACTGGACTGTGAACTGCTTTCCATCCAGCGTCGTCACGCCGTTACTGAATTGTCCATAGAGTCCATCGCTTGCGGGCAGATTGGTGGTCACTGCAGCATCAGTGACACCGGGTAGCACCCGCAGGCGCTGCACCACGCGTTGCGACAAGATTTCCACCGACGCCGTATCCGGATAGTGGGCTTTCACCGGCGCCAGTTCGAACGTGAGGACGTTGTCGCTGGCAAATCCCAGCTTCGTCTGTGTGGCCGAGTACAAGCCATGCGCGATCACACCGGCCGAACACAGCAAGGTCACCGCCAGCGCCACCTGCGCGACCACCAGCACTCGTCCCAGCCGACCGCTGCGGGTACCCATGCCGCTGCGCCCACCCTCGCGCAACTCATCCACACTGGCTGTACCGCGACTTCGCCACAGCCCGAGCACGGCCGCCAAAAAGGCTCCCAGCAGACCCACGGCGAAAGCCAGCATCCATGCCGAGGCACCAATGCTTGCCTGGTCACCATGAAACCACTCGGCAGGAATGAACTTCTGCAGCACGGCCAGCCCGGCCACCGCCAGCGCCATCCCCAACAAGGCGCCTGACAACCCGATCAGCAAGCCTTCCGCAACGGCCGGCAGCAACAGGCGCAACGAGGGTGCACCCAGCGCGCTGCGCACCGCGACATCATGATTTCGCGTCAGCGTGCGCAACAGCATCAGGTTGGTCAGGTTGACCATGGCAATCAACAACACCAACAACGCACTGGCCACGAACAGCAGCAACATCGGTCGCTCACCGCGATGCAAGGTGGCGTTGAGGGTGGCGGCACCAAACCACGGCTGCTTCCAGTTACCGCCCATGGCCATGTCCCGATACATCACGCGCTCACGCGCATCCGCTTGCGCGGCGACGGAAGCCATCCTGACCCCGGGTGCCAACCGCGCGATCGCCATCTGCCCACCGCGACTGTAATCATGACTGGCCAGCGGCAAGGCCATCGGCAACGCGATGCCGCCGGCATTGGAGACCGCATCAAACGCTGCCGGCAAGATCCCGATGATCGTGGTCGGCTTGCCTTCCACCTGCATGCTGCGACCGATGACGCCGCGGTTGCCAGCATAGCCGCGCTGCCACAGGCCATAGCTGAGCAGCACCGCCGTCGGCCCGTTCGGGCGATCTTCGGCCGCACTGAAATTGCGCCCCAGCGCAGGTTGCACACCCAGTGCAGCCAAAACACCGCGATCGATAAAGGTCACCGGCACCTGCTGCAGCGCGCCCGCGCCAGCGATATTGGCCACTGAGCCGGGACGCTCCAGCCCCAGCGCGGTAACGCCTTTGAGGTCTTTCAGGTACTGATATTCGTGCGGCGAAATCGGGCCCACCTCGCCGCCGAAGGTCCTGCCCAGAACCACCACGCGCGAAGGCTCCGGAAGCGGCAGCCGTTGCAGCAGCGTGCTGTTGATCAGCGCGAAGACTGCCACGCTGGCGCCGATACCCAGCGCCAGCACGCCGGTGGCCAGCAACAGGAAGCCGGGCTTGCGCAAACTCGCGCGCCACGCTCGCCAGATCTCGGCCAGCCAGACGTTCATGCGTCGTACTCCACCAGAACTCCTTTCGCGAGAGTCTGCATATTCATTGTCCTACTCCCCGCGCAACGCGCGCATCGGATGCACGCGGCCGGCGCGGATGGCGGGAATCAGGCAGGCCAGCAGGCCGGCGAGCAGCAACAGCACACTCACCCCGAGCAACACCACGGGATTCAGCACGCCGCGCCCACCCATGCTCAACAAGACCGCGCGCAGCAGGTGAGCCAGGGCGACCACAGCCGCGAAACCAACCGTCAGCCCGATACCGATTTGCCAAACCCCTCCGCGCAACACCAGGCGCATCAGCCGTTGCGGCGAGCAACCCAACGCCATGCGCACGCCGAACTCGTGCTCACGCGCAGCCACGCTGACGGCCATCACCACATACAGGCCCGCCACGGAGAGCAGCAAGCCGAGCGTGGCGAAAATGCCCGCCAGCAACAACGTCAACTGCGCCAACGAGGTGGTTCCGGCGACCACGTCGCTCAGTGGCCGCAGTTCGAAGATGGGCTGGTCCGGCGCCACTTCAGCCACGGCGGCCGTGATCGCACTGCGGTAAGCCCATGGATCGCCGCCCACGCGCACGGCGAAGCTCAGCTGGCTATAGAAAAATGCCTCGTCGACCTGCCGCAGCGGCTGGAAGATCATCGGCTGTACGGGCGCCAGCGGACCGTCCTGACGGACATCACCGACTTCGCCGATCACGCGCAACGGCGGCCCACCGAGATGCACGAGCGAGCCTACCGCGCGGCCGTGCAGGTAGTGTCGGGCGAATGCCTGGTTGACAACGACCACCTTGGCGGCGCCGTGTCTGTCACTGAGATCAAACACGCGCCCGCGCCGCAGCGGGATATCAAGAGTGTGGAAGAAGCCAGGCGCAATGGCGCGGTAACTGATGTTCTCCGGGTCATCCGGCGAAACGTACACGGAGGTGGTGGAGTCGCTGTCGACCGGCAAGCCCGTGGCCACCGTGGCGCTGCTCACACCGGGAACGGCCTGCAAGCGCTGCAGCAGTCGTTCGGACAGGTCGCGTATCGCCTCCGGTTTCGCGTACGTAGCCTGCACCGGCGACAGTTGGAAAGTGAGAACGTGCGCCGGATCGAATCCCAGCGGCACGCGCGCGGCATCGTAAAGAGTGTGCAGAAACAACCCGGCCAGACTCAGCAACACCGTGGTCAACACCACCTGCACTACCACCAACGCACGTCCCCAGCGCAGCCCGATGCGCCCCAATCCGCTGCGACCGTCTTCGCGCAATCCATCCATCGCGGCCTCCGAGCGCACCCGGACCAGCCCTGCGGCTGCGGCGAGCAAGGAACATCCCACGCCGGCCAGGAAAGCGAGCAGACACGTGCTTGCGTCCAGACCAACTTCGATATCGCCCGCAAGCTGCGCTGGTAACGCATGTTGCAACAGCGCCAAGCCAACCCATGCCAGACCGAGGCCCAGCGCAGCACCCAGCACGCCGATCAGAAATCCTTCCGCCAGCACTGGCGCGACCTGCCGCAGCGCGCCTGCGCCCAGCGCGTGGCGGACGGCGCGCGCATGCGCATGCGCGATGGCGCGCAGTTTCATGAGACTGGACAGATTGACCAGGGCGATCAGCAACACCAGCATCGCCGCGGCCAGAAACAACAGCAGCACCGGCACCGATTGTGCGGCGTGCGCCATGCCGCGCATGGCGCGCATTCCATCAGCCAATGGCGCTATGCCGTAATTCAGTTTGGCCATGTCCCGGCCTTTCTCGCCCAAGCCCGCGTTTGCATAGAAAGCGTGCACCCGACTGTCGAACTCGGTACTGACCGCATGAATATCCACGCCGGGCGCCAGTCGCACCACCGCCGTGTAGACAAAGTTGTCGGCATTGAGACCGGACGGATCGTCCGGCAAGACGAGTGGCAACACCATGGCTACGCCTGCGCCCTGCCAGTCCGCGGTAGCTGCGACCGGCGCGAAGTTGGGCGGCAGCACGCCGATGATCGTGCGCGGTTTACCCTCCACCTCGATGCGACGGCCCAGCACATGGGGATCGGCGTTGAACTGGCGTACCCAGTAATCCCGGCTGAGTATCACTGCCGCCGGACCGCCGCGGGCATCCTCCTGTGCAGAGAAGTCGCGTCCCAGGAGCATGCGCACGCCCAGTGTGGGTATCAGTCCGCGACTGATGGCCATCGCCGAAATGTGCCGCGCCTCACCGTCGACCAGCACGTTGGCGGATTGCGCATTCTGGAACAACCCCAGCGAACGGACGCCGTTGAGCTGGCGCAACACAGGCAGGATCCGCGCCGAAGTCTCGTAGCTGTCCCCACTGCGCCCACCGGCCAAGGCCAGCCTGGACGCCTGCGGAAACGGCAGCGGCTTGAGCAAGACGTTGTCGATCAGGGTGAACACACTCACCGCAGCACCCACGCCCAGCGCCAGCACAAGCACGCCCAGGCCCAGAAACCCGGGACGGCGAAAGCTCGCTCGCCAGGCACGCCAAATCTCGGCCAGCCACATGTTCACGCCCCGGTCTCCACCCGTTGACCAATCAATGCATCCAGCCGCTGCTCGTCTTCGTGGCGCAGGCGCTCGAAGGTTTCCTCGTCGACCACGCGGCCGTCGAACATGCGGATCTTGCGTTGCGCCAGCTCGGCGTAGCGCGCGTCATGGGTAACCATGCAGATCGTGGCGCCGCCCTTGTGCAGTTCATCGAGCAAGGTCATCACCGCCTCGCCGTTGCGCGAGTCGAGGTTGCCGGTGGGCTCGTCGGCGAGCAGGATCGCGGGCTTGCCGACCAGGGCGCGCGCTACCGCCACCCGTTGTTGCTGACCGCCGGAGAGTTGCGCCGGGTAGTGCCGGGTGCGATGCGCCATGCCGACGCGTTCGAGCGCGTCGCGCACCCGCTCGCGGCGTTCGGCCGCGCCAATGCCGCTGCGGTAGGTCAACGGCAGCTCGACGTTCTCCTGCACGCTCAAGTCCCCGATCAGGTTGAACGCCTGGAAGATGAAGCCGATCTCCGCGTTGCGAATGCGTGCGCGGGCAGCGGCGTTGAGTGCGGCCACATCGTGGCCATTCAGCGTGTAGCTGCCTGCGCTGGCCGTGTCGAGCAGGCCGAGGATCGACAGCAACGTGGTCTTGCCGCAGCCGGACGGGCCGGAGATCGACACGTATTCGCCGCGCTGCACGTTCAGATGGACGTCGCTGAGCGCGTGGGTTTCCACCTCGTCAGTCTGGAAGACCTTGCGGATGCCGTTGAGGACGATGACGTTGCTTGTGTTGTTCACGGTGACTCCGCAGATTGCCGATGGACGTCTGAATTGTTTATGTTGGCCGCAGCCCGCTCGCAGGCGATGCGCCTGCTTTTGCTCTTGCATTTCCCGATTTTCCATTCCCGGCCAAAAGAATCGCCCGCGAGCAAGCTGCTGCGTGGAGGCCGGGGAAATCATGTTCACTCCACCTTGATGCGGTCATATTTGTCCCACTGGCTGGTATCGGAGAGGAGCACCTGATCGCCGGCCTTGAGTCCGTGCAGGACCTGCACGCGGTCGACCGAGGCCGCGCCGATGCGCACCGGTACCCGCGTCGCGATGTGGCTGGAAGGATCCAGTCGGAACAGGCTGATGTCGCCATCCGCTTTGGCCAGCGCCGGGCGCCCGACCGACAGCACGTTGCGCAGCAACGCGATGCGGATGCGCCCGTCCACGGAGAGGTCCGGGCGCGCGCCTTGCGGTAGTGCTCCGCTCAAGGTGACATCGACCTGCACACTGCCGTCGCGTACGGCCGGATCGATGCGGCTGACCTTGCCGTCCACGACGCCGTTGTGGGTGTCCACGCTGACCGGCATGCCCATCGCCACGTCCTTGGCCTGCACCTCGGGCACCAGCAGCCGCGCGATCAGCACATCGGTGCGCGCCACCCGCGCCAGGTTGGCACCAGCGGCAACCTGGGCGCCTTCCTGCACGGCCACTTCCTGCAGCACGCCCGCGATGCCGGCGGTCACCGCGAGCGCGTCGGCCTGGCGCTGGCGCAGTTGCAGATTGCTCTGTTGCTGCAGCACTTTCGCCTTCACCGCGTCGAGCTGGGCCCGCATGTTGCCGCCGAAGCCCTGGACCCGCTCCTGCTCGATCTGCATGCGGTTCTTCAACTGGGCCAGCGCGATCTGGCCCTGGCGGAAGGTCACAGCGGCGATCAAGTGCTCGGCGGCGGCCTTGGCATCGGCGTCGGCCTTGACCTTGGCCGAGGCGTAATCGGCCTGTGCCGACGCCTCGGCCGAACGTTCATCGAGCAGTTGGGATTGCAGCTCGGCGCGCTTGGCCGCCACGTCAGCTTGCGCCGCGGCAACCAGCGCCTGGGCATTGCTCAAGCTGTCCTGTACGGCGGGGTTGGACAGTCTCATCAGCACGGTGTCGGCCTGCACCGCGGTACCTGGCCACACCAGGATCTGCTCGACCTGCGCGGCGGTGGCGGCAGCCAGCCATCGGGAAGTGCGCGGCACCAGCGTGCCCGTCGCACGCACTTCGCGCAGCATCTCGCCGCGCTGCACGGTGTCGATCCACAGACTGGAGCGATCGACCCGCGGCAACGCCGGCCCGAGTCGCAGCAACACCACCACCATAACCGCGATCAGCACGGCTCCGACGGCCAGGGTCAGGCCGAGCCGGCGGCGCCGGCGCAGCTTCAGAGTCGGGTTGGCCATATCCATGGCTTGACCGATGCAATCCGTATGCCAAGTCGCGTGGCCAGCCAATAGCCAGCCAGTTCAGTTACTTGCACGACCAGCGTGGATCAGGCACAAGTTCACCCTGTCCGATCCCGGATAGCGCGATCCGGCATCGGACAGCGGCGCGCTCAGCCGGTGTTCTGCAGCCCCTGCGCCACGCCGTTGACGCAGGCCACGAGGGCCTGCAGCAGCTCGACGTCCTCGCAGCCACTGGCGCGCCAGCGCTGCAGCAAGTCCACCTGCAGCAGGCTCATCGGGTCGACGTACGGATTGCGCAGCCGGATCGAGGCAGCCAGCCGCGGCGCATCCTGCAACAGCGTGCGATGCCCCATCAGCTGCAGCAATTCGTGTCGGGTGCGCTCGAACTCGCTGCGGATCAGGCCGAACATTTCATCGTGCAGCGGACCGGACAGGCGCGAGAACGCCTCGGCGATACCAAGGTCGCACTTGGCCAGCACCATCTCCACGTCGTCCAGCATGTTGCTGAAGAACGGCCAGTCATTCGCCATCTCGGCCATCGCTGCCTCACCGAACTCGCGCACGCCTTGTTCCAGCGCGCTGCCCAAGCCGTACCAGCCGGGCAGAATCGAGCGGCACTGGGTCCACGCAAACACCCACGGGATGCAGCGCAGATCCTGCACGCCGCGCATGCTGCGGCGGCTGGCCGGACGCGAGCCCAGCGTCATCCGCTCGATCACGTCGATCGGCGTGGCGCTGCGGAAATAGTCGACGAAATGCGGGTGGTCGACGAGGGCGCGATAGAAAGTGCGACTGGCCGCCGACAAGACGTCCATCTGCGCGCGCCAGCGCTCCTCACGCGGGTCCTCCTCACGCGGACGCAGCGACGCGCGCAACACTGCGCTGACAGTCTGTTCGAGATTGCGCAGCGCCAGTGCGCGGATGCCGTATCTGCGATGGATCACCTCACCCTGCTCGGTCACCCGCAGCACGCCGGCGACCGACCCGCGCGGTGACGACATCAGCGCCGGCGCAGTGCGCTCGCCGCCGCGGCTGGCCGAACCCCCGCGACCGTGGAAGAACGCGAGCTCGATGCCGGCCCGTTTGGCAACTTCCAGCAGCTCGACCTGCGCCCGCTGCAACCCCCAGCGCGAGGCCAGCGTGCCGCCGTCCTTGCCGCTGTCCGAATAACCGAGCATCACCCACTGCTGGTCATGCTGCGCGGCGAGGTGCTGGCGGTAGACCGGATCGTCAAGCAGGGCCTGCAGGGTGGCCGGCGCGCCTTTCAGGTCATCCACCGTCTCGAACAGCGGCGCAATGTTCAGCGGCACGCTATTGCCCTGAATCAGACCGCCATAACGGGCCAGTGCCAGCACCGCCAGCACGTCGGCCGCGCTGCGCGCCATGCTGATCACATACAGGCCCACGGCCTCGCTGCCGTAGCGGCGACGGGTGTCGCCCACGGTGGCAAATACGTCGTACAGCGCGGTCACCACCTCGGCATCGCTGATCGCGAAACGCGCGCTGCCGCTGGCGTAATCACGCAGTTGCGCGGCGCGCTGATCGGCAGAAAGCGCAGCCCAGTCCGGCTCGCCGAACAGGGCCGCCAGCGCATCGTCGTGCACGCGCGCATCCTGGCGCACGTCGAGTCGGGCCAGGTGCAGGCCAAACGTGCTGACCCGGCGAATCAAGCGTTGCACGGCATAGGCGCCGGCATGCAGACCACGGTGTTGAATGAGGCTGTCGGCGATCAGCCGCAAGTCGGCCAACAGCTCCGCCGTGGCCGCGTAACCTTCGGCATGATCGTCGGCCAGGCTCGCTTCCAGGCGCGCCCCGATCAGGGTAAGCAGGCAGCGATACGGCATGTCGGCGTGGCGCGGGCGAATCTGTTCGGCGGCACGCGGAAAGCGCTGGCGATAATCGGCAAGCCGTTGCTGCAGGGCTGGCGTCACGGCGACGCGACTCTCGGTCTGGCTGAGCAGGCGTGCCAGCGCCGCCACCTCGGTGAGGTAATGCTCGATGACCTGCGTGCGCTGGGTCGCCAGACTGGCCGCGATCGTGGCGGCGCCGACATTCGGGTTGCCGTCCATGTCGCCACCGACCCAGGTGGCGAAGCCAAGCAACCGCGGCAACGTGACCGCCACGCCGTATACCTTCTGCAGTGCCTCATCCAACGCCTCGTACAACGCCGGCACGACGCGATACAGCGGATTGGCCAGGTAGAAGCCCACATGGTGGTGCTCGTCCTGCACGGTGGGGCGGATCGGCGACGCCTCGGCGGTCTGCCAACCGGAGGACAGCGCCATGTAAATACGCTCGTCGTCGGCTGCACGCTCTTGCGGCGTACGCTCAGGATCGAAGCCGTCGACCAGCGAACGCACGATCGCCTGCTCTTTTTCCAGCAGCGAGCGGCGCACGGCCTCGGTCGGATGGGCGGTAAACACCGGCTCGATCCACAGCCGGTCGAGCCAACCCAGCAGTTCCTCGGCGCCGACGCCCTGCGCCTTCAACTGGGTCAGCGTATCGAGCAGGGATT
>JBDTKM010000267.1:0-8093 GCA_039935315.1 Rhodanobacter sp. | reverse complement strand
GGTTACGCTCTGGCACGCTTCCTTCAAAAGGCTGATGCTTTGCAACGCCTGTACACGGATTTCGCGGTGTCGGCGGGCTCCGCGGAGCATGGCCTGGTGAAGTTGCTGGCAGGGATAGGACCGGGGCGGCGTTTGTCGCGGCGCGTCGTCCACGGCTTGCCCGCATCCGCACTGCGGCGGCATTCCGTGCGTGAATTCGCGGCCGGACGTCTCTGGCCCGATAGGCCGGAGCGATGGAAGTTTCTCAAGCGCGATCTTCGCGAAGCAGACATCGTCTATTCCCAATATTTTATCGCCGGCTCGCAACTTGACGAGCTCACGGCGCATGGCGCGCGTTTTATATCCGACGTCTTCATCATGCCCTCCGCGCACCGGATCGGCAGCCGCGAGGCAGTGCTCTTCCCGAATTGGGGGGAAGCGCCCCTTTCGCGAGAGGCCGGAGCCACTCTCGACGCAGTGAGCATCGCGATGATCGAGCGTTCCCATGCGCTGTTCTGCCCGTCGCAAAGCGTCATTGACGATGTCGCGAGCTATCTCCCCTCAGCTCGCGCAAAATGCCGATTGGTCCGCTACGGTTCGAGCCTCAGTTTTTCCGAGCCCGGCCGCCCCATTCCGAAGCGCGTATTGTTTGCCGGATCGATTCAGTTGCGCAAAGGCCCGCAATATCTGGCTCAGGCCGCCGCCCGGATCGCGAGGGTCGATCCCGATATTCAATTCGTATTCGCCGGCGGCGTCTCCGCCGCCGCGGCCGAGCAGCTCAGCGGGCCCAACATCGAATTGCTCGGCCATGTATCACGCGAGCGTATGCGCGCGGAATTCCTACAAGCGGATATCTTCGCCTTCCCGTCCCTCGCCGAAGGCTCTGCCGGGGTTGTTCTCGAAGCCATGGCGGCCGGCCTGCCGATCGTCGCGACGCGGGAAGCAGGCGTGGAGTTCGCCGATGGCGAAAGCGGGATTGTCGTGCCGGCTGGCCGATGCCTAGGAAGCTGTCCTCACACCGTCGAATTCGGGCCTCACGGATGAGTTGCCGGCCGGTCTGTGTTCGGCATGTTCGGTCGAAACGTTGACCGTCCAGACGCATGACACTGGCCGGCGTCTGGCCGGGCGTCGTGGTTTGTCGACCGATGACGCGATGATCGCCTCGGCCGCCTTGCGGGCTGGCTGCGACACGCTTTTTTCCGAGGATATGCCGCATGGACTGCTGCTTGATCGGCAACCGCGTGTGTGCAACCCATTCATTGTGCCGTCCTGATCGGTTATTTTGAGAAGCTTTCCTCCCGTTGCGCCTCGCAAGCCCGACCGTCCCACGTACCACCTGAAGATTCCCACGCTGATGACCCACGACTACAAGAGCACGATCAACCTGCCGCAAACGGCATTCCCGATGCGCGGCGACTTGCCCAGGCGCGAGCCGCAGTGGCTGGCGGAATGGGAGCGGGTGGATCGGTATGCGCAGATCCAGCAGAAGGCCGCCACTCGCGACAAGGTGTTCGTGCTGCACGATGGCCCGCCCTACGCCAATGGTGCGATCCACATCGGGCATGCGGTCAACAAGGTCCTCAAGGACATCACGGTCAAGTCGAAGCTGCTGTCCGGTTTTCGCGCGCCGTACGTGCCGGGCTGGGATTGCCATGGCCTGCCGATCGAGATCGCGGTCGAGAAGAAATTCGGCAAGGCGGGCGACAAGCTTGATGCTGCCCAATTCCGGCAGAAATGTCGCGAATACGCCGCCGAGCAGGTCGACACCCAGCGCAACGATTTCAAGCGCCTTGGCGTCCTCGGCGACTGGCAGAAGCCTTATCGCACCATGGATTTCAGTTACGAAGCGAGCATGTTGCGTGCGCTGGCGCAGGTCGTCGCGCGCGGCCACGTGATGCGTGGTTCCAAGCCGGTGTATTGGTGCTTCGACTGCGCCTCCGCGCTGGCCGAGGCGGAAATCGAGTACGGCAACAAGGTCTCGCCAGCGGTCGACGTGGCCTATGACGCGGTGGATGGCAACGCACTGGCGACGAAGTTCGGTGTGGATCCGGGCGACGCGATCGTCGCGGTGCCGATCTGGACCACCACGCCGTGGACCCTGCCGGAAAGCCAGGCGGTGTCACTGGGGCCGGATCTGGAATATGGGTTGATCGAAGGCCCCTCGCGCAATGGGCGTCGAGTGTTGCTGGTGGTCGCCAGCGCGCTGGTGGAGAAAGTCGCCCAGCGCTACGGTCTGGAACAGGTCGAGGTGCTTGGTCATGCCCTCGGCGAGGCGCTTGAGCACACCCCGCTACGCCACCCGTTCTACGAGCGCGTGGTGCCGGTGATCGTGGGCGACCACGTCTCCGCCGAAGAAGGCACCGGCGCGGTGCACACCTCGCCCGACCACGGCGTCGAGGATTTCGTGGTGGGCAAGCAGTACGGTATCGGACTGCTCAACTATGTCGGTCCGCGTGGCGCCTATCGCGCGGACACGCCCGCCGCCGATGGGGTCGAGCTGGGCGACATGCATATCTGGAAGGCCAACGAGGCGTTGGTCGAGGTGCTGCGTCGGCGCGGCGTGCTGCTGGCGTTCGCAAAGATCGAACACAGCTATCCCAATTGCTGGCGGCACAAGACGCCGGTGATCTACCGCACCACGCCGCAGTGGTTCATCTCGATGGAGCAGGCTGGCCTGCGCCAGACCGCGCTGGCCGCCATCAAGGATGTGCACTGGGTGCCAAGCTGGGGCGAAGAACGCATCGCCGGCATGGTCGCCGGCCGTCCCGACTGGTGCATTTCGCGCCAGCGCACCTGGGGCGTGCCGATCGCGTTGTTCGTGCACAAGGTCACGCAGGAGCCGCATCCCGATTCCGTGGCCTTGCTCGAACAGGTGGCGAAGAAAGTGGAGCAGGGCGGTATCGACGCCTGGTTCAATCTGGACCCGGCCGAGTTGCTGGGCGACCAGGCTGATGACTACGAGAAGGTCACCGACGTGCTGGACGTGTGGTTCGACTCGGGCGTGACCCATTACGCCGTGATCGGCCAGCGTCCGGAGCTGCAGCAGGGCGATGCGTCGTCGTACAAGGTGATGTACCTGGAAGGCTCCGACCAACATCGCGGCTGGTTCCAGTCGTCCTTGCTGACGTCCTCGGCGATCAACGACCGCGCGCCCTACGACGACGTGCTCACCCACGGCTTCGCGGTGGATGCAAACGGTCGCAAGATGTCCAAGTCGCTGGGCAACGTGGTGGCGCCGCAGAAGGTGATGGACACGCTCGGCGCCGACGTGCTTCGGCTATGGGTCGCCTCGGCCGACTACCGCAACGAGATGTCCGTTTCTGACGAGATCCTCAAGCGCGTCTCCGACACTTATCGGCGCATCCGCAACACGGCGAAGTTCCTGCTCGGCAACCTGGACGGTTTTGATCCGGCCGCCGATCTGTTGCCGGCGCAGGAAAGTCTGCTGCTGGACCAATGGGCCGTGCAGCAAGCATGCGATGTGCAGCAGGCGGTGATCGCCGCTTATGATCGCTACGATTTTCCGGAAGTGGTGGCGCGCATCCAGAACTTCTGCACCAACGAGCTGGGCGCCTTGTATCTGGACATCACCAAGGACCGGCTCTACACGATGCCCGCCGGCAGCCACGGCCGGCGCAGCGCGCAAAGTGCGATGTACCGCATCGCCGAGGCGCTGGTGCGCTGGCTGGCACCGGTGCTGAGCTTCACCGCCGAGGAAATCTGGCAGGCGCTGCCGGGCGGGCATGGCGAAAGCGTGCTTTTCGAGACCTGGTACGACGGTCTGGCGGCGTGTCAGGGTTCGCCGCAGCAACGCCGTTATTGGGGCGACCTGCTGGCGATGCGTGACACCGCCTCGCACGTGCTCGAAGGCATGCGCAAGGCCGAGCAGATCGGCGCGGCGCTGGAGGCGAAGCTGGTCATCCATGCCGACGCGGCCTTGCAGGCGCGTTACGCGGAAAGTGCCGACGAGCTGCGCTTCTTCTTCATCACCTCCGGGCTGACCCTGGCGCCGCTGACGCCCCGCCCCGACGATGCGGTCAGGGTCCAACTGGAGGACGCCGAGGCCTGGGTTTCCGCCAGCGTCAGCGACGCGGCCAAATGCGTGCGCTGCTGGCATCGACGTGACGATGTGGGCAGCCACGCGGAGCACCCCGAGTTGTGCGGCCGCTGCGTTGGCAATGTCGAGGGGCCGGGCGAGAATCGACGCTGGTTTTGATTTGAACGGCAACGCGTCCCCATCCGGTCTGTCGGCCACCTTCCCTCGCTGGCGAGGGAAGCCAGGTTGGCAACGTTTCGATGAGTGCGCGCTTGCTGCTTCTCTCCAGCGTTCGTCGAACTTGAATACCGAGACGCTACCCTGATTCCTTCCGCCGACGGCAGCGTGAGGGTGGCTCGCAGGGCGGACGGGGCGAGCCCCACCGCCGCAATCCACCAACCGCTCCACGAGAACGCCTTCATGATGTCCAAATCCAACGCACTTCCCTGGCTGTGGCTGTCCGCCATCGTCATCGCGCTCGACCAGCTCAGCAAATGGTGGGTGGTGCATACGCTGCCACCGAATGTCCCGCGGGAAGTCATTCCGGGTTTCCTGAACTGGACGCTGACGTTCAATGTGGGCGCCGCGTTCAGTTTCCTGGCCGGTGGCGGCGGCTGGCAGCGTTGGTTTTTCGTCGTGCTTGCCGTGGTGATCAGCGCCGTACTGGTGGTGTGGCTGGCACGCACGCCACGACGCGACTGGCGCACGGCGCTGCCACTTGCCCTCATCATCGGTGGCGCCATCGGCAACCTGGTCGATCGGTTGCATGCGGCGCAGGTCACCGACTTCATCCAGGTGTACTTCCGCCAATGGAGCTACCCGATATTCAACCTCGCCGATTGCGGCATCACGGTGGGGGCGGTGATGCTCGTCGTGTTCGGCTTGTTTGCCGGCAAGGCCGGAGGCCGCGTGCGATAATACTTCCATGCCGCATTCCGATGGCGGAGATGAACCATGAATCAAGCGGATCTGATCAAGGAGGCGCTCAAGCTGGATGCTCGGGAGCGCGCGAGCATGGCCGGGCGGCTACTTGAGAGCCTGGATGAACTGTCCGAGGATGAACTGGAGCATCTTTGGCTGGATGAAGCTCAGCGTCGTGATGCAGCAGTTCAGGACGGCAAGTTGGCGTCAGTTCCCGCCGAACAGGTCATTGCCGAGTTGAAGGCAATCCTTGGATGAGCAACGCATCATCGTTCAATCGTCTCGCCGAGACTGAATTGCGCGACGCCGTGCACTATTACGCATCGGAAGCGGCGGGTTTGGGACGGCGTTTTTTGTTGGCAGTGGAGTCCGCACTGGCGGAAGTTCTGGATCAGCCTCTGGCTGGATCGCCGTTGCGTGGTGAGGTGAGACGCAAACGCGTCGGGCGTTTCCCTTATCAATTGCTGTATCGCGTGGCTGGCGACGAAGTTCGCCTCTTGCCGTCATGCACAAACGGCGGCGGCCATCGTATTGGGCCGAACGCGGCTGAATGAGGTGATCGTGGACATCCTGCTTGCCAACCCCCGCGGCTTCTGCGCCGGCGTCGATCGCGCCATCGCCATGGTCGAACGTGCACTGGAATCCTGGGGCGCGCCGATCTACGTGCGGCATGAGGTGGTGCACAACCGCTACGTGGTCGAAAAGCTGCGCGCCGATGGCGCGGTGTTCGTGGAAGAACTGCGCGAAGTACCCGATGGTGCCACCGTGATCTTCAGTGCGCACGGCGTGTCGCAGGCGGTGCGCGAGGAAGCCGCGCACCGGAATCTCAAGGTCTTCGACGCCACCTGTCCGCTGGTGATCAAGGTGCACATGGAGGTGGCGCGGCTGGGCCGACTCGGTCACAGCGTGGTGTTGATCGGCCACGCCGGCCATCCGGAAGTGGAAGGCACGCTGGGGCAATGGAACCCGGCCAACCGGGGTGAAATCCTGCTCGTGCAGTCGCTGGCGTCGGTTGCGCAGCTTGCTCCCAGGTTTCCCGAGCAGTTGGCCTACGTCACCCAGACCACGCTGTCGGTGGATGACACCAAGGCGATCATCGAGGCGCTGCGGGCCAAGTTCCCCGGCATTGAGGGCCCGCGCAAGGACGACATCTGCTACGCCACCCAAAACCGCCAGGATGCGGTGCGCCGGCTGGCCGACTCGGTCGATTTGATGCTGGTGGTCGGTTCGGCCAACAGCTCCAATTCCAACCGCCTGCGCGAACTGGGCGAGAAGCAGGGCGTGCGCTCGTTCCTGATCGACGACGCCGAACACATCGAGCGCAGCTGGCTGGACGGCGTCAACCGGATCGGCCTGACCGCCGGTGCCTCCGCGCCCGACAAGCTGGTGCGCGATGTGATCGCGCGCTTGCAGGCGTGGGGTGCAGGCGAGGTGCGGGAACTCGACGGTGAACCGGAAAACATGACCTTCGCGCTGCCCAGGGAGTTGCGCCTGCTGGGTGGGTCTGGGTCAACCAGCTTCTGAGCTGAATCGTGCTTCGCTTGCGTCGTCGCGCCACGCACCGTAAAATTGGCGGCTCTTTGCCGGAATAGCTCAGTTGGTAGAGCGGCGCATTCGTAATGCGTAGGTCGTAGGTTCGATTCCTATTTCCGGCACCAGATCTGCGCAACAACAAAGGCCCAGTCCAGCGACTGGGCCTTTGTTGTCTGGTGGCGAGCCTCAGCCGGCCACGGCGTCCAGCAACGACCACGCCACGTTCGTGCCCGCACGCATGGGAACGCAGGCTGCACCGCCGAGGGCGATTTCTGATGGCACCTTCCACGGCTGTTTTTCCAGAACGATGCGCTCTCTGTTTCGCGGCAGCCGATAGAAATCCGGCCCGTGAAAACTGGCGAACGCCTCCAGCCGGTCGAGCTTGCCCGCCTGTTCGAAGGCTTCCGCATACAGCTCGATCGCGGCATGTGCCGTGTAGATGCCGGCGCAACCGCAGGCGGATTCTTTGGCGTGACGTGGATGCGGGGCGCTGTCGGTGCCCAGGAAGAAGTGTGGATTGCCACTGGTGGCGGCTTGCAGCAGCGCCGCGCGATGCGTTTCGCGCTTCAGGATCGGCAGGCAGTAGTGGTGTGGATTGAGGCCGCCCACGAACAGCGCGTTGCGGTTCATCAGCAGGTGATGCGCGGTGATCGTGGCCGCGAGGTTGGCCGGCCCTGCGCTGACGAAGTCGACTGCGTCGCGCGTGGTGATGTGTTCGAGCACCATGCGCAATTCGGGGAAGCGGGCGCGCAGCGGCAGTAGGTGACGCTCGATGAACACCCGCTCGCGATCGAAGATGTCGATCGCGGGGTCGGTCACTTCACCATGCAGCAGCAGCGGCAGGTCATGCCGCTGCATCGCTTCGAGCACGGGATAGACGCGGGCGAGGTCGCGCACGCCGTCCTGCGAGTTGGTGGTGGCGCCGGCCGGGTAATACTTCACCGCAAACACGGTACCGCTGGCCTTGGCCCGCTCGATCTCCGTCACCGGCGTGGCCTCAGTGAGGTACAGCGTCATCAGCGGCTGGAACGGTGTTTCGGCAGGCAGGCTGGCAAGGATGCGCCGACGATAGTCGTCGGCCCGGGCCACCGTCGTCACCGGTGGTTTCAGGTTCGGCATCACGATGGCGCGGGCAAATTCGCGAGCGGTGTCTGCCACGACCGCGGCGAGCGCGGCACCATCGCGCAGGTGCACATGCCAGTCGTCGGGGCGGCAGATTTCCAGACGCGTGCGGGTCATCGGCAGGCGTCCATGGGCGAAGCGGCGGCTGGGGATGGTCTGACGAAGGCCGCAAGAAGAAGTGGGCGGGCGTGCATGCAGGGCTCCGGAAGGGACGGGCGGGCAAGGTGGCCCGGATTGAAATCGCGGCTCGATGTGTCGATTCGATCCCAGCGCCGCGCCAACGCGCTGCCTATTATCGCCTGAGCGCGCTGGTCGCGTTGGCCGCCTGTGATGGCGATCACATTTTCGCCAGGCGCGGCGCCGCTCGTCGGGCAATCACTACCGTTGGTCGGTTGGCGCTGGCCTTGGCCCACGCGGTCGGTACAGTACACGCAGGAGTATCAGGGGGAATTCCATGCAAGTCCGGTTGCGCCAAGGCGGTGTGTCGCTGATCGAAGTGCTG
>JBDTKM010000266.1:0-10769 GCA_039935315.1 Rhodanobacter sp. | reverse complement strand
GCCCAAGTGCTTGGCCAACCGTGGCGCTCCCGCACGAGCGCGCTTGGCCTCGAAGGCATCCCGCACTCGCCTGCTGATTTCTGCTCGGCTCGAGTTGCGCTGTCGCCGAGTCGACGTGCGCCGCCTTGGCCGAGTCAGCGATGGCGTTCCGCTCTGCCGCCGCGGGCGCCTTGTACTCGTCGCCGCAAACTGAAGAACGACGTTGCTCACTACACCACAGCGCCACACCACGTTGCCGCGATGCACGATCTTTCGAGTATCCAGGTATCCCGTTGCTTCCCGTGCGGGCACGCATGCGAGACTGAACCGGCATGGCGACTTCCCGGTTGCAGGCACCGGGGTCGTACGCGGTGTCCATATGCACGGGGCGGGCTTGGCCGGTATTCAGGCCTCGCGTGAGGTCGCTGTCGGCGCGCACATGCGTGTGGTCGTGGCGCAAGCCCGCCGGTGTCGGCGTGAGTACTTCGCGTCGATGACCATGCGCGGGAACCGGTGGGGCGCGCTCCTCGAACGTGCCATCCACGCTGTGGGCCAGGTACTGCCCGAGCCAGTGCACCTGCTCGGGCATGTCGGTGTCGTTGAAGACGTCGACCATGGCGCGACGGCCTTGCTTGAAGCGCAGCAGTGAGCCGGGACAGCTGCCGTTGCGAAGCGTGGTCGAGGCGAAGCGTTCGGGATTGACTCCAGCCGCCGGCGGGACGCCACTGAAATCGACGCTACTTTGACTGCCTGCCACTGTCAGTGCGCCATGTTCCCAGGCCGTTCTTGTTCAAGTAGTTCACGGTGAAGCCGGTCACTTTGTGGTCTTTCATTGAAAACTTTACCGACGAACGTGATCCGGCTGGCGCATTCTCGCCCCGGGGCATCACGGCAAAGGTCCCGCCATTCCAGTGACTCAACACGAGATGTTTCCTGGCCGGACCGATAGTCAGGACGAGTTGATTGCCTTCCAGCGTTATGTCGCCCGAGCCAAAGTACGGGTTCTCGTAATGACCCATGTAGGTTGCAAGCGCTTGCGCAGGCTGGGGCTTGGCGGGTGCCGTCTTGCCGGCCAAATCGCCTTCAGGTTCCTGGAAGTCGGCCATTTGTGCGTGGTAGCCGGCGTACCAATCGCGTAGCGGTTTGCCGTACTGGACAATGTCCATGAAACTTGCATTGATGCTTTCGGGTACGCCGCCCGCGGCACCGTTGGTCAATACCACGATACCCAGATCGGCCGAGGGCAGGACCTGAAACGCGGTGCCTGCCCCGAGCAGGAACGCGCCGGAATGACCAAACGTTGTACGCCCGCCGGCATTGATACCGACATTGAAGCCGTAGCCATAAAAGCTCGGCCGATCGGAGAGCGCAGCGGGCTCGCGACTGAACGAGTGCGGGCTGAGTGCAGCAAGAAGAGAGGCGCGCGAGGCAAGTGGCTTGCCATTGGCTCCGTTGCCCGTAAGCAGAAACTCAAGCCATTGGGCCAGGTCCAGTACATTCGAAGAGACGCCGCCGGCAGGCGCTTGGGCGTCTGGATTGCGATCGTAGAGCGGCAGGAACTGCCCTCCCTCGAACGCATGCAACACCGCTCGGTCGGAGCGTGCAAGGTAATCGGCATGGCGCGCACTGGTCGAGTGCATGCCCAGCGGCTTGAACAGGGCTTGTGCCGCGAGTGTCTCCCAGGGCATGTGCGCCGCGGCAGCAACTGCCTGCGCGGCAATCGTGGTGCCGAAATTGGCGTAGTGGTAGGAATCACGAAACGCATCGAGCGGAACTTCGCGCAGGCGCGAGATGATCTGCGCGCGGCCAAAGCCGAGGTCTTCAAGATCGTCACCTGCGGCGTGTGGCAGGCCACTGCGGTGCGCCATGAAATCACCGATGGTCGCATGGGCAGTGACGTACGGATCGCTCAGCTTGAATCCCGGAAGATAGCGAGCCACGGGGTCGTCCCAGGACACGACGCCTTTGGAAACTTCCACGGCGATCACCGAGGCAGTGAGCGACTTCGACAGCGATGCGATCTGAAATACGGTAGCGGTATCGACCTTTTCCAGCTTGCCCACTCTGCGCACACCAAAGCCTTGGGCAAACACGATCTTGCCGCCGTGAACGACGGCGACTGCCGCGCCGGGTACGCCGCTGCGCTCGAGGGTTTCAGTGACAAGTTCGGGCAGGGCGGCCAGCGCCGTGCTCAGGCCGTTGACGGGGAGCGCCATGGCGTCTGAGGACGGACTCGTACCGAGTTGGACGGAAGGTTCGTATGTGTGCGCGTCCGGTTTGTGCGCGGGAGCGGGCGTGCCCAAGGCGAGAGCCACGGCAACTGTGGTGGCGTCGTCGTTTTGAGCGTAACTGACGGCATCCGCAAGTGGCCCCTGGTTGGCGGCGTTGATGTTGCTGGCGCTTGCCGGAAGCGCGATCGCCAGCGCTCCCGCAGCCACAAGGTTGACCAGCACCAAGCGGAGTGATGGCCAACCCGCCCGTCCAGGAAGTGACGCCATGACGTGAGTGCGCCGCGTAGAAGTCTTCGAAACCACCCCGCGCCGGGTCAACCCATCAGCGGCAAACAACCTGGCTTTCTTCAACATTTTGCTTCGGCCTTCACATGAGCTGCCCTTTCGCGCGTGCGCCGCATGCAAGCGATCAGGCTGCGGCAGATTGTAAAACTCTTCATGCCTGGTGGTGTGCTTGTGGAACTCAATCAACCCATCGCAAAAAGGTGTCAGACGGACTGCCAGAGGTCTCGGGGACCCCATTCCCCGCTGGTTGCGATTCTGCGCAAACGAAATGGCACGGACGTATGACATCAGGCGCTGCCCACTGTTGGCGGTGTCGCTCATGCTCACGCATCCGTTGGCGATCCGTCTTCCTGGAAGCGGACACTTGCCATTGGCCGATCAGAGTCGTAACCCAGCGTTCGACTGGCGCCAAAAGCAGGTGGCAGTTCCCGCCGATCGACAGCTCGATCATCGCGGGTGGGTCGGGTCTCAACCGTACCGAGCGATTACTTGTCGGACTTTTTCTGCTTTTCCTTCTGCTTCCTGGCCTTCTCCAGGGAGGCCTTGGCGCCGGCCCTGGTTTGTGCGGCATGATCGCGTGACACCACAATTTCCTGTTCTTGTTTGGCGTTGCGGGTGCCGTGCTTGGCCATTTCCTGGTCTTTGACTTGCATGGGATTCGTCCGCTGCGGGGTTCGCTCAGCGTGCGGGACCCAACGTGAAGGCGGCATCGTCATGCCGCCAATGGGACGGGCAGCCGTGCCATTTTCAGCTACGCGTTGCTTCGGCGTGCAACGTCATGGGCCGATGCGGGAGGACTTCCGGCCCCTGTTCAGACGGTGTCGAACAGCAGCATGAAGCCGAAATCCATGTGGCTCTGCATGTGGCAATGGAACAGGGTCAGCCCGGGTTGGTCGGCGGTGAAATCGACTTCGGTGGTCTGAAATGGCGGCACCAGCACGACATCCTTCATGACGCCGGCCGTGGCGTGGCCCATGACGCGGGTGATCTCGAAGCTGTGGCGATGCAGATGCAGCGGGTGGATGTCATCGCTGGCGTTGCGGAAGCGCAGGCGGTAGCGCTTTCCCAACTGAAGTTTGTGCGTGACCGACATCTTGCCGTCGTATGAGGTGCCGTTGATGGCCCACAGGTTGAAGCCGTGTGCCGCACTCTGGCGCGAGGTGATCAGCAGGTCGATGGTCGCGTCTGGCGCAGGTACTCTGCGCTGTGGATCGGCGAACAGCCGGTAATCCCATTTGAAACCGCTCGCTGGTGCCTGCCACTGCGGTTCGCCACTGGCGCCGGCGTACTCGACCACGATGCCCATCCCGCCCGCGCGATCGGCGTCGGCGGTATCGCCGAGTATCCAGACGCCCGGGTGGCGCATCTCGACGATGGCGGATACGCGTTCGGCGGTGCCGAGCCAGAGCACCGGGACGGTCGCCTGGTGTGGCACCGGGTTGCCGTCCAGCGCGATCACCTTGAACGTATGTCCGGGCAGCGCGAGGCTGCGGTTTTCGGTGGCGCTGGCGTTGACCACGTGCAGCAGCACGCGTTCGCCTTGTCTGACCTTGATTGGTTCGCCGTGGCCCAGCATCTTGCCGTTGATGGCGAATGAGCCATAGGCGAGTTCGTAACCGGGAGGTACCGAGCCGGCGTCAGGGACGGCCTTCGCGGCTACGCCGACCAGTGCGATATCCATGCCGCCAGGCGCCATGAACGGGGTGTCGTCGTCCAGGCGGTTGAGATAGGGTTCGAATTCCTTGAGGGTCAGGAACACTTCGCGGTCGTAGGCACCAGGATCGTACGCGGGGTCGATATACACGGGGCCGGCCTGGCCGGTATACAGGCCGCGCGCGAGGTCGCTGCCGGCGCGCACATGCGTGTGGTAGTAGCGCAAGCCCGCCGGTGTCGGCGTGAATACTTCGCGTCGATGACCATGCGCGGGGACCGGCGGCGTACGCTCCTCGAACGTGCCGTCCACGCTGTCGGGCAGGTACTGCCCGTGCCAGTGCACCTGCTCGGGTATATCGGTGTCGTTGAAGATGTCGACGATGGCGCGCTGGCCTTGCTTGAAGCGCAACAGCGGGCCGGGAAAGTCGCCGTTGTAAAGCGTGGTCGAGACGAAGCGCTTGGGACCGAGCTCGAGTACGCCGGTGTCGATGCGCAGGCTGTAGTCAGCCTTGCTGACGGCATCGATGCTGGTCGAGGCGGCTGATGCCGGCCTGGAGGGGTCGCGGGTCAAGGCCTCGGCCCCGAGCGGGACGCTGGCCGCCAGCGCCGACAGGCTTGCGGTTTTCAGAAAATCACGGCGATCCACGGCAACTCTCAGGAGGCGAGCAAAAGAGCCGCTATCGTACTCTTGATGGATGGGCCACTTGGTCGATGAAGGCCGCGGCCCGTTCTTGCGACGACCGGGAAGCCCGGGTCGATCACGTGCGTCGTAGCGGATTTTGCCGCTCGTTGAATGGATGAAAGGAGCTGTCGGCTTGCTGGTGTTGTTTCAAGCCGGAGCGCCGACCGCGGACGGCTTTTGTGCCGTCACCAATGTGGTCGGCATCCACGGGCCGCCCCACCACATGCGCCAGCCCAGCGCCCGCCGCTCGACGTCGGCGCCGAGCGCAGTCAGCCGCCGTTGGTACTGGCGGCCGTTGGAGATATCGGCAATCAGCAGTCGACCACCCGGGCGCAGCACGCGCCAGGCCTCGTCGATCGCGCGCTCGCGGCCGCTCGCATCACTGATGTTGTGGATGGCCACGTTGGATATGACCAGGTCGAAGCTGCCGTCGGCGAACGGCAGTTCGCGCATGTCGGCGGTTTTCAGCCTCACCTGGTCGGCAACGCCTTCCGCTGCGGCGTTGCGCGTCGCCACTTCCATGCTGTTTCCCGATTGGTCCTTGTGGCTCCAGATATCGATGCCTGCGGCCTGGCCATGCGGGATGTACGCGGCAGCCATCAGCAGGATGGCGCCGCGTCCGCAACCAAGATCGAGCACTTGTTCGTTGCCGCGCCAGGTCTGCGTATCGAGCAGCTTGCGCCAGACCACGAACTTTCCACGCAAGGTGGTGTGCAGATACAGTGCGAGCAGGATCGCCAGGACCGCTGCCGAGAGCCACCAGCCGGCGAAAGGCGTGAACAGCGCGATCGCCATGCAAACGACCAGACCGACAGCCATCAGCGCGGGAACGCAAGGGGCGTCGATGCCATAGCTGCCGTTTCGATGTGGCGTGTTCATGCGTTTCTGCGCTGGCCCTGGTTCACGACCGGGCATTCCCGGATGTCGAATCTGGTCCGTGAGTCAGGGGCGTCCTGCGCACCAGCGGCATCATATCCGGGCCCGCCGGCGGCAGCGACGCTGGCCGATGTCTGGAACGTGTCGAAGCAACGGTGAATGCGCTTGCCCGCTTCGCCGGGGCAGGGTGAGCGGTCATCGCGCCAGAAATCCTGGGGCTTTTCCGCCGCATGTGAAACTTCATTCGACCAACTCGACACGATCTCCGCAACCGGTTGTGCTTTTGAACTTCGCGAGGCGCATCCTACATGCCCAGTTCGCGGCGCGCGTCGGCTGCCAGCTCTCATTTTCAGGAAATCTCATGCGTTCGATCATTTCTCTCTGCCTGCTGTTCCTCTTGCCTGGCCTCGCGTTGTCGCCACCACTGTTGGCGCGGGACAGCCAGAGCGTCGGCCAGCAGCGCGAGGATGTGTTGTTCTGGACGCAGGCCCAGCACGCGGCGCGCTTTTCGCAAATGTACAAGATCTTTCCTGCCGACCGCGTGGCGCATGGCAACCAGGTGCATGCGTTGCCGCAGGGCACCGCGTTGACACCGCATTGGGACGACGGCGCGACCACACTGGCGAGCTACATGAAGCAGGATCACCTGGCCGGAGTGATGGTGTTGCAGAACGGCCGCATTCGCTTGCAGCGTTATGCGCCGGACTTTGGTCCTGAGCAGCGCTGGACCTCGTTCTCGGTAGCCAAGTCGGTGACGTCCACTTTGTTGGGCATCGCACTGCGCCGAGGCGACATTCACAGCCTCGACGACACCCTGGATACCTACATCCCGCAGTTGCAACACAGCGCCTACGCCAAGGTGACCGTGGAGCAGTTGTTGACGATGACCTCTGGTGTGCGCTGGAACGAGGACTATGCCGACCCGCATTCCGACGTGGCACAGATGTACCGCAGTGCCTGCGAGAACGGACAGGCGCACGTGATCTCGTACTTGGCGAAACTGCCGCGCGCATGGCCGGCAGGGTCCCATTGGAACTACAACACGGCGGAGACCGATCTGCTCGGCATCCTGGTGCAGCGAGCCACCAGGGAATCACTGGCGAGCTTCTTGTCGCAGTCAATCTGGAAGCCCTACGGCATGGCCTCCGATGCCTACTGGCTGAAGGACGAGTGTGACGGCAGCGACACCGGCGGCAGCGGCCTGTCCGCCACCCTCGCCGACTACGCGCGGATCGGCCAGTTCATGCTCGATGGCGGTCGCATTGATGGCAAGGCGGTGATTGCCGGTGTGTGGATGCACGGCGCCCTGCGCCAGCAGCAGAACGTGGACAGCCCCGGCCGCGGCTATGGCTATCTGTGGTGGACCGATGCGGACGGCAGCTACGCGGCGATCGGCATCTACGGCCAGATGGTCTACGTCGACCCGGCGCGCAAGCTCGTGATCGTGCAAGTGGGCGCGTGGCCGCAGGCGGACTCGAAAGCGCTGGTGGCTTCGCGGCGTGCGTTCGTGGCCGCGGTCAAGCGTGGTGCCGACGCCGCGCACTGAGGAGCGTGCGCAGTCGCGCCATTCAGCGCCGCGTGGCCAGCACGCCGTCCAGTGCAAGTTGTGCCTTGAATCCGGCTTGCTCCAGCCGCTTGGTCACTTCGCGCGGCACGTCGCGGCCGCTGGTGAGCTGGTTCGGGCGGCCGGTGTAGTGGAACAGACGCCCGCCGGGGCGCAGTACGCGCGCGAGCTGGTGGTAAAAAGTCTGCGAGTACAGCTCGCCGGCGATGCCGAAGCGCGGTGGATCGTGCAGCAGCGCGTCGATCGACGCATTGGCGATCTCGATGATCGCCTGGGACACGTCGGCATGCTGCAGTTGCAGCCTACCGCTGCTGGTGGCGGCCTCGGGATCCGGCGACCACGGGTTGAGTGTGCGCAGCCACAGCACGTCGCCATTCTTCTCGAATGAATCGATGCGCGCCACGCCCGCCTGCAGGCAACACGCCGCGAAGTAGCCAAGGCCGCCGCAGGTATCGAGCACGACCTTGCCGTGCGGCTCGATCAGCGCCACCTTGCGCCGGGCATCCTCGAACGGCGATTCTTTCGAGGTCGGCAGCATCTTGATGCCGTCGATCTCGAAGGTGGGTGCGCCCCATTCGGTCGGCACCAGCTTGATCAGTGATCCGGAAAAGCGCGCGGCCGGCGCGAAGTCTTCGCCGTCGTGAAAGTAGATCGTGCGGTCTTTCAGTTTGTGGGGATACGGGTAGTGCACATCTCGCCATGTCCATGACGGCGCCGCCAGCGCGACCTGAGCGCGCGAGTGGCCCAGATCCAGCGAGCCGATCCACGCATGGGCTCCCGCATCACGCGCGGCCAGCAAGGCGTCGGCGACGGGGCGGGTGAGCAGGGGACCGGCATAATGCGACACGGGGGCTGACTCCGGAGTACGGCGGTGAGCGGAGCCAGCAGCCTGTCGCTCGCCCCTCTCATCATCGAGTGTACAAGCCGGTGCCGCGCGGCAGCTCCGACCTGAGCTGGCGCGGTGTGCTGTCGCCGTCCGCGCGCATCGTGGGGGCTTGCCCTGGCGGCGTAGACTCGCCGTCTGCACTCAACAACGTTCCACCATCGAGGTATGCATCCCATGTCATCCATTACCGGTTGGCTCGCCACGGCGGCCAAACAGCCCTTGCAGTGGCAAACCATTGATGTCGGCGTGCTTGGCGACGAAGAAGTCGAGGTCAGTGTCGATTACTGCGGCGTCTGCCATTCGGATCTGTCGATGATCAAGAACGAGTGGGGCAACGCGCGTTTTCCGTTCATCCCCGGTCACGAAGTGATCGGCACCGTCACTGCGCTGGGCGCGCAGGCCAAGGGCCTGCGGGTCGGCCAGCACGTGGGCGTCGGCTGGACCAACGGCAGTTGCATGCATTGCCAGGCGTGTTTGTCCGGCGACCAGCATTTGTGCGCGGACTCGGTGGCAACCATCGTGGGCCACAACGGCGGCTTCGCGGACAAGCTGCGGGCGCACTGGGCGTGGGCGATCCCGTTGCCGGAAAATATCGACCTGGCCAGCGCCGGACCGCTGCTGTGCGGCGGCATGACCGTGTTCAAACCGTTCCTGGCCTACGACATCCTGCCGACGGCGCGCGTCGGTGTGGTGGGTATTGGCGGGCTCGGCCACATGGCGGTGAAGTTTGCGGCAGCGTGGGGTTGTGAAGTCACCGCGTTCACTTCCACTCCAGCCAAGGCCGAGGAAGCCCGCAGCTGGGGCGCTCAGCATGTGGTGGCCAGCCGCGACCCGGCGGCGCTGAACGCGATTGCCGGTTCGCTCGATCTGTTGCTGGTCACGGTCAACGTGGCGATGGACTGGGACGCGCTGCTCGGCACTCTGGCCAAGCGCGGGCGCATGCACGTCGTCGGCGTGGTGCCGCAGCCGATCCCGGTGCCGGCATTCACGCTGATCTCCGGTCAGCGCGAGGTGTCCGGCTCGCCTACCGGTGCACCGGTCGATCTTGCCCGCATGCTGACCTTTGCCGCTCGCCACGACATTCGCCCGCAGGTCGAGCATTTCCCGATGAGCCAGGCCAACGAGGCGCTGGCTCATCTCGAAGCGGGCAAGGCGCGCTACCGCATCGTGCTCGACGCGCGCGCCTGACAGCGGGTCAAGGGATCGCGCGCCCGTTGCGGCGTTATTCCTGCGACAGCTCGAGTCGGCCGTCGCGGGCGATGGCGGGTGGCATCATTGCGGCGTGCGGCGCCCCCGCCGTGCATGGGCGACGCGAGTCGGCGCGCCAGGCGTCCACTGATTCAGGTCATCCCGTCGCCGGGCGAGTCGCCGTAGCATGCGGAGGATCGTACGAAGATGCCGCTCGCAAGTCTGCCGCGCGGCGTGATTCGAGGAGGCGTGCAACCCCATGGGCATGTTCAATTCAAGCTGGTTTCGGCGCCATGACGATGCGCCGCCGTCGACGGCCATGCGCGGCTTGGCGCCGATGCTTGCCGACGTCCGGAAACGGGAATCGCCGCCGCCCGTGCAAGCGACGGGATCTGATCCGGTCTGGGTGATTTACGCCAGCGAAACCGGCGTTGCCGAGCATCTGGCGCACGATACCTGCCACGTGTTGCAGGATGCGGGCGTAGCGTCCCGGTTGCTGCCGTTCGACGAGCTTGAGCTGGGCAAGTTGCAGGCGATCGGTCACGCGTTGTTCGTGGCCAGTACCTGTTATGACGGCGATCCACCGGACATGGCCGAGGAGTTCTGTCGCAAGCACATGAGCGAGCCGACCCGGTTGCCACAGCTTCGTTACGGGCTGTTGGCGCTGGGCGACCGTTACTACGATGAGTTCTGCGGTTTCGGACGCCAGTTGCACCAGTGGCTGCAGGCCAGTGGAGCGCAGACCTTGTTCGAGGCCATCGAGATGGATGACGAGGATGAGGCCGCGGCGCGATGTTGGAACGATCATCTTCGCAGCCTGATTCAGCATTGCCTTCCTGACGGAAGCCCGGCCGCATGAGCGCGCCGACCCGCCTCGTGTGGTGTGAGCGCATCAATCCGGCGCTGCCCTTCCTCATGGTGTCCGCGCTCGCGATCGTGGGCGCGGGCGTGCTCGCTGCTGCGGTGGCGCACGCACCGAGCCAGAAATTGGTGTGGGCGGTGGCCTACCTGGTGCTGGTGGTGGGGGCGAGCCAGGCCGTGTTCGGCGCGGGGCAGGCGTTGCTGGCGACGCGCGCAACGTCGGTGTCGGCGCGGGTCGCCGAATGGACGCTGTTCAACCTCGGCAACGTCGGCGTCATCGCGGGCACCCTGTGCTCATCGCAGGCGCTGGTGTGGGCGGGGACGTTGCTGTTCGCGGCATCGTTGGTTGTCTTTCTGTGGGCGACGCGGAGTGTGCGCAGTGGCTGGACGATCTTCGCGTATCGCACGCTGCTCGTCTTGATCGGTGGCAGCGCCGTGGTGGGACTGGTGCTTACCATGGTCCGCGCCGTTGCCTGATTCCGGCCTGGCCGAAACCGTTCGTTCTTCTGGTTCTGGCATGCCGGTCACCGGCATGCACGCTGCTGTCTGCGTCGAGCAGAGGGC
>JBDTKM010000265.1:0-3500 GCA_039935315.1 Rhodanobacter sp. | reverse complement strand
CGACAGCTGCATCGCAAAAAATGCCACGATAGCCAGGAAAAACACCATTCGAAATGGCGTCACGTAACGCGCGCGCTTGCCGGCAAAATAGTCCAGCGTGAGTTTTCCCGGCCGCAAGTACAGTGGGATGATGGTATGGAACAGGCGCTCGTCCATGTTGAGTACGCTGTCGGCGACGTCGCTCATCACGCTGCCGAAGTGGCGGACCAGGCCGGCCGTCGGTTGGCCGCAGGCGTAGCAGTATTTGCCGTACAGCGGCGCGCCGCAGTTCTCGCAGGATGCGCGCGGCGGAGTTGCCGTGGTTGAGGTGTCTGGTGCGGTCGTTTGCGGTTGTTTCGGTTTTTTCCGCATGCTTGGGATTCCATCAAGCCGTCAAGTTTGACCCGCTGCAGCGAAGGCGCTTCCTGACTCTGCGATTAGCTCAAGGAAAACCCCGCGTGATCAGCGCATCCATCGGTGTATGTGCTGGCAGCGTGCCGAACGCCTGGCCGTGTATCCCTTCAATCCGGCTCGCGCAGAACGCGTCAGCCACCACGTGATTTCCGGCGCGCACCAGCAGGCTGGCCTGCAGTGCGACTGCCAGCCGTTCTGTCACGAGACGCGAGCCGACCTCCATGTCCCTGGTGTGAGCCACCTCATGGGTCAGGCGTGCCACTTCGGCATCCAGCTCGGCATTGCCGCCTTTGGCCGCGGCAAGCTCGGCGAACAACGCGTCGCGGCTGGCCGGCTCGCGTGCCAGTGCACGCAACACGTCCAGGCACTGGATATTGCCGCTGCCCTCCCAGATCGAGTTCAGCGGCGCCTGTCGATACAATCGCGCCAGGCTGCTTTCCTCGATGTAGCCGTTGCCACCGAGGCATTCCTGGGCTTCGTTGACGAACGGCGTCGTGCGCTTGCACACCCAGTATTTGCCGATCGCCGTCACGATGCGTGCCAGCGCCGCTTCCTGCGGATCGCGCTGGCTGGCATCGACTGCGCGGGCGACACGCGCGGTCAGCGCGGTATGTGCTTCGCTCTCCAGGGCCAGATCGGCGAGTACGTTTTTCATCAGCGGGTGTTCGCTCAAACGCTTGCCGAACGCCTTGCGATGGCGCGTGTGATGGATGGCTTGCACCAGCGCCTGGCGCATGATGGATGCGCTGCCGATCATGCAGTCCTGCCGGGTCAGCGCGACCATTTCGAGAATGGTTGCCACGCCGCGGCCATCTTCGCCTACCGGCCACGCCAGGGCATTCTGGAACTCGACTTCGGCACTGGCGTTGGACCAGTCGCCCAGCTTGTCCTTGAGTCGCTGCAAACGGACCGCGTTGCGCGTGCCGTCGGGCAGCCAGCGCGGCAGCAGGAAACACGATAACCCGGCGGCGCTGTTCGCCAACACCAGATGCGCGTCGCACATCGGCGCCGAGTAGAACCACTTGTGGCCAACGATACGGTAATTCGGCGCAGATCCCGCTGCGCCGACCCGGGTGGCGCAGGTGGTGTTGGCGCGCACGTCCGAGCCACCTTGCTTCTCGGTCATCCCCATGCCGATCGTGTTGCCGGGTTTGTTCGCGGCTGGAACCGGGCGCGGGTCGTATTCAGTGCTGGTAATACGCGGCAACCACTGCGCGGCCAGCTCCGGCTGGTGGCGCAATGCGGGCACGCAGGCGTAGGTCATGGTCAGCGGGCAACTGGTGCCCTGATCGGCCTGGTTGTGCAGGTAGCTGATCGCCATGCGCGCCACGTGCGCGCCGGGTGTGTTGGCATGACGCCACGCGAAACCGGTGACGCCGTGTTCGACACCGAGCGCCATCAGGCGGTGATAAGCGGGATGAAATTCGACCTCGTCGAGGCGATGACCTAAGCGGTCGAACGGTTTGAACTTCGGCTTGTTCTCGTTGGCGAGTCGGCCCAGTTCCATCATTTCACCACCGACCATGGGCCCGTAACGCGCAATATCGGCAGCCGCCCAGCCGCCGCCTTCGCGGGTGATCGCTTCACGCAAGGGCAGGTCGGTGGTCCAGGCGTCGTACGGGGATAATTCCGGGGGCTGATTTTCCACGGCGTGGGTGACAAAATTTGGCCGTGTCGACAGATCGGTCATATCCTCGGGCATGACGGCAAACTCCCTCGCATGAGCTCGCTCAAAGCATACGCCGGCAGGCCAGCGCCAGCCCGCATCCAATGTTTGCTGGGTACTGCGAGAAATCTGAGAGCCGCTCGAAACGCTGTGACGCGCAGACTGGCAGACTGTGTGACAGTACGCGCCGGGACCCCCTGGCGCCTGCATTCGCGGCGCGCTACCCGAGTGCTGTCACCACGGCGGCTTGGGTCTGGAGCGGTTTGCGGCCGACGGCTTCCATCCGGTATGGGGATGGCGAGTTCGGATCGGGCCGCAGTGCCGGTATCGAGTGTTTACGACGAGGAGTTGTGCAGGCCATGAATCTTTCCCAACCACAATTCGTGGATACTTCGCGCGGGCGGTTTGCCTGGCGCGAAGGCGGTCAGGCGGATGGGTCGCCGCTGGTGATGCTGCATGGCTGGCCGGAGAGTTCCTACTGCTGGGAACACCTGGCGGGCTATCTGCGGCCGGGCTTGCGAATCATTGCACCGGACCTGCGCGGGCTGGGTGACAGCGAGCGGACCGCGGGCTTGGCGCACTATTTGAAGGTCGAGCTGGCCGGTGACGTGGTTGCGGCTCTCGACGCGTTGGGTGTGGGTGATTTTCAGCTGGTGGGTCACGACTGGGGCGGCTGCGTTGCTCAGGAGGTGGCGCTTGCCCTGCCATTGCGGGTGCGCCGGCTGATCCTCATGAATATCGCCGTCATCAACAATGTCGAGGGCAACCGCGAGGTGGCCCGCGCGATGCGCGAGAGCGGTGGTGCGCAGTATTGGTACCAGCATTTCCAGCAGGCGCCGGGATTGGCTGAAGCGATGATACCCGGGGCCGAAGAAGTGTGGTTGCGCTATTTCCTGCGTACATCGAGCGGCAGCGAATTTCCCGCCGACGCCATCGAAGAGTACGTGCGCTGCTACCGTATCGAGGGCACGCCGGGTAGCGGGGCCAACTATTACCGGGCATTCCGGGCTGATGCCAAACGTTGGGCTACGTTGGCAGGCCATCGTTGGTCGATGCCGTCTTTGTATATCTATGGCAACAAGGATCCGGTGATCATTCCGGAATACTTGAATCACATTGACGAG
Source organism: Rhodanobacter sp. (assembly GCA_039935315.1). Lineage (GTDB taxonomy): Bacteria > Pseudomonadota > Gammaproteobacteria > Xanthomonadales > Rhodanobacteraceae > Rhodanobacter. Next base: position 317 of record JBDTKM010000265.1, on the reverse strand, counting down.
TGCTTCCGGGATCTGCAGGTGATCCAGGTTGAGGCAGGCCATTTCCTGCAGGAGGAATTGCCCGCCGAGGTAGCCGCGCACATGAATGGGTTCTTGCGCATTACCGATCACTAGTACGACTGTGTCATTAAAGTTGTCTTGCCATGCGGTGGCCACAACAGGGGCATTGCAAGAGCGTTCTGGCGATCATTCGTACCAAACGATACCGGCAGGTGGCGATGGACGTGGGTTCATGACGCTGCATGGGCGCCAGCCCCGCGCGGCCGGAAGCCGGCGGGTAAGTGAGGTGTTTCGAATCGAGCAGCGTTTTTTTTACT
>JBDTKM010000264.1:0-6952 GCA_039935315.1 Rhodanobacter sp. | reverse complement strand
AAATCCCGCCGCTGGCTACCAACGGCGCCTCGACCTGACGGATTCGACTCACTTCCACCTGGATGGAGGCGTCATTGATGCCCAGATAACGCCCATACGTGGCAATGTAACTGCTCAGGTAGACCTTGGAGTCCGTCCCGTCGTATTGATCCAGCTCGAGCTTTCGCAAGACCGGCGCCGGCAGCTTCAGTGTGGCTGCACAGACTCCCAGGTCCATCCCGCGGGCTTCACGTGCGGCGCGCAGGCGGTTGCCAAAACTGGGCTGGTGCGGCTCAACGGGCGCCACCGCAGCGCTGCCAGTGAGTTGGGTTGAGGCCAACTCGGCATCGCCTGGGGTCAGTTCGGATGGTCGAGAATGGATGGGTGTCATGGGCTGTTGTTGGTCGATTCAAGTGCGTGCGCCTGTTCCGAATCCGGAAACTGACTGTGCAATCGCCTGCTGTAGTTGCGGGCCCCGTCCGGGTTGCCCATGCTGGATTCGATATCGTAGCCGAGCTTGAGCGACGCGGCTGTCGGCTTGCCCAGCGCATCGAAACGCTGCAGGAATGCCCTTGCTCGAAACCCGTCTTTCCCCTGGTAAAGCAGATTCGCGAGTTGGAAGAGTGCCTCACCATCCGCGGGGTTTCGCGTGATCGCGTCACGGAAATCGGCTTCGGCCCTGGATTTGTCGCCGGCGCGCAGTTGGCAGACGCCTGCATTGGTCAGGGCGACACCGGGGGTCGCATAGAACGGATCAGTGACCGCCTTGCGGAAATACGTCTCGCCTTCGGCATACTTGCCGGTGGAGCACAGGAACTGACCCAGGTTATTGTCCCAGGCACCCTTGGCCGGATCCAGCTCCACCGCCTTGCGATAGTGCTTTTCTGCCTCGTCGAGCTTGCCGATGCGCTCGTAGATCACGGCGATGACAGTGTGCGCCGGGGCATAGTTCGGGTCGAACTGCAAAGCCATCTTCAGCTTGGCCAACGCTGCCTCCACGTCACCTTGGGCAAGGTAATGCTGGCCCAGCTCGGTATGGACGCGCGCAGCATCCTTGGCCTGATCCGCCTTGGTCTCTTGCGGCAACGGTTTGCCCAACGAACCGGTGTTGGTGTGGGTCGTGATGCAACCGGCCAACGGCAGCAACAGGCACAGGATCAAGACTCGGTCAAAGCGCATGCATGGCCCCTTGCTCCTGCCGTTTGCGGATATCGGCGCTGCGCCGGGTACGGTCAGCCACCTGCCCGGCCAGCTGCCCGCAGGCCGCGTCGATATCGTCGCCGCGCGTACGCCGCAGCATGGTCAGCACGCCGGCATTGAGCAACAGCGTCTGGAAGTCATGGATCGTACTCGCGTCTGAACGCTCGTAGCGCGTGCCCGGAAATGGATTGAACGGAATCAGGTTGACCTTGCAGGTGGGCAACTTGCGCATCAGCTTGATCAGCTGGCGTGCGTGCTCCGGTTGGTCGTTGATGCCCTTCATCAAGGTGTATTCGAAGGTGATCGAGGTGCGCGGCTTGCGTGCGATCCAGCGATCGCAGGCGGCAAGCAGTTCGGCGATCGGGTAACGCTTGTTGATCGGCATCAACTCGGTGCGCAGATCGTCATTGGCCGCATGCAACGAGACCGCCAGCGAGACGTCAATCGCGGCCGACAACTGGTCGATCAGTGGCACCATGCCGGCAGTCGACAGCGTGACGCGCTTGGCGGCCAGACCGAAACCGAGGTCGTCGCGCATCAGCTTCATGGCACGCAGCACGTTGTCGAAATTGGCCAGCGGTTCGCCCATGCCCATCATCACCACGTTGGTGATGCGACGGTTCTGGTGGGTGACATTCCCGAGGTACTTCGCTGCCACCCACACCTGCCCGATGATCTCGCCCGTGGACAGGTTGCGGTTGAAGCCCTGCGCGCCGGTGGAGCAGAAGCTGCAGTTCAGGGCACAGCCGATCTGCGAGGACACGCACAGCGTGCCGCGGGTCGGCTCGGGGATGTAGACGGTTTCGATCGCGTTGCCGCTGTCCATGCCCAGCAGCCACTTGTGGGTGCCATCGGTGGCGACCCGGTCCAGCATGGTCTTGGGAACGCCCACCGTACAAACCTCGGCCAGCTTGGCGCGCAGCGCCTTGCCCACGTCGGTCATGTTGTCGAAGTTGTCTTCCAGGTCATGGTAGATCCATTTCATCACCTGCTCGGCGCGATACGGCTTCTCGCCGATCTGCGTGAAAAAGTCACGCAGACCCTGCCGATCTAAATCGAGCAGGTTGACCTTGCTATTGCTGGCAACAACTTGATTCAAGGGATAGGCTCTTTTTAAGCAGTGCAGTCAGAGGTAGCCGACTTTTGATCGTAGCGTTCAAGGATGGACTCACTGGTTTGAACGTGCAGCCAATGACTATTCTCTGCTTCGTCCGCACGCGCAAGAACTGAAGCACAGGTCAACGCGCAACGACCTCAGTCGCCGCAAAGAAGTAGGCAATCTCGCCCTTCGCGGTGTCGACGGCATCGGACCCATGCACCGCATTGGCATCGATCGACTCGGCGAAGTCGGCCCGGATCGTGCCCGCCGCAGCCTCTTTCGGGTTGGTGGCGCCCATCAGTTCGCGATGGGCCAGCACGGCATTCTGGCCTTCCAGCACACTGATCATTACCGGACCGGAGATCATGAACTCGACCAAAGGCTTGAAGAATGGACGCTCGCGATGGACCGCATAAAAGCCTTCGGCTTCCTGGCGCGACAGCTGCTTCATGCGCGCAGCGACGATTTTCAGCCCGGACTTTTCAAAACGGGCATAGATTTCACCGATGACGTTCTTGGCGACGGCGTCGGGCTTGATGATGGAAAGGGTGCGCTCCAGCGCCATGGGATCTACTCCGGCAAACGGATTTCGAGGGATGTGATGGGGCCGGTCTGGACCGGCGATGCGACTAAACCTGACAAAGATTGCCGATTTAGCGCGACAAATTGTGACAGATTCTAGCTCATGTGCAAGGTTCATGCAGCGTGTGTGAAACGATCGTTTGACGGGTCGGAAGGGCTTCACGTATGCTCAAACGATCGTTTGAATCATACTCCCCGCAAAAAACACACCAACCCAAGTCAAGGACGCCACCCGTTCCGTGAACGCCACCCCTTCCACTCGGGACCGTATCCTTGGCGCTGCCGAAGCGCTGTTCGCTCGACGCGGTTTTGACGGCGCCTCGTTGCGTCAGCTGACCGCAGCCGCCGGCGTCAACCTGGCCGCCGTGAATTACCACTTCGGCTCCAAGGAGAAGTTGGTCGAGGAAGTCTTCCGTCGTCGTCTGGACGCGTTGAACGCGGATCGTCTGGCTGCCTTGGCGCAGCTTGGCGGTAGCCACCCGGCCACACTGGAGAACGTTCTCGCGGCCTACATCCGCCCCGCCATGGCACTGGCACACGACGGCAACGGCGCGCTGTTCATGCGCGTGCTGGCTCGCGCGTTCGCCGAGCACGACGGCACCCTGCGCCAGTTTCTGTCTGACAACTACGGCCATGTGATGCGCCAGTTCAGCGCCGAATTCGCGCGCCTGCTGCCGCATTTGAGCAAACCGGAGCTGTACTGGCGTATCGACCTGGTCACTGGCGCGCTGATCCACGCGATGTCGGGGTTCGGCATGATCCAGCGCAAGGACGACGTCAGCGAGCAGGCGCATCGTGAGCAGACCGTGCAGCATCTGATCCGCTTTGCCGCGGCTGGGCTGAGCCATCCCTAAAGTTTTGTCACCGGTCGGTAACGACCCAGTCGCCACCCTTTACCCGTTATCACCAACGCACTATCGGAGAAGCCAATGACTGCTGCATCCTCCCCCACCTCCAGCCTGCGCATCCGCAAGGCCGCCGTGCTGGGCGCCGGTGTCATGGGCGCGCAGATCGCCGCGCACCTGACCAACGCCGGTGTCGAAACGGTGTTGTTCGACCTGCCCGCCAAGGAAGGCCCGAAGAGCGGTATCGCGCTGAAGGCGATCGCCAACCTGGCCAAGCTGTCGCCGGCTCCGCTGGCCGACAAGGCGTTCGCTGCCTCGATCATCCCGGCCAACTATGACGACGATCTGGAGCACCTGAAGAATGTCGACCTGGTGATCGAGGCAATCGCTGAGCGGATGGACTGGAAGCTCGACCTGTACAGGAAGATTGCCGGGCACTTGTCGAAGACCGCGATCATCGCCTCCAACACCTCGGGCCTGTCGATCACCAAGCTGGCCGAGGCGCTGCCGGAAGAAATGCGTCACCGCTTCTGCGGCGTGCATTTCTTCAACCCGCCGCGCTACATGCACCTGGTCGAGCTGATCCCGACCAAGCTCACCGACAAGAACGTGCTGGAAGGCCTCGAGGCGTTCCTGGTCACCACCGTCGGCAAGGGCGTGGTGATCGCCAAGGACACCCCGAACTTCATCGGCAACCGCATCGGCGTGTTCTCGATGCTGTCAGCGATGTACCACACCGATCAGTTCAAGCTCGGTTTCGACACCGTCGATGCACTGACCGGTCCGGCGCTGGGTCGCCCCAAGAGCGCCACCTACCGCACCGCCGACGTGGTTGGCCTGGACACCATGGCCCATGTCATCAAGACCATGGCCGACACCCTGCCCGACGATCCGTGGCACCAGTACTTCAAGGCACCGGTGTGGTTGCAGGGCCTGATCGACAAGGGCGCGCTGGGTCAGAAGACTGGCGGCGGCTTCTACAGAAAGGTTGGCAAGGACATCCAGGTATTGGATGTGGCCAAGCAGGATTTCCGCCCGTCCGAGCAGAAGCCGTCCAATGAAGTGGCCGCCATCCTGGCGATCAAGGACCCGGCCGAGAAGTTCGGCAAGCTGCGTGCGTCCAGCGATCCGCAGGCGCAGTTCCTGTGGGCCAGCTTCCGTGATCTGTTTCATTACAGCGCCTACCACCTGGCCGACATCGCCGACACTGCGCGCGATGTCGACTTCGCCATCCGCTGGGGTTACGGCTGGAAGCTCGGTCCGTTCGAGACCTGGCAGGCCGCCGGATGGCAGCAAATCGCCGAGTGGATCAACGAAGACATCAAGGCCGGCAAGGCGATGAGCGACGCAGCCCTGCCCGCGTGGGTCACCGATGGTCGCAAGGGCGTGCACGGCAAGGACGGTTCGTATTCGGCCAGCGCCAACACCGACAAGCCGCGTTCGCAGCATCCGGTGTACAAGCGCCAATTGTTCCCCGATCCGATCCTGGGCGAGAAGTTCGACACCGGCGCCACCGTGTGGGAAAACGACGGCGTACGGCTGTGGACACTGGGCGATGACGGCATCGGCATCCTCTCGTTCAAGACCAAGATGAATACGGTCAACGATCACGTGCTTGATGGCGTGCAGCACGCGATCAAGCTGGCCGAAGAAAAGCTCAAGGCGCTGGTGATCTGGCAGACCGGCGAACCGTTCTCCGCCGGCGCGGATCTGAAAGGCGCGCTTGGCCTGCTCAAGGAAGGCAAGTTCGATGACTTCGACAAGATGGTCGCCAACTTCCAGCGCACCAGCATGGCAATCAAGCACGCGCTGGTGCCGGTAATCTCGGCGGTACGCGGCATGGCCTTCGGAGGCGGCTGCGAGTTCCAGATGCATTCGGCGCGCACCGTCGCCGCGCTGGAAAGCTACATCGGGCTGGTCGAGGCCGGCGTGGGCCTGCTGCCCGCTGGCGGCGGTTTGCATGAATTGGCGATTCGCGCAGCGAAGGCCAACCCGGCGGACCCGTTCGAGGAGCTGAAGAAGGTATTCGAGACGGTGGCGATGGCCAAGGTCTCCGCCAGCGCGTTCGAGGCGAAGAACCTTGGCCTGCTGCGCGACAGCGATCTGGTCGTGTTCAACAGCTACGAGCTGCTCTACATCGCCAAGCAGGTAGCAGGCGCCATGGCCGAAAGCGGTTACCGCCCGCCGCTGCCGGCCAACGCCATCCCGGTGGCCGGCGATGTCGGCACCGCCACCTTCAAGGCCTCGCTGGCCAACCTGCAGGCCGGCTACTTTGCCTCGCCACACGACGTCGACATCGCCACCCGCATCGCGGACACGCTTTGTGGTGGCGCCATCGAACGCGGCTCGCAAGTGGACGAAGAATGGTTGCTGGCACTGGAACGCAAGCACTTCGTGGAGCTGGCCAAGACTGAAAAGACCCAGGCCCGCATCGCCCACACCATGACGACCGGCAAGCCGCTCAGGAACTGAGCATCGGGAATTGAGACTCGGGACGGGACAACATCTGTTCCCGGCAATGCCAACCATTTCGAAACAGTGGCCGGACTCGTCAGGGGCCATGGGAATCGCAAACCGATTTCCGATGCCCCATTCCCGATTCCCGGCTTTTGGAGAACGCAAATGACCAAGCAAGTGCAAGACGCCTACATCGTCGCCACCACCCGCACCCCGGTCGGCAAGGCGCCGCGCGGCGTGTTTCGCCACACCCGCCCGGACGACATGCTCGCCCACGTGATCCGCGCCGTGATGGCGCAATACCCCGGGATCGACCCGCACCGCATGGGTGACGTCATCATCGGCTGCGCCATGCCCGAAGCCGAGCAAGGCATGAACGTGGCGCGCATCGGTCTGCTGCTCGCCGGCCTGCCCAACACTGTGCCCGGCGTCACCGTCAACCGCTTCTGCTCCTCCGGCCTGCAGTCGGTGGCGATGGCCGCCGACCGCATCCGTCTGGGCCTGGACGACCTGATGCTCGCCGGCGGTACCGAAAGCATGAGCATGGTGCCGATGATGGGGCACAAGGTCGCCATGAACCCCGCCATCTTCCAGGACGAGAACATCGGCATCGCCTATGGCATGGGGATCACTGCCGAAAACGTGGCCAAGCAATGGAAGGTCAGCCGCGAGCAGCAGGATGCCTTCTCGGTCGAAAGCCATCGCCGCGCATTGGCCGCGCAGGCCGCTGGGGAATTCAAGGACGAGATCACCCCCTTTCAGCTCGATGACCATTACCCGGATCTGGCCA
>JBDTKM010000263.1:0-16075 GCA_039935315.1 Rhodanobacter sp. | reverse complement strand
ATATGTGTGCCACGCCGGCTGGATACTGGGGATTTGTTCATAGGTATCATTCGAAAAAGAACCTTGCCGACAGAGTGATTAAACGAGGGTTTCCGGGCAATACCGCGAGGTTGGAAGACGAGCTTTGGTAGTAGATCTTGTTGAACAGGTTTTCCACCTTGAGCGTCAGGGCGTACTTGTCGCGGTTGAAGTACAGCGCGGCATCTACGCGCGTGTAGGCCGGCAGTTGCAGGACCGGTTGATTGAGCGCTGTAGGCGTGATGCCGGCACGCTCGCCGCTGCGGATGATGCCCACCCCGAAACCCAGGCCCTGCAGACTCGACGAGCGGAAGTCGTAGCGCGACCAGAGGTGCGCGCTGTGTTCCGGTGCGTTGGGCAGTCTCGTGTCAACCTGCGCCGGGTTCGTCGACGCCACGATCTGCGCGGCGGTGAACGCATAGCCACCGGTCAACTGCCAGTTTGGCAACGGGCGCGCATTGAGCTCCAACTCGGCGCCTTGGGAACGCGCCTTGCCGAGCTGCGTGTAGCAAGTGCCATAGTTGTCGCACTTGAAGCTGCTCAGGGTGTTTTTTTCATTGATGCGGAACACGGCCAGCGTTGCCGACACGTGGTTGTTCAGGAAATTGACCTTGCTGCCCGCCTCGACTTGATCGGCCGTTGTCGGCACAAAGTTGTTGACGCCATTGATGTCGATGGCGTTGGCAGAGGGGGGCACATAGGAGGTGCTGTAGCTGACGTAGTTGCTCCAGTGTTCATTGGGCTGGTAGATCAGTCCGGCCATCGGCAGCACCTTGCCGCTGGATTTGTTGCTCGATGGCACGCCGGCCACTCTCAGCTCCTCGATGGCTTGTCGATCATGCGAATAGCGCAGCCCCAGGGTGGCTTTCCACTGACTGGACAGCGTCATCATGTCGGCGAAATAGGTGCCGTAGCTGTAGGTCGTGGTCAAGCGGTGCGTGAGCACGCTGGCATTGCCGGGGGCATACAACGGCAGTGACGACAGCTCCGGCGTCAGACCGTAGACCGGGTCGTAAATGCTCATGACGAGCGCCTTCGGCCCGGTGGTGGGTGCATTGTAGAACTGCGTCCGATTCAGGTCGGCCCCATCGCGTCCGTCGGTCAGCCCGACCACCAGGTTGTGCTGAATGCCGAAGGTGTTGAAGGGAATGTGCAGGTTGGTATCGAGGTAATCGTAACGTCGCTTGTTGAGCTGGCCACGGGCGCGCAATCCGACCTCCTGCAGGTTCTTGAGGATCGACGCCACGTCGTAACCGTGCGCATCGTCGGTATGCCAGACGTCACGCGTGTCGAGGTTCCAGCTGATGCCGTTGGCGAACTGGTGGTTGAACAACAAGGTCAGGACGCTGCCGTATTCGTGCTCCTCATCGCTCGGCTGCTGGTAGCGCGTGGTGATCGGCGCAACCAGAGCGATATTGTTGTTGGGGGCGACCAGCTCGGTGTCATAGCTGTATTTCAGACGCTGAAACACGTACTGCGCGGTCAGGCTGGTGGCGTCGGAGATATTCCAGGTCAGGCTGGGCGCGAAATAGACGCTGTGGCTGTAGCTGTTGTTGCGGAACGTGTTGCCGTTGGCGTCGTCCATGACCAGTCGGTACAGCAGTCGATCGCTGTGGCCCAGCGGACCGGTCAGGTCGGCGGCGAAGTCACCCCCGAGCTTGTCGGTCACGCCGATACCCGAACCATCGTAGGTCGTGCCGCTGGCGCTGAACTCGTACAGCGGATCGGCCTCGGGTTTCTTGGTGATCAGATTCACGAAGCCGCCCGGCTGCTCCTCGCCATTGAGGACCGAGGCCGGCCCGCGTACCACGTCGATTTGCGAAATGCCAATCGTGACCGGCGAGCCGAAGCGTGTCGCCAAGCCCGGCAGTCCATCGACCAGAACCGAATTCTGGTCGTTGACGCTGCTGGTGAAACCGCGGAAAACCAGATCGTCGCCGGTGTTGCCGGCCGCCTGGATGCCGGTCATGTAGGGATAGAGCGTGTTGACCTGCGCAGCCTCGATCGCGTGGATGAAGGCGCCGGTATAGGTGGAAATCGAGAACGGTGTATCGCGCGCTTGCACGTCCATCTTCAGCGCGCTGTGGCCGGCCTTGGCAATGAAGGGCGACCTGACCGTAATCGATTTCAGTTGTGTCACGCGGGGCGCCGGAGCTTTGGCTTGTTCCGGGTGTGGGGCCGGTTGCGTTGGCGCCACGCTTTGCGATCCAGCTGCACCGGAGCCAGTATCACGGGCCGGCGATTGCGCAGGCTGGGTTGCCGCCAGCAAAGTGGACGACCCGACTAGACACAGGGTTGCAATGATTGAACGCGACAGTACATGCTTTCTTGGTGTGAAAATCATCAGTTTCCCCTGCGCGGATGGCCGCGTTGTCAGCAAATATCGGGTTGGTGCTTGTCGCCAGATTCCGGCATGGCCGGAACTCATCCCTGAGACACGTCCGTGTGCAACAAGTACTCCCGCACTCTGTATGCAACCTTAAATCGTTCTTAAAAGTTATTCAGGAAGATCTCGTCGCCAAGGAACACGCAGACTGCATTTGCTGGAACGGTTGGCCGTGTCACTGTATCGAGGTCTACACCGTCGGCGCTCCACCTCCCCCAGCGTGCGCTTGGGCACAAGACACTCTTCAGGCCATTCGCACATGGCAGACAAAAAGAGTTGAACTGTTCACTGGCAGGAGGAATAGCCAGATGGCCTGGACAGTCAGAGATCCAAGACCAGTGTTGGACTTTTGGCTCTCGAGCAACAAGGGGTGAATTGATCATTTCTGGTTCGCTCTTCGGCGGTAAGGAACAGGTCATTGTGTTCGATATCTCCCTCGATCACCTTGGTAAGGCACGTTCCGCACAAGCCCTCGGCGCACGAGACAGGGATATCGAGCCCGCACCGCCTCAGCGCCGCCGCTGCCGTCTCATCGGGTGCCACATGGATCAATTTCCCTGTGCTGGCAATCTTGAGATCAAAAGAAGTGGCGAACCTGTTCATGTGACCCGAGGCGGAAAAATGCTCCCGGTGCATGTGTGCCTCAGGCCAGCCCATTTCACCCGCAGCGACGCTGACGCTATCTATGAACGCATTCGATCCGCAGACGTAGATGTGCGTCTCATGACGATAGCTCTTGAGCAGGGAGGAAATGTCCAGCCGCCCGCCCTCGCTTGAGACATGAAATGTCACACGATCGGCAAACGCCGATTTTTTGATGCGCTCGACAAAAGCCGCTTGCGCCAGAGAGCGGACGCAATAGTGCATGGAAAACTCCGCGCCAACATTGGACAGGCGTTCCGCCATGCACAAGAGCGGAGTCACGCCAATACCCGCGGCAAGCAGAAGCGAACGGCTTGCCGAATGGGCAAGCGGGAAATGATTGCGTGGCGCACTGATCTGAACCAGGTCGCCCACAGCCAAGTTCTCGTGCATCCCCCGCGACCCGCCGCGTGAATCGGCATGCAGCAGCACGCAGATGACGTAGCGATGCGTCTCCAGTGGATCATTGCAGAGCGAATATTGACGCGTGACTCCGTTTCCAGTTTCGACATCGATATGAGAGCCCGCGCTGAATGGCGGAAGTGCCGTTCCCTTGGGGTCGGAAAATGCAAAGCTGCAAATGCCTTCAGCCTCAACGGCCTTGTGGACAAGTCGAAGGGAAAGGTTTGCCTTGACACGCTTGCGGAGTTTTTGACGTATGTAGACGCTAGCCCCGGAATAGAATTGCACCGGAATACCCAACACCGCCAAAAGCAACAGGAGTTGATAGGGCAATCCCCCTACCAATCCGGAATGCAACGCCAGCAGGAACAGGTATACTTTGCGCCCTTCCGGTATACCCGTCTTGTAGCGGTCAAGGCGAATCGTGTTCCCCGTATGCATATTTAGATAGAGCTGTGTCTTGGCGTTCCTATTTGGCATCCCGGATTCGAGTATTTCTGCGTGAGCCACAGCGCTATGGGCGGCCGGGTAATAGAGCGACGCCCACACGATGTTCGGAACACGTTCCAGCGTGCGTTGCCATAGGGCATCCATTGTCAGAAGCCTTGCACCGATCCGTGAGCGCTCAAGTTTTGGCGGCGCCGGTGTATTGACTGAGGAGTGTGTCACCCAACCAATCAGTTGGCGAAACGGCTGGAACGCCAATGGCAGTGCCGTAAGCGCAATCACCAGCAACAGAGACGAGCAATACAGACCGGCAATTTTGTGCAGGCTCAGCGTGCGCGCGCTGCCGGAACGGCGCCATTGAAAAGCGAGAGCACTCCTGAATTCAGCACGCCGGCGCGGCCACCAAAGGATCAGGCCGCCAACGATCAGGAGAGCGGCAAATATGGCGTTCGCCCAGCCGCCGACAACTTTTCCGCTTCCATCGCCATGACCGATGAATTTGAACCGGTGCAGCCATTCCATGGTGCCGAAGAATCCGCCGTACAGGTTCCGTATTCCCAATACCCGTGCCGTACATGGATCGATATAGACGTAATCGTCATTGGCGAACCTTACAGCGTTCGAGGCGGCAGGAGCGCGCGTGATCTCGATGGCATAGGGCCTGCTTGATGGATGGGCTGCTCGCGCGGCGACATCCATGGCCTCAAGCGGCAGTGGCGCGCGGCACACCGGTGTGATCAGGAGATCCCGATTGATGACGTCGTCCAGCTCTGGACGCACGACCAGCCCGGCACCTGTCACGGCAAACATTACGATGGCAAACCCGATAGTCAGACCAGACCAGGTGTGAAACCACGAAAGGTAGTTGCGAAAGCTCGCATTCATCGAGTTGATTGCCCGGTTTCCAGGAGGGTCTTGCCAGCGCCACGATTTCCTTGTCGAGTTCCGGCCGGCCACACCCATCGTCGGCGTTGGCAAGCGCGATCAGGCGGCTCCGTATTTCTCAGTAGCTCCGGGCTCCATCCCGTCAAATCGGACATCTCCAGGATGGTCGGTCGTGGCCGAAATGGGGGGCATGTTCAAGCGAAGAACGTTCAGCGACGAGTCTTGGCGTGAGGTGGTAGCGCTTAAGTGCCAGCCGGGCGCAAAGCTCCGTCAAGTTGCCCTGACTCCAGTGTCACTGAAATCCGGGTAGAACCCGGGCAACCGCCTGCACCGTTTCATGGCGCAACTTCGGAGGCGGCAAGCTCGTCGGCGAGTGCAGCCACCCCTTCGGCGCGCAGGTCCTTCTTGTTGTTGCTGAATGCCTTCCATGCAGGATTGACGGTCAGGTCTGCGCGCACTTTCGCCTTGACCTGTTCGCGGCGTGCGAGTGCTGCATCATCGCGGTAGCGGAGGACGATCAAGGTCGTCCATGGCCGGTCGGCCGGATAGACGCTGGTCAGGACATCATAGCTATCGAGAATGCCCTGGGCGATCCATCCTTTGAACTGGGGGATGGTATAGCCATCAAGATAGCCTTGATATTCGTCCGCTGACACGTGCGCCACATAGGGCACAACCAAGACTGCAGAATGGCTCGCTGTGCGCGGTCCACCGGCATCAACGCGCTCGACTGGCGTTGTCGTCACCGATTGGACAAGCGCAAGCGCACTTGCAGGAAGGCCGCCCACAGTGTCACTTTCAAGCGAGTTCCACCGTGCCAGAGCGGCATCATCGCGGAAGTCCAAAACTTCCATCACGTCCCATTGACCATTGTCGGCATAACGGCTGGCCAACAGCCGATAGCCGGCCAGAAGTCCGTGCTCCTTCCATTGCCGCAGCTGCTGCGCTTGTACGTCTGTCATGAGCTTTCGGAACGCAGGCCGGTCGGCAGGCTTCACTCTGAATGCCAGGGTCAGGACTGGATCCCCCACTCTGGGTGCAGCCGTCTTGTCTGGCGCTGCCGGCGCGGCGGCAGACATTCCCGCGAAAAGTCCGCACGCAAGCACGAGCACAGGCCAGTGACAGAGGTGCTTTAATCGCCAATACATATTCATCTTCAGCTTCCTCTCACCTCATCAGGCTCGTCATCCGCTCACACCCATACCAGTTCAAGCTGGTTAATTGCCGTTGGTCCGACGGCGTGCCACATTAAAAAACATCCATCAGATGCGCATTTGACAATCCACACTGGCTTCCAGGCTCTCACTGCAAGAACGTGATCAATTTCAAACCGGCAGAGATGAGCGAGTTTCAGTCGGCAGCAACAGCTCAGTGTGCGACAAACCGATTCGTAAACGTGTCGTCGAAGTCGATCGCGCCATATTTTGGCGTCAGCGACGTCATGACCTGCCATTCCATGCGGGCAGCATCAGCTGGCATTGGACCGTCGATCTCGAACGCGCGTTTGTCCTGCGCCAACAACCTGACGAAAGCAGGGCGATCCTTGCCGACGACTTTGGGCGGCAACTGGTCGGCGATGGTGGCTGCATCATGGGTCTTGATGTACGCCATGGCCTTTAGACAAGCATCAACCAGTCGACGAACAATGTCGGGATGTTCCGCAATATAGGCACTGGGGACATAGAGGGCGGTGGCGGGGTAAAGGCTGCCGAGCGCCTGCCGCGTACCCTCGACCGACTCAAGGTCAACCAGCATGAAGGCTGCACCGCTGTCCTTGTAATAGCTGGCGTCAGGCTCGTGCGCCATGATCGCGTCGGCGGCGCCGCTTTCCAGCGCTTGCGCCATGGCCCTGGGACTCGTCGGCGCAAGCGACGTATAGTCCCTTGCGCTCAGACCGTTGTGTTCAAGCAGCCAATTTGTCGACGTCGTCTTTCCCGAATTGGTGCCCCCAGTGTAAATCTTGAGGCCCTTGAGATCAGTGGGCGATTTCACTTTACCCTGCAGACGGGATGTGACCATCAGCTTGAGCTGAGGGGTTCCGCCCATGAGCAGCACAGATGTGGTGACCTGGTGCTCGTTCGTCTGGTTCATGAAGGTATGGTGGTAAAAGGCGACCGCCCCATCGGCGCGCCCATCCTTGACGAGCGCGGCCGGCGACGGTTCACCCGGCGCATCAACCAGGGTCACGGTCAAACGCTCTGCGCGAAAATAGCCGAGACGTTCCGCCACCAGAACCGGCAGGTTTCGAGGTTGGCCGATCCCGTCGACTCCCAGGACGACTCTCGGGAAATCCTCGTTCGATCCTGCCTTCCTGGCGCTGGCACCGGCAAGCGGTAGCAGCATGAGCGACGCGACGCAGATCATTTTCCTGAGCATGAAATATCCATCCTTTGATGGCAAAATTGCCTCGATATGGCAGCCGTACTCATCTACTCTGGTCGAATCGAAACCGGTACAACCGACGTTCCGGTGTGATCGAGAACACGGCCGACTTTGCGTGAATATTGACGGTTGCGCCGGCACGGTCTCAATGGTTGATCCTCTCCAGGGAAATACCTCTGGTCGCCGGCCCGAATACGCCGATGACGACGATGCCGACCACCATCGCGATTGCGATGAAGACGGCTACGGCCGAAACGCCTCCCGCACCGAGCAGGTAGCCGATCGCCAAGCCGGCAAACGCGGCGGCAATGCGACTCCACGAATACACAAAGCCGATGGCGCGAGCGCGGATGCGGGTTGGATAGAGCTCGGCCTGATAGCTGTGGTACGCGTACGACATCACATTGGCGGCAAGGGTGAACAACACGCCCAGCGCAATCAGAACGCTCGGACTGGTCGCTTGGGAGAACGCCAGCATTGCCACACCCATGATCGTCAAGCCCAGCATGATCTGGCGCTTGCGTTCCACCCGGTCGGCAAACAGGGTGCCCAGCAGCGGTCCGATCGGATTGGCGATTGCGATGATGAACGAGTATTCGAGGCTGTGTGTCAGCGTGATGCCACGCGCGATCAGCAGGGTGGGCACCCATGCGGCAAACCCGTAAAAGCCGATTACCTGCGCGATGTTGAAAACCGACAGCATCACGGTGCGGCGCGCATAGGGTGCCGAGAATATCTCTCGAAACCCGCCGCTACCGCTTTCTTCCGTCGATTCATACTTGGGTTGCGGCAACTCCCGCCCGATTTCTGCACGAACCTTGTCCTCGATCATCGAGACAACTGCCTCGGCCTCGGCGAGGCGCCCCTTTTGGGCAAGCCAGCGCGGGCTTTCCGGGATTCGTCGAATCAGCAGCCACACTGCCCCCGCTCCAACGGAGCCGATCAGCACCACCCAGCGCCAGCCATCAAGCCCGAGCGGTGCGATCGGCACTAGCAGCCACGCCAGCAAGGCCACCACCGGCACTACGCAGAAAGTGATGAACTGATTGACGGCAAACGCGCGGCCGCGCTCGGCGCCGGGAATCAGCTCCGAGATATAGGTATCGATGGTGACCAGCTGCACGGCAAAGCCGACGCCGGCGATGAAGCGCCACACGTTCAGCATCGCGCCGGTTTGCTGGAACGCCATGACAGCGGTGCACAGCACGTACCAGACCAGCGACCAGGTGAATACCGGCCGGCGCCCGAAGCGGTCCGGCAGATGCCCCAGCAGCACGACGCCGAACCACAGGCCGGCAAACGTGCTGAAGACGAAAGTGCCGAATCCGGCGACCTTGATGCTGTCGAGGCTGGCGAAGAAGCCCAGCGACTGGGGACTGAACAGTCCCGACTTGATCATGCCCGGCGCAACGTAACCGGTGAAGAACAGGTCATAGAATTCAAATACGCCGCCCAGCGAAATCAGAATGATGATGGTCCACAAGGTACGTGACGGCGGCAGCCGGTCGAGTCGGGCGGCGATGCGGGTGGATTCGAGTTCTGACACGTGGATTTGCTCCGGGTGGGGTCGCTAAGGCGGGCTGTGTTCCGATCAGGCGCAAATTGACCGGGCTGCGGGGTGGCTTCAGTCGCGTCATCTCCATTGGGGGTTCAGCTGCCCGGCGTGGCCGCTTTGAGCTTCCGGCAGTTTGTCTGGCGAACGCTTTTCATCGGATGCCGATCAGCTGAGCGTCAGGAAATTCAACTCAGAAGGACACCCTCACCTCGCCGTACACGAGTCGACCGATGGGTGAGTAGGTGCCGATATCGCTGGTGGTGAACTGATTCGTGAACGCTCGCGGGAAGATTGGCGGCATCTTGTTGTCGATATTGTTCACACCCAGGGAGACTGTGAGCTTGTTGCCGTCATCACCGCCGCCCGTGCCGAGCAACCACGTGTACGAACCGCGCAGATCCCACACGTTGTAGCTGGGCACCCGAATGCCTGGGAGTGTTCCGGCGGCACCCTCATCCTGGACCGAGGAGATGTACGTATTGGCCAGGGTGAGGTTCAGGTTCTGCAGCGACCAATTGAGTGTCGAATAGAAACGGTATTTCGGCAGGGTTCCGGCAAAGACGCCGATGTTGCTGGCGGCCCCAGCGTACTGCTGGGACGGATCGCCGGGGCGGCGTTGGAACTTGAACGAATCGAAGACGGCGCCCTTGCTCGAAAGCTCCCAGGAGCCGTGCTCGTTCCAGGGCAGGATGTAGTTCAACCCCAGCAGCCAGGAGTGCTCGAGCAGCACACTCTGGTTGCGGAATCGGTCGATGACGTAGAGCTGCGAATATTTGCTCGGATCGGGCTGGCCGGTGACCGGGTTGGTGAGGAATGCCTTCAGGGATCCGGGGGTTGCGAAAGGACTTGTCCCGCCGAGGTTCGTAAAGTTGCCCGTACTTACGCTGTCGAAGTACTCCGAGGCCGAACCCGAGTCGTTGACCGACTGCAGGATACGGGTGAAGTCCGCGCCACCGGGAAAGCCGTTCACAGTGATCGAGGAGTAGTCCGCAGTCAGGGTCAGGCCGCTGATGAAATTCGGATGGAGGGCGAAGCCGATCGAGCGCGACTCCGACGTGGACGGCTTGAGCGATGGGTTGACACCGTCCTCGCCATTGAAGGTGTTGCCTGTGGCGTACGGTTTGCCGAACACAATGCCGATCAGGTTGTCGGTCACCGGACGGGTGTCGTACGGTCCATAGGCCTGATACAACGGTGGTGCGGCGAACGACTTGGTAAAGGTGGCATGGACCGCGAACTGGCTGTCGAAGGGCTCCCAGCGGAAGCCGAACTTTGGTGAGGTGCCGCTACCGGCATCGCTGTAGTGCTCGAAACGACCCGCGAGGGTCAGGTCGAGCTGGTGCAGGCCCGGCACGTTCATGCTGCCCGAAGTGATCGGTATCAGTGCTTCGGCATAAGCGGCTTCCACGTTGCGACCGTGACTGAATGGGTCGGTGTAGAGGCCGCCGCTCCAGTTCTGAGCGTTGCCAGCGGTGGAGCCGGTCACCGGATCAGTGACGCGGCCGTTCGGGTCGGCATGGCCGGAAACTTCTTCACGACGCCAACCCAAACCCGCGGCGACGCTCATGTGGCCGGCAGGCAGGTCGAATACATTGCCCACGACGTGCGCATCCCAGGAATACAGTTTGCTGTCGCCATTCAGCATCTCGGTGCCGAAGATGTTGGCCAGCGCGGCCGCCGGGTTGCCGGTCAACGCGAACGGATCGAGCGCCGGCTGCAATACCAGCGGATTGTTGATCGAATAGCCGCCGTAGACTTTGCTGTAGGCGCCGCCAGCGACGGCGTTGCCATTGGCATCGTAGCCACCGGCCACGGCGGGGGCCAGATTTGGTTTGTAAAGCAGATTGGTGTCGCGCTCTTCCAGCTTGCTGTCGCTATAGTCGACCGTTGTCTGCCAGGTCCACGAACTGAATAGCTCGCCCTTGAGTCCCGCGGAGAAGCGGGACGCGTCGGTCGTGTCGTAGACCCCTTTGGGTCGGGCCATGTCGGCCAACGTCACGCCCTTCGCGGTAGTTGTCAGCGGGTTGTACGGCGAGCCGGCCGGAACGTTGAGCGAGGCGAATGAGAAGGGTTGGCCCGCCGCTTGCCATGCCGTGGAATTGACCTTGTTCTGCGACAGCATGACATCGCCGAAGGCGGTGACCCGACCGTCGAGGAACGGCTGCGAGGTGATCGTCGCGACAAAGTTCTTGTGCTCCTGCTGTTGCAGCAGCATGGCGAACTTTGCATAGTCGAATCGGTTGGACAACTGCGACGCGCTGGTGGCGTTGTAGACGCCTGGAGAAAGATCCGCGTAGCTGCCAGCGGTGGCGGCGGTACCCGTCGGAACTGGCGGCGAGAGTAGCCCTGGCCCCAGCACGTAGCTGCCGCCACCGACGACACCCGGCAGACCGGTGCCCGGGGTGACACCGTATTGCGGGCTGGTGAATGCGCGGGCGCTCTCGAACAGCGGACTGGTCTTGGAATCGCTCACGGTCGCGGTGATATTCACCGGGCCAACGTCCCCGCCTACCGTCACAAACGCCGAACGATCGTGGTAGCCGCCGTCGGCCACGCCGTAATGGGTGCCGATCGTCACGCCGTGGTAGTCGTGCTTGAGGATGAAGTTCACCACGCCACCGATGGCGTCGGAGCCGTAGAGCGAGGAGGCGCCATCGGTCAGCACATCGACGCGCTCCAGCGCGGCGGCCGGAATCTGGCTGACGTCGACGAAGTTCTTGCTACCGCTCAGCCCTGCGACACCATCCAGTGCCATGCGCTGGCCGTCCACCAGAACCAGGGTCGGGAGGTTGCGCAACTCGATCTGCGAGCCGCCGGCCGTGAACTGGTTATGGTTTTGCGCATTACTGGCGCCTGCATTGCTGCGGCCGGCGAAGGCAGGAATGGACTTGCTCAGCGCACTGAGCATATCGCTGCTGACGCCGGTCTGATTGAGGTCCTCCGCGTCGAGGGTGGTCACCGGAACGGCCGCGTCGTTGGGGTTGACCGGAAGCAGCGTGCCGGTGACGACGACTCGCGTAAGTTGCGTGGTCTTGGCCGACGCCGGCTTGGTATTCGACGTGGTGTCCGGCTGGTCTGGATTTTTCTGGTCCTGCGACGGACTTTGTGCGGATGGCGCAACGGCGCCGTCGTCAGCCGGTCTTGAAAATGCCGACGGTGCGGCGAGGCAGGCGGTCAGCGCGATGGCGATGCAGGACAGTGTGGGCAACTTTTGCCGTGACATGATTCCCTCCCCGGGATGCTGCGTACGTAATCTCTACGTCCGGCGTGAATTCATCAGTTGATTGGATGCATTCGAGCTTGGTCGCTCAAGCTTGCATGAATCGATCGTCGTGAGACGACTGCCCCATGCAGACTTGCTTTCAGTATGTTTTTCCCCGCATGGCACTCCCCCCGGAGCGCTTGATGACATGGCAAACATAGGTGGCGAAGCTAAACGGTCACTTAAAATCACATGAAAGAAAGTTCAGGTTCAGGTGCCGCACCTGAAGTTCAATGCGGAATCCGTTCCGGACTTGCCCGGCCGCATCGGTGTCACGAGGTTTACGGGCGCGCGCAGATCGACAATTTCAGTTCCTCTGGTAGGTCAACACGGTGAACGTCTGGTCGAAATAGAAGTTCGGGTAGAAAGGCGCAACGGCGGTATTCACTTTCTTGGTCGGGTCGACGCCCCCTTCGGCATCGACCAGGTAGACACGATCTCGGGCGGTATCCAGGGCCAGCGTGCGGGCCATCGGCTGGGTGGTGATGGCCTGGTCGAGCTGGTAGTCATTGGCGCCTGTCTGCTTGATCACCACCAGGTTGGCGTCGATGCCGTTCGCGGTGTAGACGAGATGGCTGGCGGGGTCGTAGACCACGCCGTCGTTGCCACGGCCGATCGGGAGCGCGGTGACCAGCGCTCCGCTCGCCGCGTTGAGCACTGCCAGCACCGGCCGGTCACTGCGACAGCCGACGAAGATCCGCTGCTTCCCGGCGTCATAGTCCAGCCCGACCGGTTGGTGGCACGGAGTGGTCGACCAGCTGGCGGTGACGGCGTGCGTGCGGGCATCGACGCGTACCACTCTGTCGCGGTCGCGCTCGGCCACGAAGATGTTGCCACGACCATCCGGCGCCGACGCCTCGATGTTTCCGCTGTCCAGCGGCAGCGTGGCGACGAGCTTGCCGCTGCGGGCATCAACGAAAGCCACCTTGTGGCTGTCGCCCATGGTGAAGAACAGTTGCCCGGTCACCGGCTCATAGCTGCCGGCATCGGCGTTCTGGCCAAAGCGGATGTGGCGGATGGTTTTCAGCGACGACAGCACGAACTCCGTGCTCGAGCCATCGCCATTGACGCTATAGCCGCGATCGAGCTGTGGCACCAGGATCGCCTTGTTCGCCCCTTCGGTGCCGGCAATCGTGGCCACCACCTTGTGCGTGGCTACGTCGAAGACGGTGACGCCGTCGTGCCGGCGACCAATGAACAGGTGTGACCGTGCGGCGTCGTAGGTCAGGTAATCCCACCCCGGCGCCTTCCCCGGCAGGGTCACTGCCGAGCCGAGGTGATAAAACGGCGTGGCATGGCCCGGTGCCGGCAGCAACGCGAAGCAGAACAGGGCGAGTGGCGCCGCCATCCGGTGGCGCGAACGCATTCTTTGCTGCTGGCGGTCGGTGCGCATCAGTCGCTCCTACTTGCCCAGCTGGAACCAGAGGATCTCGCCGCCCTTGCCCTTTTCGCCGGGCGACGCAGCCAGGTACAAGCGATCCAGTTCCGGTACCAGGATGCCCGACTTGGCGCCAATGGTGCTGGCAATCCATGGTCGCGCGGCGTAGAGGTTGGGAGTGACTTGCTGGAATACGCCGAGATGGCCGTCGCCGCCGGGCACATAGATACGCTTGCGGGTGCTATCCCAGAACAGGCCATCCGATGTCGCCGGTGCGTCCAGCATCGCCACCGTGGCGCCGGTGTCGGTATTGAGCACGAACAGCTTGCTGGGGTTGCGGGTGCCGACGAACAGGCGGTGATCGGCCTCGTCCAGTGCCATCGACAGGTTGGTCGTGGCGCCACTGAGCGGCCAGCGCGCCGTCACCTTCAACGTCTTCTTGTCGACCACGGCTACGTAGTTCTGGTCGGCGACGTTCACGAACAACCGATTGCCATGATGCTCGGCCCTGACCGCTTCGACATGATCGGAGTCGAACTTCAGCTTGGCGTAGACATGACCGGTGAGCGGATCCACCTCGTTGAGGAAGCAGTCCTTCATGCCGACGTCCTTGCCGCCGGTGACGATGTACAAGTGACCGCTCGAGGGATCGTATTCGGCCGAATCGGCGCCGGGCGCCAGCGTGATGTGACCCACGACCTTCAAGGTCGTAGCGTCCAGGATCTTGGTCATGCTGGTACCGCTGTCAGTGATGACCAGGCGGTTGTGCTTGGGCAGATAGATGAAGGCATGCGGGGTCTGGATGCCGATACCCTGGAGCGTGCGCTCATGCTGGCCGCTCTTCAGGTTGAACAGCTCGACCGAGCCGTGGTCCTCCGCCGCCAGGAACAGCCGGTTGCCTTTGACGTCGACACCGAAGTGGTCGAAGTCGCCGGAATAGCCGGGGTGCCAGTCGGTGCTGCGGCCGATCAGCGTGGCCGTCGGGTCGGGATCGGCGACTGCCACCGGCGCTACCGGCTCCATCAGCTTGGCCAAGGTGGGGATCTTCGCGCGCAACTCGTCGCGAATCGCAAATCCCTCACGCTTCAGCGCGTCCTTGTCATCGCCGGGCTTGTACGGAAACACGATGCCTACCGCACCCAGCGTCTTCCCGCTGGCATCGAGCAGACGCGTCTCGACTTCGAAGCGACGGCCGTTGACTTCAAGGTTCGGAATGCCGGTATTGATCGCGCGCAAATCGTCGGAGTCAGCCGGCTTGCCGAAGCGCCCGATGCTGGTACCCACCACCACGTTGGTGGACTGACCCGGCGGCACGATGTGCAGCATCAGGATCAGCAGTTTCGGATGCGCGGCCATGGTCTGCTCGACCAGCTGCTGCGCGTAGGTATGCGTCGGGATGGTCGGATCGAACTTGTAGGGCTGGGTCAGATTGGCGACGTTGGATATCTTCCGGCGCAGCTGGTCGCGCACGGCCTCCGCATTCTTCGCCAGTGCCGCCTTGTCGTCGCCGGACTTGTACGGATACACGATGCTCACTGCACCTACCGTGTCGTGGGTGACGTCCTGCAGAGGCAATTCGACTTCGAAGTGGTCGCCTTCTGCGTTGACGGCGATTGCCGGCTTGCCGGTGTTGACGACGCCCATGTCGTCGGAGTCGGCCTTCTTGCCGATGCGCCCGATATTGGAGGCGATGATGACGTTGTCGACCTGCTTGGGTGGCGTCACGTGCAACGCCATGATCGCGATGTCCGGGTGTGTGGCGAGTGTCTCGTCCACCAACTGCTGGGCATAGATTTTGGGCGGGGTCTGGGCCAGCAACGGGGATGCCAGCAAGGCGGTGGCCAGGAACAGGGCGGTACGGCGCATGGGAGGTTGCCTCAGTGGTGGGATAGCGGGTTGGGAATGCGGGTGCGCTGGATCGGAGTGTCGTTTCACCCCATGAGCTGCACCTTGCGGTTACCTGTAGTCATTCTTGAAAGTCATTGAACTGATGCCTGTCGTCCGGGTGAGCACGGTCGGTGCATCATCGATACCTACTTGCCCAGCTTGAACCAGAGGATCTCGCCACCCTTGCGCTTTGCGCCTGGCGAAACGGCCAGGTACAGGCGCTTCAGCTCCGGGACCACGATGCCCGACTTGGCGCCGATCGCGCTGGGAATGCGCGGACGTGCGGCATAGAGATCCGGGCTCACTTGCTGGAACACGCCGAGATAGCCGTCGCCGCCAGGTACATAGACGCGCTTGCGGGCGCTGTCCCAGAACAACCCGTCCGACGTCGATGGCGCGTCCAGCACGGCCACCGTGGCACCCGTGTCGGTATTGAGCACGTAGAGCTTGCTGGGGTTGCGGCTGCCGACGAACAGACGGTGGTCGGCCTCGTCCAGCGCCATCGTCAGAGTGGTCTTGGCGCCATGGATTGGCCAGCGCGCAATCACCTTCAGCGTCTTCTTGTCCACCACCGCCACGTAGCTGTGGTCGGCCACGTTCACGAACAGCCGGTTCCCGTTCTGCTCCGCCTTGACCGCCTGGGTTTGATTCGAATCGAAGCGCAGTGTGGCGTAGACGTGCCCGGTGAGCGGATCCACGTCGTTGAGGAAGCAATCCTTCATGTTCATGTCATGGCCGCCGGTGACGATGTACAGATGACCCGTCGAGGCGTCGTACTCGACCGAATCTGCACCCGGTGCCCCCAGCTTGATGTGGCTCACGACCTTGTAG
>JBDTKM010000262.1:0-13949 GCA_039935315.1 Rhodanobacter sp. | reverse complement strand
CTAGGAGCGTGGGCGGTAGAAACACAAGCGGCTGCGGCTGCGTGGTTTTGGCCAGCTTTTCCGCTCCTTTTCGTTGAATAGCTACGGCTATTCGCCTCAAACGATCGAAAAACCTGACTCAAATCCACTTTGCCTCGCTCACTTGGTTTCTGCCGCCCACGCTTCTAGGGTGCGGCGGGTGCAGCGTCGTACGCGATGCAGATGTTTTTCGGCTCGGTGAAGAAGTGCAGGGCCTCGTTGCCGCCCTCGCGGCCGACGCCGGACTGTTTGGCCCCACCGAACGGCGTGCGCAGGTCGCGCTTCAGCCAGCAATTGATCCACACGATGCCGAACTCGAGCTGTCCCCCGAGACGGTGGGCGCGTGAGAGGTCTTGCGTCCACAGCGAGGCCGCCAGGCCGTAACGGCTGTCGTTGGCGATCGCCAGCGCCTCAGCCTCGTCCTTGAACGGGATCAGGCAGACCACCGGCCCGAAGATTTCCTGCTGGTTGGTGGCGGCGCCCGAGGCCAGACCTTCGATCACGGTCGGCGCGATGAACCAGCCCTCGCTGCAGCGGCCGGAAAGATGGACCGCCGTGCCACCGCACAGGATCTTGCCGCCTTCGGCACGGGCCTGCTCGATGCAGCCAAGCACCTTGTTGTAGTGAGCCTGCGAGACCATCGCGCCCAGGTCGCTGGTCGTGTCCTGCGGGTCGCCCACACGCAGTGCCCGGACGCGGTCCAGATAGCGTTCGCGGAAGGTCACATAGATGGAACGCTGTACCAGCAGACGCGAGCTGCACAGGCAGATCTCGCCCTGGTTGGCGAAACCCGAGCGCATGATGGTGTCGAGGTTTGCGTCGCACAGGTTGGCGTCGGCGAACACGATTGCCGGATTCTTGCCGCCCATTTCCAGCGAGACTTTCTTGAATTGCGCCGCGGACGCGGCGGCAATCGTGGCGCCGGTGACGGTGCTGCCGGTGAACGAGATCGCCTTGACCGCCGGATGTTCCACGATCGCCTTTCCCACGGTCGGGCCGCGACCGTGCACGATGTTCAACACGCCGGACGGGAAGCCGGCCTCGATGCTCAACGCGCCGAGCAGGGCAGCGCTGCACGGGGTGATTTCGGAGGGTTTGGCGACTACCGTGTTGCCGGTGGCCAGCGCCGGGGCGATTTTCCAGGTGAACAGATACAGCGGCAGGTTCCACGGACTGATGCAGCCCACCACGCCCAGTGGCTGGCGCAAGGTGTAGTTGATCGCGCCGCTGCCGGCAACTCCGCCTTCCATCGCGTGCGACTCGCTGCCCCAGCCGACGATGGCGGCAGCGAAATAGCGCAGGTTGCTCACCGCGCGCGGAATGTCGAGTCGGCGTGCGAGGCTCAGCGGTTTGCCACTGTCACGCGATTCCAGCGCGGCGAACTCTTCCAGCCTGGACTCGATCAGGTCGGCGAGTCGGTGCAGCAAGCGCGTGCGTTCCTCGATCGGCGTGGCAGCCCAGCCGGGTGCCGCGCGGCTGGCGGCGGCCACGGCGGCACTGACATCGGTCGCATCGGAATCCGGACACTGCGCAAACACGGCGGCGGTGGCGGGCTCGTGGACATCGAGCCAGCTATCGTGGATCGGCACCTGCAGGCGACCGTCGATCAGATTGGCGAGGCGCAGCGTTGACATCCGCGCCATCTTAAATCCAGCCGCCGTCAATTGCACCGGACGCGCACGTATGCGCTCGCTCACAGCGAACGCATGCGCCCGCCGTCCACCGGCAAGTTGACTCCCGTGATGTACCCCGCCGCCGGCGACGCCAGGAAAGCGACCGCGGCGGCCGTTTCTGCTGGCTCGGCAAAGCGACCCATCGGAATCGCCGCGGTCATCTCCTGCTCCACGTCGTGTTCGCTACGCCCCGATTTCTTCGCCCCCGCTGCCACGATCTGTTCGATCCGTGGCGTATGAGTGGAGCCGGGCAGCACGTTGTTGACGGTGATGCCGAACGGTGCCAGTTCGCCAGCCAGGGTCTTGGCCCAACTGGCCACGGCGCCGCGGGTGCTGTTGGAGACGCCGATGCCGGGAATCGGCTCCTTTACCGACGTGGAAATGATGTTGACGATGCGGCCCCAGCCAGCAGCGCGCATGCCCGGCACGACCGCCTGCACCAGCATCTGGTTGGCCAGCAGGTGGTGGCGCAAGGCGTCCAGGAATCCCTGCACGGTGGCATCCAGGATGCTGCCTGGCGGCGGGCCGCCGCTGTTGTTGATCAGGATATGCACCGGACTGGCCGCGACCAGCGCGTCCGCGAGGGACCGCAGCGCCGCCGTATCGCCCGTATCGGCGACCAGAAAGTCGTGTCGCTGCCCGGCATGCGTGCGCGGCAGACTATCGACCACGTCGGCCAGCACGTCACCACGCCGTGCCAGCGCCGTGACGCTGGCGCCCAGCAGCGCCAGTTCGATCGCGCAGGCGTTGCCGATGCCCTGGGAAGCGCCGCAGACCAGCGCGTGACGTCCACTCAGATCAAGTTGCATCGGTTCACTCCGGTTGAAGTCAGTGCAACACCCGTATAGTCAGTGCGCCCATCCAGCACAACCAGCCCAGCCAGGGACCGAAGCGCCACAGATTGCGCCAACGGTTGATCGACGCGTCGCGCAGCGCGGGCAGTGCCGGCGAGCGCAGAACATTCTGCATGCGCGCCCAGCGGCGCCACGCCGAAGGTTGGGACGATTTGCCCTGGTCCGCCTCGACGATGACCTGCCAGTGCTGCGGGTAGCGTTTGCGCAGCAGGGCACCGAGCCGAAATTGCGCTGCACACGACAGCCCGAACAAGATCACGCCAGCGGTCAACAGGGCCAGATAGACAACGATCATTTTGACGTGCCGCTCTTGCTGCTCCACGGTAGCGGCAATCCGTTCAGCAGGCCATCGCCGCTGGACGGCTTGCCGCATACTGCGCTGTCGACGGCCTTCTTGTACGCGGAATCCATCATGCCAACCCACAACGAGCCATCCGGCCCGTGTGGAATGCTGAAGCTGCCAGCGGAGCCCATCGTCAAGCTGGCTTTGGTCGTGGTGGAGAACGATGCGGGGGACTGTTCCCAGTACGTCTTGCCCGATTGCTGCTTGGCCGAGCTGTAGATCAGCACATAGCGCGCGTTCTTTTTCTCCACGCTGAAGCTGCCAAAGGCGCCGGTGGTCTCGTCGCTCCAACCCATGTGTTCGCACAACTGGATGTCTTCGGATTGAACGGGTTGAAATCCGCTGTCGAGCAGCACGATGGTCGGCGCAAACAGGTAGCTGGTGTGCAGCCAGCGGCCGTTCAACTCGGATTTCAGGGCAATCCGATATGGCAGTTTCACTTCGGAGGGGAGGCGAAACGCAAGGAAGTAAGTCTTGGCACCATCCAGGTTGGCCACCATGGAGCCGGCGCCGAGCGTGAACTTCTGCGGTCGCCAGGGCAGCAAGCTGCGATAGGAAAAGTCGGCGAAGCTGCTACAGCAGGGGGTCGCCTGCTGCAAATGCAACTGGGCGAGTTTCAGGGGATCGCCGGCGTCCTGCGTGGCCGGGCGCAGGTTCGGCGGAATCAATACCTTGGCGACGTGGCAGCCGGACAAGAAGATGGCAGCGGCGCAGGCAGCGGCGAGGGCGGGGAAACGATACGACATGGAATTCTCGGGCACTGTGAGCTTGTGAAAGATGCGGTCGCGGTAGCGAACGTGTCGCCGGGCGACCGCGACCAAGCGGCGTTGTGGGCAAGTCTCGGGAGTGTTCGGCAGCGGTCGCGGCAGCAGGGCGGTTTCCCGAGTGCTCAAAACTCGGCGGTGCCGGTGGCGCGTGGGTAGGGGATGGCGTCACGGATGTTGGACAACCCGCAGATATAAACCAGCAGGCGCTCGAAGCCGAGACCAAAGCCGGCGTGCGGCACGGTGCCGTAGCGGCGCAGGTCGCGGTACCAGCCGTACGACGCAGGATCGAGACCGAACTTGACCATCCGACGATCGAGATAGTCCAGCCGTTCCTCGCGCGCGCTGCCGCCGATGATCTCGCCGATGCCCGGTGCCAGCACGTCCATCGCCGCCACGGTCTTTTCGTCGTCGTTCAAACGCATGTAGAACGCCTTGATGGCTTCGGGATAATTCATTACGACCACGGGGCGGCCGATATGTTTCTCGGCCAGGTAGCGTTCGTGCTCGGTCTGCAAGTCGATACCCCAGGCCACCGGATATTCGAACTTCTGACCCGACTTCTTGAGAATTTCGATGGCGTCCGTGTAGTCGATGCGCTCGAACGGCTTGGCGATGAAGGTCTCCATCCGGCTGATCGCGTCGCCCTGCACGCGCTGGGCGATGAATGCCATGTCGTCGCCACGTTCCTCCAGCACGGCCTTGAAGATCGCCTTGAGGAAGGCTTCCGCGCAATCGGCGTCCGCAGTCAGGTCAGCGAAGGCGATCTCCGGCTCGACCATCCAGAACTCGGCCAGATGGCGGGGGGTGTTGGAATTCTCGGCGCGGAAGGCCGGGCCGAACGTGTACACCTTGCTCATGGCCAGGCAAAACGCCTCCACGTTGAGCTGGCCGGAGACGGTGAGGAACGCCTCGCGGCCGAAAAAATCCTTGCGGAAGTCGATCTTGCCATCCGGCAATCGAGGCAGGTTGGCCAGGTCCAGCGTGGACAGCCGGAACATTTCGCCCGCGCCCTCGGCGTCGGACGTGGTGATGATTGGCGTGTTGATCCAGAAGAAGCCTTGTTCGGTGAGATGGCGATGGATCGCCGTCATCATGGTGTGGCGGATGCGCGTCACCGCCCCGAACAGGTTGGTACGCGGACGCAGATGGGCGACCTCGCGCAGGAACTCCATCGAGTGCTGCTTGGGCTGGATCGGGTAGGTCCCCGGGTCATCCACCAGGCCGGTGACGAGCACTTCGCTGGCGTGGATCTCGAATGCCTGGCCCTTGCCTTGCGACGGTACCAGGGTGCCGCTGACGATCACGCTGGTACTCGCGGTGAGGTGTTTTATTTCGCTGTCGTAGTTGGCCAGGGTGGCCGGCACCACAGCCTGGATCGGATCGAAGCAGGAACCATCGGTGACATGGACGAAGGACAGGCCGGCCTTGGAGTCGCGCCGCGTGCGCACCCAGCCGCGCACCGTCACTGCGTCGCCGGCCTTGAGGGCGCCGGATAAAGCCTGCTTCACACTGACCACGGCCATGGGTTGGAACTCCTGCTGGTTCGCCGCATATCGGCGTGTCGGTTGGAGGCGCGGGCGCGCTGCGACGCGGCATGCCAAACGGGCATGATAATGTAGCCATCGCCCGGCCCGCGATACCTCGCGGAAATTTCATGAAGGTTGGATCCACACGCCATGAGCATCAGCATCACTCCCGCCGCCAATGAACGCATGCGAACGTTCCTCGCGTCGGCACCAGCGGCCGCCGGCGTGCGCTTCGGCGTCAAGCGCACTGGCTGCTCCGGATTCGCCTATGTGGTGGATCTGGCCGAGTCGATGGGTGAGGACGATCGACGGGTAGAGGTGGACGGCGTGCCGCTCATCGTCAGCGACAAGAGCCTGGCCTTGGTCGACGGCACCGTCATCGACTTTCAGCGCAGCGGGCTCAACGCCAGTTTTGTCTTCCACAACCCGAACTCCACCGGCGAATGCGGTTGCGGCGAGAGCTTTACGGTCAGCTGACCCGCTTGGGCTGCATAACGCTCGCCGTTCAATGGCTTGCGTGATGCTCGATAGCCGTCGTACAATTCCGCTTCTGTCCGCCGCTGAAAGATTGTGGGCAGAACACTTGCCTCACCGCGCTGTCGGGAGGCTGTCAGGCCATGTTGGCCGCATCCACAAGGAGTCAACCGCAAATGACCATGCGTCATTACGAAGTTGTATTCATGGTCCATCCGGACCAGAGCGAGCAGGTTCCGGCCATGCTCGAGCGTTACAAGGTGCTGATTGAGGCCGACGGCGGCAAGATCCACCGTCTGGAAGATTGGGGTCGGCGCCAGTTGGCGTATCCGATCGTGAATCTGGCCAAGGCACATTACGTGCTGCTCAACATCGAAGTCACCCAGAACGCGCTGAACGAATTGGAGTCGGGTTTCCGCTTCAACGACGCCGTGCTGCGCCACCTGATGATCCGCCGCGACGCCGCCGACACCGAGCCGTCCTTCATCCTGAAGTCGAAGGAAAAGGACGACGCCAAGTCGAGCCGTCGTCGCGATGACGACTCCGATGGTGATAGCCGTGGCCACGGCCACTCGAACAATGATCGCGACAGCGACGACTGATAGGAAGCCAGACCATGTCCAAGTTTTTCCGCCGCCGCAAGTTCTGCCGCTTTACCGCCGAGGACGTGAAGGAGATCGACTACAAGGATCTCAACACCCTGCGTCAGTACATCACCGAAGGTGGCAAGATCGTGCCCAGCCGCATCACCGGTACCAAGGCGCGCTATCAGCGTCAGCTGGCTACCGCGGTCAAGCGTGCGCGCTTTCTGTCGCTGTTGCCGTATACCGACAACCACGACGTTTAAGTACAGACTCTTCTCCCCTCTGGGGAGAAGATGCCCACCGGGCAGATGAGCGGCGGGTGCGTGCGTAGAGAGTGATCGGAGCCAGCTTCGAACATGCACTCTTACCCGTCCAGCCGCCCACCCCGGCCCTTTCCCCGAAGGTGACAGGGGCAACATTTTCGGACAACCGTCCTCTGGCTGCGCCGGGCCACCGGTGCTAACGAACAGGAAAGCATCATGGAACTCATTCTTCTGCAGAAGGTCCGCAACCTGGGCAACCTCGGCGACAAGGTCGACGTGAAGCCCGGCTACGGCCGCAACTATCTTCTTCCGCAAGGCAAGGCTGTGCGTGCGAATGCTGCCAATCTGGCTGCGTTCGAACAGCGGCGCACCGAATACGAGGCCAAGGCCAACACCGTGCTGGCTGACGCCGAAGCGCGCAAGACCAAGCTCGCCGAAGTCACGGTGACGATTCCGGCGCATGCCAGTGCCGAGGGCAAGCTGTTCGGCTCGGTCGGTCCGCGCGACATCGCCGAGGCCCTGTCCGCGCAAGGTCACCAGGTCCACAAGGGCGAAGTGATCCTGGGCGAGGGCCCGCTGCGCAACGTCGGCGAGTATGTGGTGGCGTTGCACCTGCACGCCGACATCCATACCTCGGTCAAGGTAATCGTGGTCAGCGACAAGTAAGTAGCGCAACGTCTGCGTGCGTGACACCCGGGCGCCGCGAGGCGCCCGCTTGTTTTTTGGGTGATGAACCGGGAACAACCCCGATCAGGAAGAGGGTGAGCGCTTTGCACTCGCGCTGGCATTCACTCGAAGCCTGATCCACGCCGGGCGACTTTCTGCAGGTTCCCCGTTCCCCAGCTTATCCCCCCCCAACCCACAAGATATCCACAGGGTTATTGTCTCGACGGGTGAGACGCCTCCGCGCATGATATGTGGGTAAGTCTGTCCACCCCGTGTCAGCGCGTTGTGCGTCCGCTCGTGGGGCAATCCCGTTGAGGTAAGCCGATGTCCTTCGTGCCGGAACGCAAATCTTCCTCAGCCACCATCGAAGCGCTGCGGCTGCCGCCGCATTCCATCGATGCCGAGCAGGCGGTGCTGGGCGGGTTGATGCTGGCGCCCGGGGCGCTGGACAACGTCGCCGATCGGCTGGCCGAGAACGATTTCTATCGGCGGGATCATCGCCTGATCTGGCGTGCAATCAACGAGCTGGCCAACAAGGGTATGCCGTGCGACGCGGTGACCCTGGGCGACTGGTTCGAGAGCAACGGTCTGGCTGAAATGGTCGGTGGCGCCGGCTACCTGATCGAGCTGGCCAACAGCACGCCCAGTGCGGCCAACATCGCCGCTTATGCCGAGATCGTGCGCGAAAAGTCGGTGCTGCGCCAGCTGATCGACGCAGGCACCTCGATCACCGAAGACGGCTATCGGCCCAAAGGCAAGAGCGTGCAGGAGGTGTTGGAAAGCGCCGAGCAGCGGGTGTTCCACATTGCCGAATCCGGCGCGCGCGGCAAGAAGGATTCGGTGTCGATGCGCGATGCGGTGAAGGACGCGTTCAAGCTGCTTACCGAGCGCTACCAGAACCGCGGCCAGCTCACCGGGGTCAGCACCGGGTTCACCGATCTGGATGAACTGACTTCCGGCCTGCAGCCCTCGGATTTGATCATCGTGGCGGCGCGTCCGTCGATGGGCAAGACCGCGTTCGCGCTGAACGTCGCCGAGACCGCCGCGCTGGGTGGCAAGAAGGCGGTGGTGGTGTTCTCGATGGAAATGTCCTCCTCGCAACTGGCGTTTCGCCTGATCTCCTCGGTGGGCCGCATTCACCAGCAGCACCTGCGCAATGGCACGCTGGAAGAAGAGGACTGGCCGCGCGTCTCCAATGCCATTGCCTTGCTCTCGGATGCGAAGATCTTCATTGACGACACGCCCAGTCTGTCGCCGGTGGAACTGCGTTCGCGTGCGCGCCGCTTGCATCGGGAGCACGGCGGTCTTGGCTTGATCGTGATCGATTACCTGCAGTTGATGCAGGTGCCCGGCAGCAAGGAGAATCGCGCCACCGAAATTTCAGAGATCTCGCGTTCACTGAAAGGCCTGGCCAAGGAGCTGAATGTGCCGGTGGTCGCGCTGTCGCAGTTGAACCGCTCACTGGAACAGCGCGCCGACAAGCGCCCGATGATGTCCGACCTGCGCGAGTCAGGCGCCATCGAGCAGGACGCCGACGTGATCATGTTCATCTACCGCGACGAGTACTACAACAAGGAATCGCCCGACAAGGGTATCGCCGAAATCATCATCGGCAAGCAGCGCAACGGCCCCACCGATACCTGCAAGCTGACCTTCATCGGCCATTACACGAAGTTCGTCAACTACGCGCCGGATTCGTTCGTTGGCGGGTTTGATTGAGAGCCAGGAATGGGGAGTCTGATCAGCGTCGAAACTCAGTCGTCAACGGACCCTCTCCCTCCGGGAGAGGGGTTGGGGAGAGGGTTCGGACACGGCCAGTTGCGGCAGCGTTCGACCTTGCTGCTCTGCGTATTGCCGTTCCCCTCATCCGACGCTTCGCGCCATCTTCTCATCCGCAAGGGGACTCCCTTAGGGTCGCCGTGGGGAGAAGGGCTCTCCTGGTTGAGCTTCAACGCTAATCAGGACGGGGAATGGAGCATGCAGAATCGGCCGGGCAGCAGCGCTCGTGGGATCGCTGCTGCTGACGATTCCCGATGGCCGGATCCCGATTCCCGGCAACCATGAGCCGTACCACCGTCGCCACCATTCACCTCGCCGCCCTGCGCCACAATCTGGCGCGGTTGAAGGTGCTGGCCGCGCCGGCGAAGGTGATGGCGGTGGTCAAGGCAGATGCCTACGGACATGGGCTGGAGCGGGTGGCGCGCGCGCTGAATGACCAGGCCGAAGCGTTTGCGGTGGCGGCGCTGGGCGATGGCCTGCGGCTGCGTGCAGTGGGGCATCGCCAGCGCATCGTGGTGCTGTCCGGCCCGGACAACGCCGGCGACGTCACCGAGATGCAGCGCCTGCAACTGGAGGCGACCATCCATCATGAATCCCAGTTGCAGTGGTTGGCGGAAGCACCGCCGGCACGTGGGCGCCTGCGTGTGTGGCTGAAGGTCGACAACGGCATGCATCGGCTGGGTTTCGCTCCTGGCCGGGTGGCTGCGGTGCATGCGCAACTCGCCGCGATGGCCGGCGTCGACCCCGAGATCGGTCTGTTGACGCACTTCTCCGATTCGGAAGTTTTCGGCGGCGCGCAGACCCCTGCGCAGATCGCCCGGTTTGCCGAGGTGACTGCCAGGTTCAGCGGGCCGCGTTCACTGTCCAACTCCGCCGCCGTGCTGGGCTGGCCTGACGCACGCGGCGACTGGGTGCGCACCGGCGGTTTGCTCTACGGCTTGTCGGTGGTAGGCGGGAAGAACGGCGCCGACTTCGGCTTCCGCCCGGCAATGACCCTGAGCACACGGTTGATCGCCATCAATCAGGTTGGCAAGGGAGAACGCGTCGGCTACAACGGCATCTGGACCTGTCCCGAGGACATGCTTGTCGGTGTCGCAGCCGTGGGTTATGGCGATGGTTATCCGCGCAGTGCCGTGGCCGGTACGCCGGTGCTTGTCGGTGATCGATGCGTGCCGCTGATCGGGCGCGTCTCGATGGACTTGATCACGCTCGACTTGCGCCCGGCGCCCGGCGCGAAAATTGGCGATCGCGTGACGTTGTGGGGCCCCGAGCTGCCGCTGGAAAGCGTGGCGGCACAATCCGGCACGATCTCCTACGATCTCACCTGCGGCATGACGCGCCGGGTGTTGTTCGTGGAAGATGAAAGCTGACAAGCTGCGGCGACCACGCGTCTCGCAGTTTGCGATACGCGCGGGCTAAGCTCGCTCCAATTCTTGCACTGTCGATCCGGAACGCCCCATGGCCAAAGCCAAAACTGCTTATGTCTGCACCGACTGCGGCGCCGAGCACAGCAAGTGGCAAGGTCAGTGCATCGAGTGCGGAGCGTGGAACACGCTCAGCGCGTTCGTGCTGGAAGCCGCCACGGCGGGCAAGGCGTCGGTAGGAGCGCAGCGTTCCAGTTATGCCGGCGCCCCCACAGACTCACCGAAGATCACCCCGCTGACCGAGGTGATGCTGACCCGCGAGCCGCGCACCTTGACCGGCATCGGCGAGCTCGATCGGGTGCTCGGCGGTGGCCTGGTGCAGGGTTCGGTGGTGTTGATCGGCGGCGACCCGGGCATCGGCAAGTCGACCTTGCTGCTGCAGGTGCTGGGCACGCTGGGGCGGCAGCTGCCCAGCGTCTACGTCACCGGTGAGGAATCGCTGGCGCAGGTCGCCGCGCGCGGGCAGCGCCTCGGCCTTTCGCTGGAGCCGCTGCGGGCGCTGGCGGAGACTTGCATCGAGCGCATCCTTGAACAGGCGATGGCGACCCGGCCGAAGGTGCTGGTGATCGATTCGATCCAGACGATCTGGACCGAGCTGTTGCCCTCGGCACCGGGTTCGGTATCGCAGGTGCGCGAGTCGGCGGCCAAGCTGACCCGTTTTGCCAAGGAGACCGGCACCTCGGTGTTCCTGGTCGGCCACGTGACCAAGGAAGGCGGTATTGCCGGGCCACGTGTACTTGAGCACATGGTCGATGCCGTGCTGTATTTCGAAGGCGAGGCCGGCAGCCGCTTTCGCGTGCTGCGCGCGTTCAAGAACCGCTTCGGCGCGGTCAATGAGCTGGGCGTGTTCGCGATGTCGGACAAGGGCCTGCGCGAGGTGCCCAATCCTTCGGCGATCTTCCTGTCCAATCATGCGGGGCCGACTTCCGGCAGTGCCGTCATGGTCACCCGCGAAGGCACTCGCCCGCTGCTGGTCGAGGTGCAGGCGCTGGTCGATCAGTCCTCGCTGGGCAACCCGCGCCGGGTCACGCTGGGGCTGGAACAGAACCGGTTGGCGATGCTGCTGGCGGTGCTGCATCGCCACGGTGGCGTGGCGGCCTACGACCAGGACGTGTACGTCAACGTGGTCGGCGGCATCCGCGTGCAGGAGACCGCGGCCGACCTGCCGGTGCTGCTGGCAGTATTGTCGAGCCTGCGTGACCGGCCGCTGCCCGAGCACATGGTTGTCTTCGGCGAGGTGGGCCTGTCCGGCGAGATCCGGCCGGTGCCCAACGGCGAAGAGCGACTCAGGGAAGCCGCCCACCATGGTTTCCGCCGCGCGATTGTGCCGAAGGCGAATGCGCCAAAGGGAGGTCGGGTCGGGGAAATGGACGTCGTGGGGGTGGAACGCCTCAGTGAGGCGATCGACGCCTGCCACTAGACGGTCTGTCTGGCCGTTGGTTGGTTGGCCCGCAAGTCCGCCTGGGTGGTCCACTATCCATCGATTCGCCATCCATGGAACCACGATGAACAGGTGAATCGTCGAACAGCTGTCCTTGTCCTGCCGAATGCTCGCCTCGACCAGCAAAGCCCGAAAGACTACGGGGTCTGCGGATTCAGCCCGGCGGGCGGTGCAGGATCACTTCCAGCACGAACTTCGAGCCAAAGAACGCCAGCCCCAGCATCGCCATCCCGATCAGGGTGAGGTTGACTGCGCTGTGTCCGCGCCAGCCGTGACGCCAGCGGCCCCACAACAACGAGCCAAAAATCAGCCAGGCCACGACGCTGAGTACGGTGGTGTGCACGAGGTGTTGGGCGCGGATGTTGCTGATGAACAGCGCGCCACTGAGCAAGG
Organism: Rhodanobacter sp.; assembly: GCA_039935315.1. Lineage (GTDB taxonomy): Bacteria > Pseudomonadota > Gammaproteobacteria > Xanthomonadales > Rhodanobacteraceae > Rhodanobacter. The sequence goes on along the minus strand of JBDTKM010000262.1, from coordinate 1,744 downwards.
TCAGGGTCAGCAGGGCAAAGCCCGCGGCGATCAGCCGGAACATCAGCATTTCGGTCTGCACCAGCGGTGGCAATGCACGGATCAGCCGGCTCGGACGGTGTGAGCGCAGCGCCCGCTCCTGCATCGCCAGCAGGAGCGCCAGAACGGCGGCGATCGACAGCACGCTATAGGCGAGCAAGGCGATCGCGACATGCAGCGTAATCTGCCAGTCCATCGGGGTGGGCGCGGTCGGTGGCGCGAAGAAGGCATCCAGTGACAACATCACGGCGGCCAACGGAAACACGATCACGCCGACCCCGGTCACCGGCCGCACCAGGTTGACCAGCACGGTCAATCCGGCGACCACGCAGGCGACGACCGACAGCGCAGCAAAAAAATGCAGGTCGACCCGACCGCCGTGGGCAGCCAGCAAGACCGCGGCATGGACCAACACCGCCGCTCCGGCGGCAGGCAGCCCCAGCCGGCGCAGTGTGTGAGGGCAGCCGGTCAGTGGCGCGGACAACGCAATGGCGGCGCCCAGATAAAGAACCACAGCCACGATGGCGAGAATGGTGATCGACATGAGGTAGAAGTGTGGCACACGCCTGCAAAAGCTTGAACGTCTTGCGGTGAGAAATTTGGCTGCCTGCGGTGACCACAGGAAGTGCCCGTGGTGCGATCGCCGCCGGATACCCGTATGGGCGGCGCGCGACGTGCAAATCCAGGACATTTGGTTCACCGAGCTTCCCGAATTCCCTCACCGCGCACCTGGTCCCGAGTCCTCGGAAACGCGCTCGCCGCAGCGAGCGAATTTCGCGATCTCCGAGTTTTTCGACGATGAGTACTTGCAATATTTAGATAGTTGTCTAATTATCTGCGCATGGTTTCGAACCGCTCATTCAAATGAAGCAGCAGGAAGTCTTCAAGGCGATGGCCGATCCGACCCGGCGCGCCATCCTCAAGCGTCTTCAAGGAGGGGCATTGACGGCCGGCGAGATCGGCGCGGCGTTCGACATGACCGCTGCCTCGCTGTCGCATCATTTTGCCGTGCTGAAGCAGGCCGACCTGGTGCGTACCGAGCGGCGTGGCCAGTTCATTGTGTATTCGCTCAACAGCACGGTGGTCGAGGATCTGGCCCGCATGCTGTTCGATTTGTTCCCGGGCAAGCCGGGTGCTGGAGACAAGTGATGAAGTTCAAGCGCAGTTTGCTGGTGTCATTGTGCTTTTTCGTGATTGCGGTGGTCGTAGCCGTGTGGTTGTATCCGCGGCTGCCGGCCGAGGTGCCCAGACACTGGGATTTGCAAGGCCATGTCAACGGCACCATGCCCCGTTTATGGGGCGCGGCCATGCCCGCGTTGTGGATACTTGGATTGGCCGGGTTGACCTGGCTGTTACCGGTCATTTCGCCGCGGCGTTTCGAGATCAAGCCGTTTGCCCAGGTCTTTGTGCTGGTGATGCTGTTGGTGCAGGCGCTCGTGCTGGTGGTCGGTTTGGCCAGCCTGCTGTCAGCCGTGGGTTATCCGGTGGTCATGCACGAGGTCGTGATGCTTGGTGTCGGCGCGTTGTTCCTGATCCTGGGCAACTACATGGGCAAGCTGCGCAAGAACTTCTTCATCGGCATCCGTACACCGTGGACCTTGGCCAGTGATGCGGTGTGGGAACGTACGCATCGTCTGGGTGGCTGGCTGTTCATGCTGGCCGGCGTGGTGATGATCGCAGCCACGTTGCTCGGCGCGCCAGCGTCGGTTGCGATCGGTGCGATCGT
>JBDTKM010000261.1:0-10538 GCA_039935315.1 Rhodanobacter sp. | reverse complement strand
CCAGGTGGCCATACAGCATCACCGTATCGTCGCCCTGTCCCGGTACCTCGATATAGATCAGCGGCGTGCGTCCTTCCAGCCGCACCACTTCGAGTGTGGCACCCGGCAATTTATCGAGCTTGGAGCGGGCCCAGGTTTCCATCAGCTTCACCGCAGCATCCATATGCCCGTGGCTGAGCCAGTCCTTGTCGAACATCGGTGACTTGTTGGGAATACGGATGTACTCGATCAGTTTGGGCACCACCTCGGCATCCCACAAATCACTCACGAAACGGGACAGACGACTGGTATCCATGGCGTGCACTCCGGCTTGCGAACAAGAGGGCATTGTAGCAGCGCCATTTGGCCGCGCCGCCGCGCGAGGTGGCGTGCGCCCACAGCACCGCGCGTGCAGGCCGGACGATCAAGTGGCTGCGCGTCCGACGGCGCCAGCGGTCGCCAACGCGCATAGTGACGCCGTGGCACCACCATGCCGCAGCCACTGCGTCACCATCCGTCCAAGGAGGAAAGCCATGTTCAGCAAATTCGCCGCGCTCGCGGTCGCGCTGATGCTCGCCGCCCCGAGCCTGCTGTTCGCCGCCACACCGGTCAACATCAACCAGGCCAATGCGGCCACCATTGCCAAATCACTCGACGGCATCGGCGCCTCGAAGGCCGAGGCGATCGTGGCCTGGCGCGAAGCGCACGGTCCGTTCAAAAAGGCCGACGACCTGAAACACGTCAAGGGCATCGGCAAGGCCACCATCGAGCGCAATCGCAGCGCGATCCTGCTGGTCGACACGAGCACCGGAAAAGACGCCGTCGACGAACCGAAACCCAAACAGGGCAAGGCCACGGACACCGAGTAAGGCGACTCGGACATCGCGGCAACCAGCGCAGGCGGCGCCTCCCGGGCGCGCCGCCTGCGCTACACTCGCGCGCCCAGCTGCCATCCGCCGCGCCACCATGATCCTCCCGCGCCATCACATCGCCCCCTCCACCATCCGTGGCGCCGGCAAGGGCTTGTTCCTCGATGAAGTGGTCGCCGCCGGTCGCATCATCACCGCTCCCGATCAGATCGAGCAGACATTCCGGCAGGCCGCGATCGAAGCCTCGGAGCAGCTGCGCACCCAGTGGCATGCGGCCGCACGCTGGTTCGAAGACCGCTACACCCTGTCGCTGGACTGGCCGGACGAGTGCTATATCAACCACAGCTTCACGCCGAGCGGCCTATGGCATCTGGGCTTCGTGTTCGCCCTGGCGGAGCTGCCCGCCGGCAGCGAGATCACGGTGGATTACCGCCACCTGCTGCCACCCGGCCAGGCCGAGGATTTTGTCGATTCGGTCACCGGTGAGACAATTACGGGGTTGTCCTGGCACGAGAGCCTGGCCAGCAGCACCCGCGCCCTTGCCGAGCTGCTGGCAGCCACTCCGACCGAGACGTGATGGTTGATTGTGATGTTCGAGATTCCTGACATTGAAACGGCGCGCCTGCGCCTGACCGCGTTGACCGAGCGGCACTTCGACGACTACGCCGCGATGCTGGCCGATCCGGACAGTACGCGCTGGGTCGGCGATGGCCAACCGCTGGATCGCACCAACGCCTGGCGTTCGCTGGCGATGCTGCTCGGCCACTGGCAGCTGCGTGGCTGCGGGATGTGGGCGCTCGAGCTCAAGGACAGCGGCGAATTCATCGGCCGCGCCGGCCTGATGTATCCCGATGGCTGGCCCGACCTGGAACTGGGCTGGATGCTCAAACCGGACTATCGCCACCAGGGCTATGCCACCGAGGCCGGTGGCGCCGTACTCGATTTCGCCTGGCAGCACCTGCATGCACCTCGGGTGATCAGCCTGGTGCGGATCGGCAACGAAGCCTCCGACCGCCTGGCCGAACGGCTCGGCGGCGAGCACATCGAGAACATGGACTTCTACGGCAGCAACAGCCATGTGTTCGCGTACTATCCGCCGCACCACGAGCGCCGCCGCGCTTACGCGTGAATGAGCGGTTGCAACGAATCACACATCTACGGCAGCGGCAGGAAGTGCCCGTGATGCGGATGCCATCGGGCGCGCGTGCCGGCGGCGGCAAACAGCCACGGCGCGATCGCTGAACCGAACACACCATTGGGCGGTCACAAGCCGCAGCGCCGCGCGAACCTTGCTGCTACCAGCGACGCCAGCCACACTTGGACCATTACCGGAGTTTCCGCATGCGCATCCTGCTGGCTGAGGACGACACCGCTATTGCCGAAGGCATCTGCGCCTCACTGCGCCACGGCGGCCACGCGGTGGACCACGTGGCCGCCGGCAACCTCGCTGATGCCGCGCTGCGCGATCACGACTACGATCTATTGGTGCTGGACCTTGGTCTCCCGGCGCTGGATGGCAGCGAAGTGTTGCAACGTCTGCGCAACCGCGGCAGCGGCACACCGGTGCTGGTGGTGACGGCACGCGACGGGCTGGCCGAGCGGATTCGGGTGCTCGACCTGGGCGCCGACGACTATCTGGTCAAACCGTTTGAACTGGCCGAGTTCGAGGCGCGGGTGCGCGCCCTGCTGCGACGAGTCGGCGCCCAGGGCAAGCCCGAACTGGTGCTCGGCCGCCTGCGGCTGGACCTCCCCGGCCACCGTGCCTGGATCGATCAACTGCCGCTGGAACTGACGGCGCGCGAGTTCGGCCTGCTGGAAGCGCTGGCGCTGCGCCCGGAGCGCGTCACCAGTCGGGCACAACTGATCGAGGCGCTGTGTGACTGGGACCAGGAATTGACCGACAACGGGCTGGATATCGCGATCCATCGCCTGCGCCGCAAGCTGGAAGGCAGCGGCACCGGCGTGCGTACCATCCGCGGCCTCGGCTATCTGCTTGAAGAAAGCAGCGAATCGGCAGGCGTCCCGCAGTGAGCACGGCGCCGCTGCCGCAGCGTCGCCCGAGCCTGCGCCGGCGGCTGCTGCTCGTCTTGCTGATTCCGATGGCGATCCTGTTGGTGCTCGATGCGCTGCTGACCTACGGCGTGGCGTTGAGCTATGCCAACCGGGTGCATGACCGCGACCTCAGCGACGACGCGGTGATGCTGGCGAAGATGCTGGGCAACGAGCAACTGGGTGGCCAGTTGAGTCCGCAAGCGCGTTTCCTGCTCGAATACGACCGCGAGGGTCACAATTACTTTCGCGTCAGCAGCACCCGGCATGGCCTGCTCGCCGGCAGCGCCCAATTGCCGGCGGCCGCGGATGCACCACCGCGGGACGATGCTCCCGTGCTTTACAGCACGCGGTTGAACAAGCATCCATTGCGGGCAGCCGAGGTGCGCACCAGCAACCCCCACGACCCGTCGGACAGCCTGCTGGTCGCCGTCGCTGAAACCCTGCGCGACCGCCATCATCAGGCCGGGGAAATCCTGCTGCTGTCGATCCTCGTGCAGACCACGCTGATTGTCTGCATGCTGTCACTGGTGTGGTTCGGAGTGGGTCGCGGCCTGCGCGTGCTGGAGCCGTTGACGACGCGGCTGGCCGCCCGGTCGCATGAGCTGACGCCGATCGGCGGCCCTGATGTGCCGCGGGAAATCCTGCCACTGACGCACACCATCGACGCGCTGTTCGGCCGCTTGCGCGCGATGATGGCTCTGCACGACCGCTTCATCGCCGACGCCGCGCACCAGTTGCGCACGCCACTGACCGGGCTGAGCTTGCACGTCGACCGTGCCCTCGCCGATCCACGCCCGGAAACCGTGATCGATGCCCTCGCCCACATCCGGCGCCTGACCCGGCGCGCTGCCCGCACCTCGTCGCAGCTGCTGGCGCTGACCCGCGCCCAGGCCTCACCGCTGGAACTGGACGAGCCGCAGCGGCTCGACCTTGGCAAGCTGATTCGCGAGGCGGTGGCGCAGCGCGTACCCGACGCGCTGCGCGCTGGCGTGGATCTTGGTTACGAAGGCACCAGCGATCCACTCGCCTTGCTTGGTGACGCCTCCAGCATGCTCGACCTGCTTGATAATCTGATCGACAACGCGGTGCGCTATGCCGGAAGCGGTGGCATGGTCACGGTCGATCTGCGCCAACAGGACGGGGGCAAGATCTGCCTCAGCGTGGAGGACGACGGTCCCGGCGTACCGCCCGACCTGCTGCCGCGCCTGAGCGAACGTTTCTTCCGCGCTGCCGCCGGCAGCGACGAAGGCAGCGGACTCGGTCTGGCCATCGTCCAGCGCATCGCTGAACGACATCGGGCCAGCGTCAGCTATCAGCTCGCTGAACCGCATGGATTGCGCATTGAAGTGTTGTTCCCGCCCGCATCACCGGGATGATCTCGACGCGGGTCAGTCGCAACGAACCCGCGTCCGCAGCGCCCCGACTGGCACGACCCGCATCGCGCGGTCAGAATAGACAAAGACTTCCACGCGATAATGACCGTAGATACTCATCACTTGCAGCCGCATCAGATCATGGTCATGAATAATGTCAGGCGTACCGTCCCCACCCCGCAAACCGCGCAACCGCATGCGCCTGCGTAACTGCTTGCTTGGCGCGTTGATGGCCGCTGTGGCCGGCTGTGCGGCACCGCTGCCTCAATTGAAGCCGCCGGTACCCGCCCAATGGCAACACGCCGTAGCCTCGGCCGCCGCCACACCTACCGATCTGCACGGCTGGTGGCACGCCTTTGCCGACCCGGAACTTGACGCCATCGTTACTCGGGCGTTGGCCAGCAACCTCGACGTGGCCCAGGCGGTCGAGCGCCTGCGCGCCGTTCGTGCGCGGTACGACCGCGCCAGCGCACGTTACCTGCCCGCCCTGAGCGTAGCCACCAACGACGTGGTCGATCCGAGTGCCAACGCCTCGTATTTCTTTGTCGGCTTCGATGCCAACTGGGAACTGGCCCTGTTTGGCCGCGACAAGGGCACCCACCGCGAAGCGCAAGGTACGCTGGACGCCAGCGTGGCCGATTTGCGCAGCGCGCAGGTGTCGCTGGTGGCGGAAGTGGTGCGCGACTGGGTCGAGTTGCGTGCGGCTCAGCAACAGGAGAAGTTGTTGTCGCGGGTCAACCAGGTGCGAGCCCAGGCATGGAAGATGTTGGGCACCCGCCAGCAGCTGCAGCTGGCAGCGCCGGCCACGGTGGACCAGGCGCAAGCGGCCTACGCCCAATCGCAGGCGGCGCTGGCCGCGCCGCGCCAGGCAATCAACGCCAGCGCGCAGCGGCTGGCCGTGTTGCTGGGCCAGAACCATCCCGACCCAGCCTGGTTGCAACCCGGGCCCGCGCCGGAGCTCGGCGCCTGGCACCTGGACAGCACGCCCGCCGACCTCTTGCGCTCGCGCCCGGAAATTGCCCGTGCCGAAGCCGACGTGCTGCAGGCCGCCGGCAAACAGGCGCTGGCGCATGCCGACTTGTTCCCCAGTCTTGGCATCGGCGGCTCGATCAACTGGGCCACCGACATCGACAATGACAAACACAATTCCCACGGCCCGCATGCGATCGTGTCGCTGGGACCGGAGATCAACATCCCGCTGTTCGATTGGGGGCTCCGCCTGGCGGCCAAACACGCGAGCGACCATGAGCTGAAGGCCAGCGTGCTGGCCTATCGCCAGGCGGTACTGCAAGGGGTGGCCGAAGTCGAGACGGCGCTCGGCACCCTGCAGCAGCAGCAACAGCGCGAACAACAGGATGCCCTTGCGTGGCACGCACTGGCGCGAGTCGACCACGCCGAACGGGAGCGCCAGCGGCTGCACCTGGCCGGCCCGCTGGATCGCACCGACAGCCAGATCGCCGCCGACCAGGCAGCCATCGAATTGGCCGACGCGCGCGCCGGGCACAGCCTCGCCTATGTGGCCTTGTTCAAGGCGCTCGGTGGAGCACCCTTGCCGACCGCCGACCAATTGGGAACGCCGCTGCCGGCCACCGGCGACAAATCCGGTGAGGCGCAACGCTGATGGTCGCGCTCGCCCGCAAGACCCTGATCTACGAATGGCGCCGCTTTCTGCCGGCGATGCTGGCGGTCGGCTTTGCCGGATTGTTGCAGTTGCTGCAGATCGCCCTGGTGCTGGGCATCTTCGGCAGCACCAGTCTGTACATCACCGGTTCGTCGGCGGATGTCTGGGTCGGCTACCCCGGCACCCAGAACGTGGGTTCGGGTCGCTCGATCGATGCCGACGTGGAATCGCGGATCCTGATGGATCCTGCGGTCACCCAGGCTGAACCGTACATCTGGGTCGATGGCGACTGGCGTGGCCCGCGCGAGACTGGCGGCGTGTCGGTCTTCGTCTCGGGCATCGACCCGGCCGCCGACGGCATGATGTTCTCCAAGGTCCTGTCGCCTGCCTTGCGTGCCCGGCTGGCCGAACCGGACGCGATCGTGGTCGACCGCTCGGCACTGGACCAGCTCGGGGTCGACATTGGCCAGACCGCCACCATCAACGGCCACCAGGTACATGTGGTCGGTGTCGGCAGCGGCCTGCGCGCGCTCGGCGGGGTCAACGTGTTGTGCTCACTGGATACCGCACGTCGCCTGGACAACGACGCGGAAGATGTCGGCCCCACCTATCTGGTGGCGAAACTGCGCGATCCCAACCAGGCCACCGCCGTGGCACAACGCCTGCGCGGTGACAGCGCTTTCGGACCGTACACCGCCTGGAGCGCCAGCGATTTCGCCCGTCTCTCGGTGCTGTACTGGCTGTTCGACACCGGCGCCGGCGCCGGCGTGCTGTTCCTGGCCGGCGTCGTATTCCTGGTCGGCGCGGTGATCACCAGCCAGACGCTGATCGCGGCGGTCAACGGCTCGGTGCGCGAATACGCGACCCTCAACGCCCTCGGCGTCGGTGTGGCAGCGTTGCGCCGGGTGGTGCTGGAACAGGCGTTCTGGGTCGGCGCGCTGGGCTTGCTCGGCGCCAGCGTGCTGGGCGTGCTGCTGATGCTGCTGGCGCGCAGCCAGGACGTGCCGGTGATACTCAACGTGCCGGCCGCACTGGGCTGCATCATTCTGGTCATGGGGTTGGCGGCGGTATCCGGCCTGGCCGCGATGCGCAGCCTGCGCGGCGTCGACCCCGCGACCTTGTTGAGGTAGCCGCCATGCAGCACTCGGCCACCATCGCTACCCCCAAGTTCGCCTTGCGCGCGACCGACATCTGCAAGTCGTTCGTCTCCGGCAAGCTGCGCACCCAGGTGTTGAACAACCTGAGCCTGGACATCGAGGCCGGCGAACTGACCCTGATCTCCGGGCCGTCGGGCTGCGGCAAGAGCACCCTGCTGTCAATCCTCAGCGGCCTGCAGAAGGTCGACAGCGGCCACGTTCAGGCGCTCGGCAGCGAACTGGGCCAGCTCGATCTGCGCGCGCTGGAGCGCTTTCGACTGGAGCACACTGGCTTCGTGTTCCAGGGCTTCAACCTGTTTCCCGCGCTGAGCGCCTTCGAGCAGGTCGAGTTGCCACTCAACTACATGGGCCTGACCGCCGACGAAGCCCGCCATCGCGCCCGCCTCTCACTGGAAGAGGTCGGCCTGGCCCACCGCATGCGTCTGCGCCCCGCCGAATTGTCCGGCGGCGAGAAGCAACGCGTGGCGATCGCCCGCGCGCTGGCCAAGCAACCGCAACTGCTGTTCGCCGACGAACCGACCAGTGCGCTGGACGCCGCCAGTGGCCAGACGATCATCGACCTGCTGCACCGCATCGCCGTCAGCCACGGCACCACCGTGTTATGCGTCAGCCACGACGCGCGGCTGGTCATGCACGCCGACCGGGTGCTGGCGATGGAAGATGGCCGCATCCTCAGCGACCGGCGCCCTGCGGCGCCGGTCATCAACCCCCACGGAACGCCGTCATGAAGGTCTGCCCTATCGCCGCTGCACCGATCCGACCGCTGCCTCGACTGGACTGGCAACGGGGCGTCATGGCGCTCGGTTTGTCCTTGCTGCTGGGCGCGTGCTCGCCGGCGCCAGACGCCACCCCGACCAGCGCGCCGGCGTCCGCGTATGCTGCGGTGGCACGTGGCCGGGTCGACATCGAGGGCGGTCTACTGACGCTGTCGATGCCGCGCGACGGCGTCCTGGTCAAGGTGTCCGCGCACGAAGGCGATCACGTCGACAAGGGCCAACTGCTGGCGCAACTGGACACCCGTCCCGCCGCGCTCGCGGTGGACGCCGCTCAAGCCGGACTGGAACAGGTGCAAGCTCAATCCAAATTGCTCGTCGTCAAACTGGCTGCCGCCAAGCAGCGCGCCCGGCGCCTGCAGGCGGCGGCAGCAGCCGGCGCTGGCGACGGCCAGAGCGCCGACGACGCCCACGAAGCCGCCGCCCAGTTGGAAGCCGAGCAGCAAGGCGCCCAAGCCACGCTGGACATGGCGCGCCAGAAGCTTGACGAAGCCCGCTATGAGCTGAAGCAGCGCAGCCTGCTGGCCCCATTCGACGCCGACGTGGTGAAAGCGGAGGCACAGGTGGGCGCCAGCGTCTCGCCGTTGTCCGGCCCGCTGTTCACCTTGCTGCCGAACAAGCCACGCATCGTGCGTGCCGAGCTCAACGAGAGTTTCGTCGGCATGATCGAGCCCGGCATGCACGCCGAGGTCTCGGCCAATAGCGGCAGCGCGGGCGCGCACTGGAGCGCGCGCGTTCTGCGTATCGGCAAGGTTTATGGCCCGGCCACGCTGGACAACGATCCGCAGGTGCGCGCCAACGCCCGCACGGTGGAATGCGTGCTGGCGTTTGACCAGCCGTCGACTCTGCGTATCGGCCAGCGTGTCACTGTGCGCTTCGACGACGGCAAGCCAAAATCGGCGCCGAAAGACTGAGGAAACCGCCCGCTGGCATGCTTCAGGCTTGGTCGAACGACCATTCCAGGCAGGCAACGCGCGTGATCCAGAAAACCGACTTTTTCTTCGAGGGTGGCCGCAGCGGCGTACTGCTGATCCACGGTCTCACCGGCACACCGATGGAAATGCGCCTGCTCGGCAAGGGGCTGAACCGTGCCGGCTTCAGCGTGCACGGCATGCAACTGGCCGGCCACTGCGGTGATGTCGACGACCTGCTCGGCACCGGCTGGCAGGACTGGTACGCCAGCGTCCAGAGTGCCGCGGACGAGATGCTGAGCAAGGTCGACCACCTGTTCGTGGGCGGCCTGTCGATGGGTGCGCTGCTGGCGCTCAAGCTGGCCGCGGATCGCCCACGCGACATCGCCGGCGTGGGCGTGTATGGCGCCACGTTCCGTTACGACGGCTGGAGCATTCCCCGGCTGGCACGGTTGTCCTTCATGCTGCCGTGGCTGAAGGCGCTGGGCATCGGCCGCGGCCGCAGCTTCATGGAACAACCCCCCTACGGCATTCGCGACGAACGCCTGCGCGCACAGATCAGCGCGGCGATGCTGGGCGGTGACAGTGCCGCCGCGGGCCTGCCCGGCAACCCCTGGTACTCGCTGGCCGAACTGCACGACCTGGCCACGATCGTGCGCCGGCAACTGCCGCAAGTAGTCGCACCGTGTCTGGTGGCTCACGCCAGCAATGACGACGTGGCCAGTGTGAAGAATGCCGAACTGGTCATGCGCGAAGTCAGCGCACCGGCCGAGCTGCTGTTGCTGGACGACAGCTACCACATGATCACGATCGACAAGCAGCGGCGCACTCTGATCGAGCACTCCGCCGCCTTCTTCGAGCACGTCGCCGCCGCCGACAGCGCCCAGCGCATCGCCGCCTGAACATGCCCACAAACGGCTCCATTTCCGCCCTGGTCGCCGGCTTGTGGCTGTTGAACGTCATCGTCGACACCTGCGGCCAATTGTCGTTCAAGGCGGCAGCCGGCGACCACGCCGCCGGTGACGGGCTGGCGCGCTGGAAATACATGGCCACGCACCCGTGGCTATGGTTGGGTGTGGGCTGCTACGTCATCGAGTTCCTGGTATGGATCGCGTTCCTGTCGCTGATCCCGTTGTCCGAGGGCGTCCTGCTGGGCTCGATCAACATCGTGGCGATCATGATTGCCGGACGTTTCCTTTTCGGCGAAAAGCTGACCCGTCTGCGCGTGATCGGCATCGCGCTGGTCACCCTCGGCGTGGTGATCGTGGGGCTGGTCGCATGAAGCGCTTCTATCTGTTCGGCTTCCTGCTGCTGATGGCATTCGACACGCTGGCGCAGGTCAGCTTCAAATACGCCGGCACGCAGGCGTTGCCCGTGCAGGCCAGCGTCGCGTGGCTGTTGCGTGTATTCGGCCAGCCCTGGGTCTACGGCGCCGTGGTCGGTTACGTCGGCGCGTTCTTCACCTGGATGGCCCTGCTCAAGACCGCACCGATCGGTCCGGCCTTCGCCGCCTCGCACCTGGAGGTGGTGTCGGTCATGATCCTGTCGATCTGGCTGTTCGACGAACCACTCACCCTGCCCCGCGTGGTGGGCGCCATCGCCATCGTCGCCGGTATCGTCTGCCTGGGTCTGGCCGAGAGCGATGAGCAGACCAAGTCCGCGCAAGAGCAACCCGCCGGCGCCAGCCAGGAGCGTGGGCGGTAGAAACACAAGCGGCTGCGGCTGCGTGGTTTTGGCCAGCTTTTCCGCTCCTTTTCGTTGAATAGCTACGGCTATTCGCCTCAAACGATCGAAAAACCTGAC
>JBDTKM010000260.1:0-4975 GCA_039935315.1 Rhodanobacter sp. | reverse complement strand
CCCAGCGGCATGTTTGGCCTGCTCGGACCCAACGGTGCGGGCAAGTCGTCCCTGATGCGGACGATTGCAACCCTGCAGGATCCGGACTCGGGCACGATCCAGCTGGGAGACCTGGACGTACTGGCTGACAAGCCTTCCGCCCGGCTTGTTCTTGGTTATCTGCCACAGGAATTCGGGGTGTACCCGAAGGTGTCCGCCGAAGACATGCTCGATCACCTCGCGATGCTGAAGGGTGTCACCCGGCGCGGCGAACGCCGCGAGTTGGTCACCGCCCTGCTGCAGCAGGTGAACCTATATGACGTGCGCAAGCGCAAATTGGGTGGATTCTCCGGTGGTATGCGGCAGCGCTTCGGCATCGCGCAGGCGCTGATCGGCGATCCGAAGCTGGTGATCGTCGACGAGCCGACCGCGGGCCTTGATCCGCAGGAGCGTCAACGCTTTCTCAACCTGCTGGCCGAGATTGGCGAGCGGGTGGTGGTGATCCTGTCAACCCACATCGTCGAGGACGTGACCGAACTCTGCCCGCGCATGGCGATCATTGCCGAAGGACAGGTGCGCCTGACCGGCGAGCCTCGCGAAACCATCCGTTCGCTGGAAGGTCGCGTGTGGAGACGGGTCATCGACAAAGCCGCACTGCCCGCCTATCAGGCAAATTTTCAGGTGCTGTCGACGCGATTGTCTGCAGGCAGCACCGTGATTCACGTGCTCTCAGATGCCAAGCCCGAAGAAGGCTTTGAAGGTGTGGCACCGGATCTCGAAGACGTCTACTTCGGCCAGCTGCACCATGCCGCTCCCACTGCCAGGGCGGCCTGACCGTGTTCGGGGGGATCCTGCGCTTCGAGTTGCGCCAGCAACTGAAGACCCCGCTGTTCTGGTTGATCGCCATTGCGCTGGCCGCGCTGGCCTTCGCCGCCGCGAGTTCCGACTCCATCCAGATCGGCGGCGGCATTGGCAACATCCATCGCAATGCCCCGTATGTCGTGATTTCGATGCTGGGATTTTTCTCGGTGCTCGGGCTGTTCCTGATCACGATCTTCGTAGCCGGCGCGGCGCTGCGCGATTTCCAGTCCGGCACCGCGGAACTGGTGTTCTCGACGCCGATGTCGCGTCGTGCCTACCTCGGCGGCCGCTTCGCGGCGGGCTGGATCATCAGCGTACTGGTCCTCGTCGCGGTCGCGATCGGGATGTGGATTGGCTCGCTGATGCCGTGGCTGGATGCTGCGCGGCTGGGGCCAACGCCGTGGGCCGCCTATGGCTGGGCGCTGGGTGTGCTGGTGTTGCCCAACCTGTTCTTCCTCAGTGCGCTGCTGTTCCTGCTGGCGACATTGACGCGTTCGATGCTGGGCACCTATATCGGCGTGATCGCATTTTTCGTGTTGTGGCAGATTTCGATGCTTGTGCTGGGCCACAGCAATATTTCACACCAGACCGCCGGCGCGCTGATGGACCCGTTCGGGCTGGGCGCGCTGGACCTGGTGACCCGGTACTGGACACCATCCGACAGCAATACGCGCATCCCGCAACTGCCGGGCGTGATGCTGGGCAACCGCTTGCTGTGGCTGGCCATCGGCGCGGCGTTGCTGGGGGCGACGTTTGCGTTGTTCAAACCGGAGCGGGAGGCTTTGCGCTGGTTTCGCCGGCGCAAGCGTGGCGTCGAGCTGGCGGCGCCCACAAGCACCTCGCCCATTGTGCTGCCGCTGGTGATCCTGCGCACTGGTTGCGCCGCACGGTGCACGCAGTTCCTTGGGCTTGCCTGGTTCGATATGCGCAGCGTGCTGCGCGGCGCACCATTTCTGGTGATGTTGCTGTTCGGACTGATGAACCTGGGCGGAAATCTGGCCTTCATCGGTCAGATCTACGGTACCGACGTGTATCCGGTCACCCACCTGATGGCGCAGGCGATGAGCCAGAGCTTCATCTTCCTGCTGTTGATCGTGGTGGGATTTTATGCGGGCGAGTTGGTGTGGCGTGAACGCGAGGGGCGCGTCAGTGCGGTGATCGATGCGTTCCCGACCCCGGACTGGATTCCACTGCTGTCGAAGGTGCTGGCTCTGGCGGCGGTGATCATCGCGTTTCTGGTTGCCGGCTCGGTGTTCTGCATGGGTTCCCAGTTGCTCCACGGTTACACCCACCTGCAACCGTTTCTGTACCTGCAATACATCGGGCTGAACCTGCTGAGCTTCATGCTGCTGGCCATTCTTGCGGTGGTGCTGCAGGTATGGTGCAACAACAAGTTTCTCGGCTATGGGATGCTGGTGGCCTTCCTGATCAGCGAGATTGTGCTGTCCCAATTCCATCTCGTCGATGATCTCTACCGCTACGGCAGCGCGCCGGCTACTCCCTATTCGGACATGAACGGGTTCGGCACGTTCTGGATCGGCAACCTGTGGTTCCGCGCCTATTGGGGCTGCTTCGCGATCGCGTTGCTGGTGGTGGCGGCGTTGTACTGGGTGCGCGGCAACACGGGTGGCTGGCGTGCGCGCAGCCGGCTGGCGCGGCAGCGCTTTCGCGCCCCCGCGGGCATGGTGCTGGCGCTGGCCTTGGCCGGCTTCGTCGCCATCGGCGTCTTCGCCTTCCACAATACCCACGGCCTGTACCGCTTCCAGACCCACGACCAGCAGCAGCAGCTTGCCGCCAAATACGAAAAGGATTACCGCAAGTACATGGGTCTCGCCCAGCCGCGCATCACTGAGGTGAATGTCGACGTCGCGATGTACCCGCATCGTCGCGCCGCTGACATCATCGGGCACTACACGCTGGTCAACAAACACGCCAAACCCATCAACGAATTGTTGGTGCAGTTGCCGACCTTGCAAACGCGTGAATTCAAAATTGCGCTGGACTTCCCGGCCCACACCGTCGCATTAGCGGACCAGCGGCAGGGTTTCTATCTCTACAAGCTGGCGACGCCACTGGCACCAGGCGCGTCGATGCCGTTCACGTTCACTTACCACGTTGCCTATCCGGGTTTCGCCAATGAGCCCGCCGGCGAGCATCTGGTCCATGACGGCACTTTCTTCAACAACAGCATCTTTCCACATTTCTGCTACGACGAAAGCCTGCAACTCAGCGACAACAACGACCGTCGCAAGCACGGGCTGGGTCCGGCAGCGCGGCTGCCCCAACGCGATGATGTGGCAGGACACGCCAACAACCTGATCTCCTGCGATGCCGACTGGGTGCACTTCGAGGCCACTCTCTCGACCAGTGCCGACCAGATCGCGCTGGCCCCCGGCTATCTGCAGAAGGAATGGAGCGAAGGTGATCGCCGCCATTTTCACTATGTGCAAGACACACCGATCCTGGATTTCTTCTCGTTCCAGTCGGCGCGCTACCAGGTCGCGCGTGATCACTGGCAGGGCGTGGCGCTGGAAGTGTATTACGACGCGCACCATCCCAAAAACGTCGACCGCATCCTGGCGGCGATGAAACACGCGCTGGATTACTACACAACCCATTTCGGTCCGTATCAGTTCCGGCAGCTGCGCATTCTGGAGTTCCCCGATTACGCGGCGTTCGCGCAGTCCTTCGCCAACACCGTGCCGTTCTCTGAATCCTTTGTGTTGCAGAATCTTCGAAAACCCTCCGACATCGACTATCTCACCTACGTGACCGCGCACGAAACCGCGCATCAGTGGTGGGCGCATCAGGCGATCGGTGCCAGCGTGCAGGGTGTGACGATGCTCGACGAATCATTGGCCCAGTATTCGGCGTTGATGGTGATGAAGCATCTGTACGGTCCAACCAGGATGCGCAAGTTCCTGAAGTACGAACTCGACCGTTATCTGTCCGGACGTGGCGGGGAGAAGATCGCGGAGGAACCGCTGGCGTTGGTGCAGCCTGACCAGCAATACATCCACTATCGCAAGGGCTCGGTGATCTTCTATGCCTTGCAGGACTACATCGGCGAAGACAAGGTCGATGCCGCGTTGCGCACCTGGCTGGACAAAGTGCGCTTCCAGCAACCGCCCTACACCGACACGCGCGACCTGATCGCGGACCTGCGCGCCGTGGCGGGGCCGCAGTATCAGAACCTCATCACCGATTTCTTCGACAAGATCACCCTGTTCGATGACCGCATGGTTTCAGCCTCGGCGAAGAAACTGCCGGACGGCAAATACGAAGTCACGATGCAGGTGCACGCCGCGAAGTACTACGCCGATGGCAGCGGCAAGGACACGCGCTCGAAGGTCGATATCCCGATCGAGATCGGTGTGTTCAAAAAGGCCAAAGATGGCGACGAGCAGGACGAGACGCCGCTGTACCTGCAGAAATATCCGGTCAAGGACGGCGACAGCATCATCACGGTCGTCGTGGATGGCAAGCCGTATCAGGCCGGCATTGATCCGTTCAACGAACTGATCGATCGGGTGTCGGGCGATAATCGCGCCCAGATAACCATGAAGTAAGAGCCTCCCTGCATGCCAGGATCATCGCAGGAGCGCGCCCGCGCGCTTTTGCTGTCGTCAGTAGGGGAATGCAGCGAACAGCGCGCCGGTCAGCCGCGCGCCGGTCGTTGGTTTGCTCCAGGTTTCGTTCGCTCAGGCGAAGCTCCATGGCACGGTGTCGCGCCCGGCGGCACGCCTCACCACCGATGTGTCCGCGAAATGAGAACTGAAATAGAGAGCGTGTTTGTCGGCGACATAATCCAGTGCCCACGCGCGCGAACGACGCGATAACGCTGGATCGCCACAGAAACACGAATTCCATGCCGGATGGGCGAGCTGGATCGGGTGATGCATGAGATCGCCACCGAACAACGCGGTTTCGCCGGCAGACGACAGCCCGATCGACATGTGGCCGGCGCTGTGTCCGGGAGTCGGATGAAAGGTGAAGTGCTCGTCGTAGCGAGCGCCGTCTGTTTTGATCCTGTCGGACTGGCCGGCCTGGATCAAAGGCCGCACGCTATCTTCAAACACCATCCGTCGCGATGCGCCGGCCGGTGTGCCGTAGAAGTCCTCCTCCGCCTGAGCGT
>JBDTKM010000259.1:0-6849 GCA_039935315.1 Rhodanobacter sp. | reverse complement strand
GCCGCCGCGGCGAGCGACTGATTCGTGTGCAGCGTCGACGTCAGCAGGCGGGTCGACCTGCTTGCCAAGTTTCTGGTGCCGGTGCCGATCAGGGGAATTTCAATGGTGCGCAGGCTGGCCGGTCGCGACATCGTCAAGCCCGGTGGCCATGCGGTTTCGCGTAACGGCTCGGTCATCGCCCATGGCTACGGGAGCATCGACTTGTACGGTTGGCTGGTCGTCGACTCGGCGTCGCTGTAAAGCGAACTCAACCACTCCCAGGCATCGTTGTCGTCGGTGTGTTCGGGCGCCTCCGGCTGACGCGGTGCTGATCGACGATCGCGCGATGTGACGGGGTGTCATGGCTCAGCGCGCAGCGAGGATCTCGCGCAACGCCGACTGCGTTCTGGCGTTTTCCGCGGGCAGGCCGATGGTGATGCGGGCCCAGTGGTCCAGTGGTGGAAAGCCGCGGCCGATGTCGATGCCGCGCTGCAGGAATGCAGCGGCCAACTCGGATTGTGGCCGGCCGGCATCGAAGAAGATGAAGTTCGCCGCGGTCTCACTGTGAGGCAGTTCCAGTTCCTTCAACACCGACGACCAGATGCCGCGTTCACGGGCAACGGCACGACGGCTTCGTTCCAGCAACGCCTTGTCCTGGAGGGCTGCACTCGCCGCGGCTATCGAAAGCCGTCCCAGCCCCTCCGCAGTGCCGGCGCCCTGTTTGCGCAGCGCCAGCACCAGCGGTGGGGGCGCGAGGAGATAGCCAATCGGCAATCCGGCGAGGCCATGGATCTTCGCAAAGGTGCGGAACACCGCCACGTTCGCGCCCTCCCGCACCAGATCGACTGCACTACGCGCAAGGAAATCGTCGGTGTACTCGAGATATGCCTCGTCGACAATCACCAGCGCCTTCTGCGACGCCTGGCGCAGGAAGCGCTTGAATGCGGCGTCATCGTTGACGGTGTCGCTCGGGTTGTGCGGGTTGACCAGATAAATCGCGCGCGTCTTGGCCGTGATTGCAGCCGCCAGTGCTGGCAGGTCATTGCGCTGCGAAGCATCCAGCGGCACCGGCACGCTCGCACCGCCCACGCGCGAGGTCGCATCAACCAGCGCCAGGTAACCCGGGGACGAGTAGATGAACTCGCCACCTGCGCCGCCTTCGGTGCCCAGATGCAGTCCCAGCGTCTCCAGGACCTCGCCCGGCAACACCTGGCTTGCCGGCAACCGTTCGTACGCCGCGACTTGCTCGACCAATGCCTGCGCCGCGCTTTCGTCGCCGTAGCGTACGAGACGCCCGAATTCCCGCTGGATGGCCTGCAGCGCGAGGGGTGAAGGGCCGTAGGGATTCTCGTTGAAGCAGAGCCGGATGGGGGACCCTTTCGTAGTAGCTGAAGCAGCGGCGCGTGCGTGCGCGGGACTGAGCCATGCGGGAGCCAGCAGCGCCGCGCCGGCGGCAACACTTGCACTCTTCAGAAAACCACGACGGTCGACGGATGATGGGGGCACGGATGACTCCTCAGAATGTGATGGCAAGACGGGCGTACCAGTAGCCGCCGTTCAAGCCGTAGGGTGAGACGTTGCCGTAGTAGCTTTCGCCCAGCGACGGATAGAACGCGATCGCCGACTTGAATGGCCGCACGTCGAACAGGTTGTTGGCGCCGACCGCGAGGTTGACCGCCGGGGTGAGCTGGTAGTGCGCTTCAAGGTCGGTGATCCAGCGCGCATCGAACCATGCTCCGTACGCTTCGCGGTATTTTCCGTACTGGGTCTCGTGCAGTTGCAGGCCGAACTTCCCGATCTGCCAGTCGCCACCGAAGTTCAGCTTCCTGTCGGGACTGCTCTGGGTGATTTGAGCCTGCGCCTCGGCGTTCAGCAATTGATACGTCGGGCCCAGCGCGCTGAGCTGTGTCGGCGTGGCAACGGTGCTCAGTACGTGCAGGTGATTCACGTTGCCACTGAAGCTCCAGTTCACAGTGCCGTAGCGGCCGAGGTCCTGTCGCCACGAGGCGGAGGCGTCGATACCGCGACTGCGGATATCCGCCGCGTTGGTGAAGAACTTCACGCTGTCCAGACCGGAATAGCCATAGTTCGTCAGCACCGATGCCACCGCCGCGCCCGAAATGTATCCGGTCGCGCTGATGAAATCGTCGATGCGCACCTGGTAAGCGTCCACGCTGAAATGCCACGCATCAGTCGGGCTGTAGACCAGGCCGACGCCGAGATTGCGTGAGCGTTCCGGTTTCAGCGGCGTGGCTCCCAGTGCGGCAGCAACCGGCGTATTCGCGCGCAGCCACAGCGACTCGATGCTCTGGTACCCGTTGCCGAGGTTGGCCGTGTTGAAACCGGTGGTGGAAAACCCCTCCTGCTGCAGCGACGGTGCGCGGAAGCCGTTGCCGAATGAACCGCGCAAGGCAAGCTCAGGCGTGATCGCAAAACGCGTGCTGAGCTGTCCGGACAAGACGTGCGACGTGTCGCTGTAGTGCTCGTAACGACCAGCGAGATCGATGTGCCAGTGATCGGTCAAATCCGTGGCAGCCTCCACGTAGCCGGCGTCGACATCACGCTGCACGCTTGTCGCATTGTCGGGCGTGTAGCCGTTGAAAGCCTGCAGGCCGCCACGTCGCAGTACGCCGGCAAACGGGCCGGCCACACTGACATAGCCGCCATTGATGTACGAATCGGGTTCACCCGCGCCGAGCGCGTATTTCTCCCAGCGCTGCTCAAGTCCCCACGACACCTGGATTGCTCCGTGCCACCCCGCGTCCAGGGCGCGCGTGAAGTCGAGATTGGTGGTCAGCTGGTCGAAATCCTGCTGGCCAAGGTAAAAATTGGTGGGGCTGTCCGGGCCCAATGACGGGTTCAGCGTGTGCTGTCCATGCAAGCGGGCATGATCACGGCCGTACGAGCTGCTCAAATCCCAGTTCCAGCCGGCGAGCCGACCCTTGATGCCGCCGGTAAACTGGTCATCGGTTTCGTAGACATGGCGATAGGCCTGGAACCCGTCCGGATAGATTTCAGCAAGGTCGTACACGCTGCTCGGGTTGTACTGCGTGCTTGCTGCGACGACATCGCGATAGCTCAACGTGGCGTTTGAATACAATGTCAGCTGCTCGCCAAGCGGCAGTTCGAGGTTGTAGCCGAGGTTCAGCAGATGATCCCTGGTCGGTTGGCCATAACCCTTGTCGAAATGGCGTCGATCAACGCCTGCCTCTCGCGGGTCGGGCGATCCGTCCGGCAACGGTGTATAGAAAGGGTTGGATGGATAGAGCGTCGGATAGACCGGCAGCGGCGCCGCATTCTGCCTGCGTGCATCCAGTGACAGGTTGATGAATCCGCCATCACCCAGCTTGAAACCCTGGTTGAGTTCCTGCTGTACCGTGGCCCCGCCATTGTGATAATTGGTGCCGAACGTGGTGTCTGCTTCGCCTCCGTCGTCGTCACGCTTGAGGATGATGTTGATGACACCGGCGATCGCATCGGAGCCGTATTGTGCGGCCGCGCCGTCGTGCAGGATTTCGATGTGGTCGATCGCGCTGAGCGGAATCAGGTCCAGATCCACCGGAGCGCTGCCGCCGGCAAAGGTCGATACGTTATTGACGAACGAGGATGTGTGGCGTCGTTTGCCGTTGACCAGGACCAGCACCTCATCCCCGCTGAAACCGCGCATGGTGAAAGGACGCACCGATGCCGACGTGCCGTAGGCGTTCTCCGCCAGGTTGAATGACGAATCAAGCGTGGACAGGATGTGCTTGAGGCCGACCTTGCCCGTTCGCTGCAGCTCCGCGCTGGTGATCACCGTGATCGGTACCGCACTGTTGCCCACGACGGTATCCGTGCCACGCTCACCGGTGACGACGACCGTGGCCAGTTCCTTGGCCTTGGACTGATCGGCTGAAGAGGGGTCGGAGCCAGTGGCCCGCACGTTGGCTGCAGCAGGACTCAGCAACGCAGCCGCAACAAACAAACCATATTTCCAGTCTCCGGATAGCATCCGGCGTTGGCGACTCTTTGCTTCTTGCACATTCTCCCCCAGTGGAATAGTCCATTCATCAACGGATCGATTACGCGGCCATATTCGTCGTTTGGACGTAGAGATGTCTAAACGGCTATACCGTGTAGCAGCAAATTATCACGAGAGGCGGCTGAAGCGCTTGGAGTCTTAATGCATATCCATATGTTTCTTTGGTATGTGCGGGCATGTCTGCGTCAGATTGCAACAAGCCCTCAGCACCTGGCGCGAGACTTTCATGTGCCAGTCTCCGGCGGACTGGAGTCCATCGCGCTGGGGTTGCGCTGGGTTGTGATCCGTCCGAGGTGGTTGGGCTTTGCCGGGAGCCGAGACATGGGCCGCATAGCCTGCAAGACAGTGCTGCGCTGAGCCGCTTCATTGCTGTCGATCGAAATCCCGCTTCCTTGCGGCCACCCGCAGTGGTAGAAGGGCTGCCCCAAGAGCATCTGGCGCGACTTGTTGAAGTCAGGCTGCAGCTGGACCTCAACGAACTGACTGCCCGACACTTCGTCAGCCGAGGCTCGATCTTGCCGGGACGCCGCAGCCCATGCTGCAGCGAGGCAGCGATCGCCAGCCCTGCTTCTTTGCGGGACATCGATCATCTCCGTTATCTGGATGAGTTGCGGAGAGTGGCCGGCGGGAAAGCTGCGCTGTGCATGCCTGCGTGCTGATGACCGAGCATGTGCTTTCGTGGATGGCGCCTTCGGCTCACGGGCAGGTGGCCGGGGTGATGCAGTCGCCGGGGCGGCGCCACGTGAGCCATGTGGAGATCGCGATCGCCGTACCGGCAACTTGTGGGAGCCGACCCAAGGCGTGCCTTGTCGATAGCGAGACTTGTCTGCCGCGCGCAGGCGGCCACATGGAGTTCAACCTGCTGTGGGCACGCGTGGTGGCCAAGCCGGCGGACTGTCGGTGGCGAGTTTCGCCTGCAAGGCGCCAGCCATGTCCGTATCCGTTGATGAGGCCACAGTTGTCCTGTTTGCGTCTCGGTTCCGATGTGGCAGAAGGCTGCATGGCCGATCAGGCACTGGTCACCCACGCCACGACGCCCCGCGAGTTGGATCGCAACTGGCTGCATCTGCAACGCGAGCATGCGTACGGAACCGGACGCTTCAGCACGGCTAGCGAGGCACGGCTGTCGCGCTGTACCGGCACCGCCAGGATCGGCAGAGCCTGGAAGGCTACGCTTCCTCGGGAATGTGCACGGGTCTCCGTTCGGGGCCTTAGTCGTGCCCTGTTTCGCGCCCCTGTTCCGCTTCGGGCGAAAAGTGCACACTGGCCTCCGTTTTGCCCGGTTTGCACTGACCCACGTTCAGGACGGCCTGCGTGCCCGACTTGGGTCGATGTTCTTGCTCAGTCGTTTGTGTACGCACTCAACAAGGGGAGAAGCATATGGCCGCAGTGCCCGTTACAGGCAACACTGATATCCCGACCACCAAGCCAGGATTTTTTGCGAGGGAACGTACTATCGCGGGGCCACGATTCAATCGCTGGCTGGTTCCCCCGGCCGCGCTGGCGATTCATCTTTGCATTGGCATGGCTTACGGCTTTTCGGTGTTCTGGCTGCCGATGAGCAAGCTGGTGGTCGGCGTCGACGCCGCGACCTGCGCCAAGCTGGGATTTTTCGGGGCACTGACCAGCACCAGCTGCAACTGGACCGTGCCGCAGGTTACCCACATCTTTGAAACCTTCATCGCGGTACTGGGCATCTCCGCCTTCATCTGGGGTGGCTGGCTGGAACATGCCGGGCCGCGCAAGGCCGGCGTGATCGCGGCGTCATGCTGGGGCGGCGGTCTGGTGCTGGGCGGCATCGGCGTGTCGATTCATCAGTTATGGCTGGTGTATCTGGGCTGCGGCATTCTCGGTGGCGTTGGTCAGGGCCTGGGTTACATCACGCCGGTATCGTCGTTGATCAAATGGTTTCCCGATCGACGTGGCCTGGCGACCGGTTTGGCGATCATGGGCTACGGTGGCGGCGCGATGATCGGCGCACCGATTGCGGTGGCCTTGATGCACTATTTTTCAGCCAGCGGAGGGCAGGGGGTGGCGCCTACGCTGATCGCGATGGGCGTGCTGTATACGATCGTGATGGCCGCGGGGGCGATCGGCTTTCGCGTGCCGCCCAATGGCTGGCGCCCCACCGGCTGGACACCGGCCGACAGCGACCACGGCAGCGGCATGATTACCCGTCGTCATGTGCATCTGGATCGCGCGTGGACAACCCCGCAGTTCTGGTTCATCTGGACCGCGCTGTTTCTCAATGTCACCGCCGGCATTGCGGTGATCTCGATGGCCAGCCCGATGCTGCAGGATGTGTTCGGGGCCAAACTGGCCGGACTGACCGCAGCGGCAGGCGCACTCACCGCTGCGCAGAAGGCCGCCGTCGTGGCCGCAGCCGCGGGGCTGGTGGGTCTGATCAGCTTGTTCAACAGCGTCGGACGCCTGTTCTGGGCGTGGTTTTCAGACAGGATCGGACGCAAGAATACCTACTACACGTTTTTTATCCTTGGCATCATCGCGTATTGCCTGCTGCCGACCTGGGGGCATCTGGGCCTGGCCGGCATGTTCGTGATTTCGATCTGTTTGATCATCAGCATGTATGGCGGTGGTTTTTCGACCTTGCCAGCCTATCTGGCCGATATCTTCGGCACGCAGATGGTCGGCGCCATCCATGGCCGCCTGCTCACCGCCTGGTCAGCCGCCGGCATCATCGGGCCGTTCCTGATCGCCGGTGTGCGGCAGGCGCAGATCGATTCCGGCGTAGCCAAGACGTTGGTGTACGACCGCACGCTCTACATCATGGCGGTGCTGTTGCTGCTCGGCCTGATCTGCAATGCGCTGGTAAAGCCGGTCAAGGAGTC
>JBDTKM010000258.1:0-8132 GCA_039935315.1 Rhodanobacter sp. | reverse complement strand
CCGCCGACATGGACGTGGTCAACACGATCAAGCAAGGCGACACGATCGAGAAGGTCAGCGTCGACGGGGATCTCGACAAGCTGCTGGCGGAGCAAGCCGATCGCGTCAAGGAATGGAACTCGACCCTCGACCAGCGCGGCTGACTCCTGTCGCACTGCGAAATGAGTCGTCCTGACGCTCAGCTGCGCCCCGCAGGATGAGCTCGAAAACGCCGAACCCGCGGTTAGGGTCCGGCGTTTTCGTGGTGGCGGGTCCCCGCGGGGTTTATGCTCGGTAAGCTTCAACCTCAATCAATCAATCAGCAGGAGAAGACCATGTCATTGCTCGGCAATCTACTCGGAGGCGAGGGTCAGCAGGCGTCGATCATTGGCGTGGTGGGACAACTGGTCCAGCGCGCCGGCGGCGTGCAAGGCGTGGTCAACATGCTGCAGCAGCATGGGCTCGGCGAAGCCGTGCAGTCCTGGGTGGGTACGGGCGCGAACCAGCCGGTGTCGGGCAGCGAGCTGGGCCAGGCGCTGCAGGGTGGCGGGATGGGTTCGATGCTGCAGGAGGCCGCCGGCAAGCTTGGCATCAACCAGGACGAGCTGCTGGGCAAACTCTCGCAGGTGCTGCCGCATGCGGTGGACCATGTGACGCCGGACGGACAGGTGCCGCCGGCCGGCGCGGTTTCCGGATTCGACGTGGCCGCGCTGGAAGGCCTCGCCGGCAAACTGTTCGGCTGAAGCAGGGGCCGCGACGGAACGGATTCCGCCGCGGACCCGTTTTACCGGGCCTTGCGGTTGAACAGCAAGTGATAGATCAGCAGCAGGATGATGGCGCCGACCACCGACGCAATGAAGCCGGCCGACTGGCCCTGTCCATACCAGCCAAACACGTTTTGCCCCAGCCATGTGGCCAGCAGGGAGCCGGCGATGCCGAGCAAGGCGGTGATGATGAAGCCACCCGGATCCTTGCCCGGCATCAGCAGTTTGGCCACGATGCCCACCACCAGTCCGATCAGAAATACCCAAAGCCAGTGCATGCGAATCTCCTTGAGGATTGAGGTACGACGATGCCCGCAACGGGCGTTCGCATCTTGCATCGTAAGCCACCCGGCTGCCGCCGACGTCGCCACGGGACGGTGGCCCGCCCGATCGTCGTGATAAAATCTCAGCCTTTCCCGTCCTGCCAGCCTTCGAGAGATCCATGCCCGAACTCGCCCAACGTGTCGGTCGCGCCAAGCCCAGCGCAATCATGGTGATTGCCGAGAAGGCTAAACAACTCAAGGCTGCCGGCCGCGACATCATCAGTTTCTCGATCGGCGTGCCGAACTTCCTGCCCGGGGAGCATGTTTATGCCGCGGCCCGCGAGTCGTTGTCCCACGACAGCGGCCAGTACGGCAGCAACCGGGGTGCAGAAGCCTTGCAAGACGCGTTTCTGAAGCATATCGAAGCGCTCGGCTTCAGCGGCTACACGCGAGCGAACGTGTCGATCGGCATCGGCGCGAAGCAGGTCTTGTACAACCTGGCCGAGGCGCTGCTCAACGATGGCGAGGAGATCTGTTTCGCCGCGCCGTACTGGACGACGTACCACGACATCGCCGACATCGTGGGCGCCAAGGCGAACGTGATGCACTGCGGGGCGGAGCAGAACTACAAGCTCACGCCCGACCAGCTTGATGCGGCACTGGCGCGCAAGCCGAAAGTGTTCCTGTTCAACAACCCGTCCAATCCCACCGGCATGGTGTACACCGGTGCGGAGATCGCGGCGCTGGCCGACGTGCTGGCCAGGCACCCCGATACCTGGGTGATCACCGACGACATCTACCATTCAATGGTGTTCGACGGCATCGGTTACCACAACTTCGTGTTCACCAGGCCCGAGCTGCGTGATCGCGTGATCTTTGTCGACTCGGTGTCCAAGACCTATGGCATGCCGGGCTGGCGCGTCGGTTTGCTGGCCGGGCCGGAGGCGGTGGCCAAGGCGATCTCCACCTTCAACTCCAACCACATCACCAGCCTGCCGGAAGTGATCACGGCGGCGGCGATAGCGGCCTTGTCCGGCCCGCAGGATGTGCCGCGGCAGAAATGCGCTGACTTTGCCACCCGACGCGACACCGTGTTCGCCGCGCTGAGCGCCATGCCCGGCGTGGTCTGCCCGCGCCCGCAAGGCGCGTTCTATGCGTTTCCGGATATTTCGGTGGCGTTCGGCCAGCATCACAACGGCCGCACGATCAACAACGACGTCGAGTTCTGTGCAGCGTTGCTGGAAGCCAAGGGTGTTGCCTGCGTGCCGGGCTCGGCGTTTGGTGAGCCGCGGGCGCTGCGTATTTCCTATACATGCCCCGCCGCGCAGTTGCAGCCGGGGTTGGACCGCATTGCCGAGTTTTTTGCCGAGTTGAATTGAGTACCAGGAGTCTGTCGGACTTTGGTTGGCCGGTCTGCAAATCCGCCTGGGTGATCCCCTCTCCGCTGATTGTTGGTCCATAGAACCACTATGGACCGGCGAATCATCGAAGATCTGTCCTCACCCAGCCGGATTCTCGCCTCGACCCGCAAGGCCCGACAGACTTCTGGCGGAACTTCGAACACCCCCAGAAGGAGTCAACGTTCATGAAAGCCCCCGTACGAGTTGCCGTCACCGGCGCCGCTGGCCAGATCGGCTATGCCTTGTTGTTCCGCATCGCCGCTGGCGACATGCTGGGCCCGGATCAGCCGGTGATCCTGCATCTGCTGGAAATCACTCCCGCGCTGCCGGCGCTGCACGGCGTGATGATGGAGCTCAATGATTGCGCGTTCCCGACTCTCGCTGGCGTCGTGCCCACCGATGACGCGAATGTGGCATTCAAGGATGCGGACTATGCGCTGCTGGTCGGTGCGCGCCCGCGTGGCCCCGGCATGGAGCGCAAGGACCTGCTGGAGGCCAATGGCGTGATCTTCGCGCCGCAAGGCAAAGCCCTGAACGCGCATGCCAAGCGTGACGTGAAGGTGCTGGTGGTCGGCAATCCGGCCAATACCAATGCGCTGATCGCCCAGCAGAATGCGCCCGACCTCGACCCGAAATGCTTCACCGCGATGGTGCGGCTGGACCACAACCGCGCGCTGTCGCAGTTGGCGGAAAAGACCGGCAGCCACACCACGGATATCCGCAAGATGACGATCTGGGGCAACCACAGCTCGACCCAGTATCCGGATATCCACCACGCCACCGTCAACGGCAAGGCGGCAATGTCGTTGATCGACCAGGCCTGGTACGAGAACGATTTCATCCCCACCGTGCAGCAGCGTGGCGCCGCCATCATCAAGGCCCGTGGCGCCTCGTCGGCGGCCTCGGCGGCGGCGGCGGCGATCGATCACATGCGCTACTGGGCGCAGGGCACCGCGGAAGGCGATTGGGTCTCGATGGGGATCCCTTCCGATGGCTCGTACGACATTGCGCCGGGCATCATCTACGGTTACCCGGTGACGGTGAAGAACGGCAAATACGAAATCGTGCAGGGCCTGGCGATCAGCGAATTTTCGCGCAGCCGCATGGATGCCAGCAACAACGAGCTTCGCGAGGAGCGTGCAGGCGTGGAGCATCTCTTCGTCAAGTGAAGCTGGATTGAAGGCGGCCGGCGGCAGTCAGGAATGGCGTCTGCGGGATGAGCAGTAAAGCGAAACGGGCCGACCACGGCGGCCCGCTTCGTTGTTTTCCAAAGCTGCGCGGTTGATCGTCGCGAGCTCGCGATGGGCAGGTCATTGATGATTCCATGGTTCCGGGAAGCCGAGATTCTTTCTAGGGGCGAGAGTCACTCGTGCCAACCCGAACGGCAACAAGTGCCGTGCACGATCGTTGCGATATGCCGCGTTCGTCGCGCTCACGAACTGACGCTGCAAAGCGGGCAAGGAGTGCAGGGGAAGTGGGCCGCGACGCGAGCCACCGCGTGATTAGTCAGTGTGCTTGTGCCCGCGTGCCTCTTCGCGTGCGCGATCCTGCGCGGCATCAATGGCCTCGAGCAGTTGTTTGCCACCAAACGGCTTGCGCAGAAAGATGCCGCGTTTTGGTATGTCGTCGCGCTGGACTTCGTTGTCCGCGGTGATCACGACGATGGCGATCGTCGGATGATGCTCGATGGCACGTTCGCACAGTTCGATGCCGGTGGTGCTGCCGGTGAGTATGACGTCGGCGACGAGCACGTCGATCCGGGCTTGCTGCAGGGCACTGTGGGCACTGCTGACGCCCAGCGAACGGATGCTGCGCAGTCCCTCAGCCTGTGATACCAGCAGGTCGATGGCCTCCAGCACCATTTCGTCGTCGTCCACAATGAGTACGGTCTTCATGTCGCGCATCGGCGATGCGATCCCCCGGTCTCCTCTGACGCACGTGAGCATAGCGCCAGCGGGCATGCAAAAACTTGCCGGCTGATAATGCCAGATCGGCAACCGCTCAGTCGTCGGCGTCAGCCGCGGCAGGCAGCTGGGGCGGGTCTGGGTGCGGGCGGCGCAGCAGCCATGCCAGCACCGGTGGCGTGACCATCGCAGTGAGCAGCGACATCGCCACGATGATGGCGTAGATCTGCTCGCTGAATACGCCGGCGGCCAGCCCCAGGCTGGCGATCACGACGCCCACCTCGCCGCGCGGCACCATGCCGAAGCCGATGATCGTGGCGCTGCGCCGACCCAGCGACAACGCTCCCAAAAAGCCGCCGACCAGCTTGGAGGCGATCGCGATCACGGTGACGACGGCAAGCATCCACAGTGCATGGCCGCTGGCCAGTTCGACCAGGTTGATCTTGGCACCGGTGACCACGAAGAAGAACGGGGTGATGAAGGCAAGCAGCGGCTGCGTCTGGTGCTCAAGCTCGTCGCGCTGGCGTGTTTCGGACGCAACCATGCCAGCCAAAAATGCGCCGATGATCGCGGCCAGGCCAAAGCGCGTGGACAGCCATGCCAGGCCCAGGCATAGCGCCAGCACCAGGCTCAGCGCCGAATGCGCGCTGATCGGCGCCTCCAGCCATGCCGACTGCCGCCGCATCACCCGGGTGCCGCCCCAGCCGATCAATCCGACGAAGCCGATCGCGCCGCCCAAGGTCAGCAGCAGCGATTCGAGATTCAACGAGCCACCGCCTTGCAGCGACGAGACGATGCCGAGCAGCAGCATGGCGAGGATGTCATCGATCACCGCGGCACCGAGGATCACCCGACTCTCGGTGTGCTGCAGTACGCCAAGCTCCTGCAACACACGTGCGGTGATGCCCGCCGAGGTGGCCACAAAAGCGGCCGCCACGAACAGTGACTTGACCCATGCGAAGCCTTCGCCGTGCGCCCACAGCGCGCCTGCGGCGAACGGAACGATGACGCCAAGCACACCGACCAGGAACGCGCTCTTGCCCACTTTCTTGAGGTCATCCAGCCGCGTCTCCAGGCCTACCGCAAACAGCAGCAGCACCACGCCGATCTCGGCCAGCACGTCCACGGGCGTGCCGGGAAGGATTTGCGCTGGCGTCAGCCAGCCGAGCAGGGATGGACCCACCATGCAGCCGGCAGCGATCTCGCCGACGACACCCGGCAGCTTGAGCCGTTGCGCGATCTCGGCGCCGACCTGGGCAGCGATGAAGATGATGAACAGGGTGAGCAGGATGTCGCTGGCATGATGCATCGGCGAGAAGGGTTCCGTTTGGTCGCGGCGGTGACGTTGGCGCGGTCAGCTGCCCGCAAAGTGGCGCGCGTTCAGCCACAGGTGCAGGGCAATGCTGGCGAGGTAGCCCAGACCGATCGCCCAGCTCCAGCGCAGGTGGCTCATGAACGTGTAGCGACCGCGCGAGGCGCCCATCAGCGCCACGCCAGCGGCCGAACCGACGGAGAGCAGGCTGCCACCGACACCGGCAGTGAGGGTGATCAGCAGCCACTGGCCATGGTCCATCGGCGGGTTCATCTTCAGTACGGCGAACATGATCGGGATGTTGTCCACGATCGCCGAAAGCAGGCCCATGATCGAATTGGCAAGGGTGTAGCCCAGGTCCCCGTACAGGTGCACCGAGGCCAGTTCCAGATATCCCAGCGCGGCCAGGCCGCCCACGCACGCGAATACGCCGTAGAAGAACAGCAGCGTGTCCCACTCGGCGTTGGCGATGATGCGGAAGATCGAGTAGGTCTGTGGCTCCATGCCCTGGGCCAGCGCGTAGTGGCGTTGGCGATAGTCGATCTGGGTCGCCAGCAGGTTGAGCAGGGCCAGCCCGGTCAGCATCCCGTAAGCCGCGGGCATGCCCAGCCATTGGCGACCGACCACGGTAATCGCGATGGTCAAGGCGAAGGTGAGGCAGATGCTGATGCCACCAGGCTTGATCGGACTGCTGCCTTCAGCGGGATCCGGGCGGCCCCCGGGCAACGCGAAAGACATGATGATGGCCGGAATCAGCCAGTTCACCAACGCGGGCAGGAAAATGCGGAAAAACTCGAAGAACTGCACCTTGTCGGCCTGCCACACCATCAACGTGGTGATGTCGCCGAACGCGCTCCACGCGCCGCCCGCATTGGCCGCCACGACCAGATTGATCATGGCCAGGGTGGTGAAACGCGCGTTGCCGGCACCCACCGCCAGAATCACCGCCGACATCACCAGTGCCGTGGTCAGGTTGTCCACCATCGGCGACAGAAAGAACGCCAGCAAGCCGGTGATCCAGAACAGCGATCGATAACTGAAGCTTCGCTGGGTCAACTGGTTGCGCAGTGCGTCGAACACACCGCGCTCAGCCACGGCGGTGACGTAGGTCATCGCCACCACCAGGAAGAAGAAGATCTCCGCGTACTCGAGAAACATCGCCTCGAACGCGTGTCGTGCTTCCGGGCCGCCACTGGCGCCGCCGGTCCGCCACGCGATCAGACCCCAGATCAGCGCTGCCGCCAACACCACCGGCTTGGACTTGGCTACGTGGATGCGGTCTTCCAGGACGACCGCCACGTAGGCCAGCACGAACAGGATCAGCGCGAACCAGCCGACCGGGCTCCCGGTCAAGTGGAAGTTGACATCGGCACCGGCTTCGGCCGCTCGCACAGGGACGCTGGCGAACATGGCAGCCAAGGCGAACAGCCTTCGCATGGGCACTCCTTGGGAGAACGACGCGCATCGTAGAGTAACAGCCCGACGGCTTCGGCAGAATCGGGCCGGATGTGATCACCCCGATGGACGCGGGGGCCTGCTGCATGCCGCGACCAACCGCAGCAGGCCGTGGAGGCGTTGGCGCTGAAAGCGCCGGCGCGGGGGGCAGGGCGGTCGCTGCGGGCTCGGCAGCCGCTGGTACGAGCGCCGCACCGGCTCGTGTGACCATGATCCGGTATGATGACAGTCGCATGAACTTGCAATTCGTATCCGGTTTTTGCAAAGTCACAGGTGTTTCATCTGCCGACGACGATTTGACTGGCACGGCAGCAAATAACCGACCGCACGCGCCGGGACGCTATTCGTTCTGGCGCGTGCTTTTGTGCGGCAGGAGCCGCGTGGATCAGGAACCATCATGAGCAAGTCAGCCATCACCGTCTCGCGCATCGATCTGGATCGCATCGAAGCCCTGCTGGACCGCCTGCCGCCTGCTGAAGCAGCCAGGCTGAAACCGCTGCGCGCCGAACTTGATCGCGCCGAGGTGGTCGAGCCGACCGCCATGCCGGCGAACATCGTGACGATGAATTCCACCGTATCCTTCGAGGACGAAGGCAACGGCGAGCAAATGACGCTGACTCTGGTCTACCCGAACGCTGCCGGCAAATCCGGCACCGTCTCGATCCTGGCGCCGGTGGGCAGTGCCCTGCTGGGCCTTGCGCAAGGTCAGATGATCGACTGGCCGATGCCGGACGGGCGCAAGCGACATCTGAAGGTGCTGGAAATCACCTATCAGCCGGAATCCGCTGGCGACCTGCATCGCTGAACGGCGCTTTTGGCGGCATCACGAAGGCCACGTCGTTAAACTGCGGGACAAGGAGACCCGCATGACCGCACCCGCCGTTCCTGTCGAAGCCCTGGCCCGCGCTGTGGCGCTGCGCGAGCAGATCGAGCAGGCGAACTACCGCTACCACGTACTCGACGATGCGGACCTCACCGATGCCGCGTACGACCGCCTGATGCGCGAGCTGGAGGCGCTGGAGGCAGCCTATCCTGCGCTTGCCTCGGACGCTTCG
>JBDTKM010000257.1:0-29049 GCA_039935315.1 Rhodanobacter sp. | reverse complement strand
CGCGGCTGGGAGGGTTTCACCGATGCGGTGATCGACGCGCTCAACCGCGAGCGCGAAGGGCTGGTGTTCCTGCTGTGGGGCGCGTACGCGCAACGCAAGGGCCAGCTGATCGACGACCGTCGCCATTGCGTGCTGCGTTCGGTGCATCCCTCCCCGTTGTCGGCCCATCGCGGCTTCCTTGGCTGTGGTCATTTCTCCGCAGTCAACCGCTATCTGGAAAGCCGGGGCCAACTGCCGATCGACTGGACGTTGCCGCCGTTACCCGCCCTGCAAGCGGGTTCTGGTGCTGATTGAACGCGATCGAGGTGGCCTCATCCGGGCGTGATCGACTACTCGACAAGCGCAGCTTCCACCTGTACTATGCAGTTCATTAATAATCGATCTGGTTCCATGTCGAACCATTCGAGGCTTTAGCACTCCAACGACCCGAGTGCTAAACTTGAACCCTAAGCAGGAGGTTTCACCCATGTCTCAAGCCTTGGTGACTGCCAGTTTCCCCATCCCGAGCCTGGTGGGCAGTCTGGATGCCTATATTTCCGCCGTGCACCGCATCCCGGTGCTGACGGTGGAAGAGGAGCAGACGTTGTCACGCGACTATCTCGAAGCGGACAACCTCGAGTCGGCGAAGAAGCTGGTGATGGCGCACTTGCGTTTCGTGGTGCACGTGGCACGCGGCTATTCCGGCTATGGCCTGCAGCTGGCCGACCTGATCCAGGAAGGCAACATTGGCCTGATGAAGGCGGTCAAGCGTTTCGATCCGGATATGGGTGTCCGTCTGGTCAGCTTCGCGGTGCACTGGATCCGCGCCGAGATGCACGAGTTCATCCTGAAGAATTGGCGCATCGTGAAGGTCGCCACCACCAAGGCGCAGCGCAAGCTGTTCTTCAACCTGCGCAAGAACAAGAAGCGCCTGGGGTGGATGAACGCGGCCGAAGTGCGCACGGTGGCGAAGGATCTGGGCGTGCCGGAGGCGACCGTGCGCGAGATGGAATCGCGCCTGTCCGGTCGCGACATCGGTTTCGAGGCGCCGGCCGATGCTGACGACGATGCCAAGCCCGCGCCCGCGGCGTTTCTGATCGACCACGATGCTGATCCGTATCAGAGCGCGGCGGAAGAGGACTATGCGGACAATCAGCTGCAGAACCTGACCGATGCACTGAAGCACCTGGATGCCCGCTCGCGCGACATCATCCAGCGCCGCTGGCTGGATGATGAGCACAAGGCCACGCTGCAGGATCTGGCCGACGAGTATGGCGTGTCCGCCGAGCGCATCCGCCAGGTCGAGGCGAATGCGATGAAGAAGATGCGCGGGTTGTTCGCCACCGCCGCCTGATCGCTGCCGCCATGGACGATGACGGCCTCCTGCGGGAGGCCGTTTCGTTATGCTTGGCCTTTCCGCATGCCGCAGTACCCGACTGATGCCACGCATTCTGGTCATCGAGGACGACGACGTCACTGCACGCGAGCTGGTCGCCGAGCTGGCACGCCACGGCATCGATGCCGATCGTGTCGCCGACGGCAGGCAGGGCCTGGCCTACGCGCTGGATCCCTGCTACGACGCGATTACCTTGGACCTGATGCTGCCGGAGATGGACGGGCTTGCAGTGATCACGCGGCTGCGCGAGCAGGGCATCGCCACGCCGGTGCTGATGATCAGTGCGCTCAGCGATGTGGATGAACGGGTGCGCGGCCTGCGCGCCGGTGGTGACGACTACCTGACCAAGCCGTTTGCCCCCGACGAAATGCTGGCACGCGTTGAGGTGCTGCTGCGCCGCCATCGCCCGCAGGCCGGCCAGCTGGTCGTGCTGCGGGTATCCGACCTCGAACTCGATCTGATGCGCCACGTCGCCCATCGCGGCGATCTCCAGCTGTCGCTGCTGCCCACCGAATTCAAACTGCTGGAATTCCTGATGCGTCACGCCGGTCGCGTGCTCACCCGCGCCATGATCTTTGAAACTGTGTGGGGTTTCCATTTCGATCCCGGCACCAATCTCATCGACGTCCATATCGGCCGCCTGCGCCGGAAGATCGATGTGGCAGGTCACGTGCCGCTGATCCACACCGTACGCGGCACGGGTTATCGCCTTGCAGCGGCTGACTGACCGCTGGCGTTCCACCGTGGCGCGTCTGGTCCTGATCTACGGCGCGTTCTTCGTAGTGTGGGCGGCGCTGCTGATCGGGGTCATCTACTGGCAGGCCGCCAGCTATCTGCGCCAGGTTTCCGATGAACTGGTCGGTCGCCAGGCGACCTACTTTTCGCTGCTGGACGAATCCACCCGTGAGCACGCGCTGAACGATTACCTGTCGCTGGAGACCCGGCGGCTCAACGCCTGGGGTCTGTTCGACAGCCATGGCCACCATCTGGGTGGCACCATCATCTCGATGCCGCCAGCGATGCCGCTGGACGGATCGGTGAAATTGCTCAAGCACGGCCTTTCGCGCAGCGACGGTCATGTCGGAGCCAGCGTGCGCGCCGCCGCGGTTCGACTCGCCGACGGCAGGATCCTGCTGATTTCGCACGACACCAGCATCGTTGATCGCGTTGGCAGGATCATTCTGCAGGCGCTGCTGTGGGGACTTTCGTTGACCATCGTGCCGGGCCTGCTCGGCGGCTGGTTGCTCACGCGCGGTCCGCTGCGTCGCGTACATGCCATTCGCGACGCGACGCTGCCAATCATGCGTGGCGACCTGAGCGGCCGCTTGCCAGTCAGCCGTCGCGGTGACGAGCTCGACATGCTTGCCGGTATCGTCAACGCGATGCTCGGCGAGATCGAACGATTGCTGGGCGAGGTGAAAGGCGTGTGCGACAACATCGCGCACGATCTGCGCACGCCGCTGACCCGGTTGCGCGCGCGGCTGTACCGTCTGCAGCAGCAGTTCGGGGAAGACAGCAGCGAAGACGTGGAACTGGAAGCGTGCATGATCGACACCGATGCGCTGCTCGACCGGTTCCGCGCCTTGCTGCGCATCTCGGAGCTGGAGAACCAGCAGCGCCGCGCCGGCTTCGCCGAGATCGACCTGACGGAAATCCTGCGTGAAGTGCACGAACTCTATCTTCCGCTGGCGGAGGATCGCGGCCAGCAGCTGGCACTGCGGCTGGCGCCGCTGCAGCCGATCCGCGCTGATCGCCACCTGTTGCTGGAAGCGCTCAGCAACCTGGTCGGCAACGCGATCAAGTTCACTCCGGCTGGCGGTCGGGTGCAGATCGGCGTGCGTGCAGCGGAAGACGGGCCGTGGGTAGACGTCGATGACAGTGGTCCGGGCATCGCGCCGGATCAGCGCGAGGCGGTAACGCGCCGTTTCTATCGCGTTGACAGCTGCCGCACCACGCCAGGCTCCGGGCTGGGGCTGAGCATCGTGAGCGCCATTGCCCGTCTGCACGGGTTTGAGCTTGTGATCGGCGACAGCGAAAACGGCGCGCGTCTCAGCCTGCATTGCCGAAGCCCGGCGAGCATCTGATTCGGCGGCGATTCGTGCCGCTCCGCGCGCCATGCCGGCGCAAGACTTGGCTCCATCAGCGGCCGAAGATGAAATTATCTTCATCCGCGCGCCGCATTTCCGGCAACCTCAGCGTGACAAAATCCCACGCTGCGCAACACTCTCGCTGGACAGACCATGCTGGGCATCGTGCGGGTCGCCTTGTCGCGGCCCTATACCTTCATCGTGCTGGCGTTGCTGATCCTGATCATCGGCCCGCTCGCCGCGTTGCGTACCCCCACCGACATCTTCCCCGACATCCGCATCCCGGTGATCGCCGTGGTGTGGCAGTACACCGGCCTTCCCGCCGACCAGATGGAAGGTCGCATCACCTCGCCGTATGAGCGCGTGCTGACCACCACGGTCAACGACGTCGAGCACGTCGAGGCCAAGTCGATCATGGGCTTCGGGATCGTGAAGATATTCTTCCAGCCCACCGTCGACATCGCCACCGCGAACGCGCAGGTCACCGCCGTTTCGCAAACCCTGCTCAAACAGCTCCCGCCCGGCACCAACCCGCCGTTGATCCTCAACTACAGCGCCTCGACCGTGCCCATCCTGCAACTGGCACTTTCCGGCAAGGGTCTCAGCGAGCAGAACCTCGGCGACATTGCACTGAACAGCCTGCGCCCGCAGCTCACTTCGGTGGCCGGTGCGGCGATCCCGTATCCATACGGCGGCAAGACCCGTGAAGTGCAGATCGACATCGATCCGGCGGCGCTGCAGGCGCGCGGTCTGTCGGCAACCGACGTGGCCAACGCGCTGGCCGCGCAGAACCTGATCACACCCATCGGTACGCAGAAAATCGGCCGGTTCGAATACACCCTGAAATTGAACGACTCGCCGGACGACTTCCACGCACTCGGCGATCTGCCGGTGAAGACCGTCAACGGCACCACCGTGTACGTGCGTGACGTGGCGCATGTGCTCGACGGCAGCCCGCCGCAGACCAACATCGTGCATGTGGACGGCCATCGTTCGGTGCTGATGAACGTGATGAAGAACGGCTCGGCGTCGACCCTGGCGATCGTCGCCGGGATTCGCCAGCGGCTCGCCGCCGCGAAGTCCAGCCTGCCGGATAATCTCAAGGTGTCGCCGATCGGCGACCAGTCGATCTTCGTCCGCGCGGCGATCACCGGGGTGGCGCGCGAAGGCGTGATCGCGGCAGCGCTGACCAGCCTGATGATCCTGCTGTTCCTTGGCAGTTGGCGCTCCACCGTGATCATTGCCGTCTC
The DNA here is from genome assembly GCA_039935315.1 of Rhodanobacter sp. Classification (GTDB taxonomy): domain Bacteria; phylum Pseudomonadota; class Gammaproteobacteria; order Xanthomonadales; family Rhodanobacteraceae; genus Rhodanobacter. The sequence goes on along the minus strand of JBDTKM010000257.1, from coordinate 24,337 downwards.
GATCCCGCTGGCGATCCTGTCCTCGATCGCCGCGTTGTCGGCGATCGGCGAGACGCTCAACATCATGACCCTGGGCGGCCTCGCGCTGGCAGTCGGCATCCTGGTCGACGACGCCACGGTGACCATCGAGAACATCAACTGGCACCTGGAGCAGGGCAAGCAGGTGGAGCCGGCGATCCTCGATGGTGCGGCGCAGATTGTCACGCCGGCGTTCGTGTCGCTGCTGTGTATCTGCATCGTGTTCGTGCCGATGTTCTTCCTCGACGGGGTGGCGCGCTTCCTGTTCGTGCCGATGGCCGAGGCGGTGATGTTCGCGATGATCGCCTCGTTCATCCTGTCGCGCACGCTGGTGCCGACGATGGCGAAGTACCTGCTGCATCCGCATGTCGACGCGCACGGCCAGCACCTCGAGGCAGCGCCGACGCGCAATCCTCTGGTGCGCTTCCAGCGCGGGTTCGAGAGCTCATTTGAGCGGATGCGGGCCGGTTATCAGGGTCTGCTGGCACTGGCGATGGAGCACCGGCGTGTCTTCGTCGCTGGTTTTCTGGCCTTCGTGCTGCTGTCGTTCGCGCTGGTGCCGATGCTGGGGAGCAATTTCTTCCCCGACGTGGACGCCGGCCAGATCCTGATGCACGTGCGCGCACCGATCGGCACGCGGGTGGAACAAAATGCGCGGCTGTTCGCGCAGATCGAACAGCAGGTGCGACAGATTGTTCCGGCCGCCGAGCTTGGCACCCTGGTCGACAACATCGGCCAACCGATCAGCGGCATCAACTCGACCTACAACAACACCGGGACCATCGGCTCGCAGGATGGCGACATCCAGATCGCGCTCAACGAGGGCCACCGGCCCACCGCCGCTTACGTGCGCGAGATGCGCGAGAAGCTGCCCAAGGATTTCCCGGGGGTGACGTTCTCGTTCCCGCCGGCGGACATCGTCAGCCAGATCCTCAACTTCGGTTCGCCGGCACCGATCGACCTGCAGATCCGAGGCAAGAACCTGCCGGCCAACTTCGCCTACGCCGACCGCCTGCTCGCGCAGATCCGTCGCGTGCCCGGCGTAGCCGACGCGCGGATCCAGGAATCGCAGTCCAGCCCGGGCTTCCGCATCGACGTCGACCGCACCCGCGCCCAGCTGCTTGGCATCACCGAGCGCGACGTCACCAACGCGCTACTGGTCAACCTGGCCGGCTCCAGCCAGGTGGCGCCGACGTTCTGGCTGAGCCCGGTCAATGGCATTTCCTATCCGATTGTGATGCAGACGCCGCAGTACAAGCTCGACTCGCTCGCTGCGCTGAAGAACCTCCCGGTGCGTGGCAGCAGCGGGCAGCTGCAGGTGCTTGGCGGCATGGCTACGATCACGCGGCAGGATGGCGATGCGGTGGTCGACCAGTACAACATCCAGCCGGTGGTGCAGATCTTCGCCAGCACCCAGGGGCGCGATCTTGGCGGGGTATCGGCCGACATCCGGAAGATCCTGCACGATAGCGCCAAGAGTCTGCCGAAAGGCTCCAGCGTAGCCCTGCTCGGCCAGGTGCAGACGATGAACAGCGCCTTCTCCGGCCTGCTGTTCGGCCTGCTTGGCGCGCTGGTGCTGATCTACCTGTTGATCGTGGTGAACTTCCAGTCGTGGAGCGATCCGTTCGTGATCATCACCGCGCTACCGGCGGCGCTGGCCGGTATCGTGTGGATGCTGTTCGCCACTCACACCACGCTGTCAGTGCCCGCGCTCACCGGCGCGATCATGTGCATGGGCGTGGCGACCGCCAACTCGATCCTGGTGGTGAGTTTCTGCCGCGAGCGGCTCTACGAGCACGGCGATGCCGAGCTGGCAGCGCTGGAGTCCGGTCTGGTCCGTTTCCGCCCGGTGCTGATGACCGCGCTGGCGATGATCATCGGCATGGCGCCGATGGCGCTCGGGCTGGGCGAGGGCGGTGAGCAGAACGCACCGCTCGGCCGTGCGGTGATCGGTGGCTTGCTCTTCGCCACGGCAGCCACGCTGTTCTTTGTGCCGGTGGTGTTCCGCATCATCCATGCGCGCTTCGTCCTTCCCACCGAACCGGTGCCTGCTGCTGCCGGAGAGCCTGTCCATGTCTGATCATTTGCTTTCTCCCGTCGCGCCGCCGTCGCCGCGACGGCTGCGCGTCGCCGGCATCGCCGCCGCGGTGGTGATCGTGGTCGTGGTGGCGGCGGGCGTCGTCACGCGCGTCTCCGAGGCAAGACAGCTGAACGCCTGGACCAGCGCACAGGTGGTACCCACGGTGAATCTGGTGTCGCCCGACAGCAGCAGCGCAGGCGCGATGCTGGATTTGCCTGGACGCATCGAGGCCTGGGCCAGCGCGCCGATTTATGCCCGTGTGGACGGCTATCTGAAATCGTGGAAGGTCGACATCGGCACGCAGGTGAAGGCCGGCCAGTTGCTGGCGCAGATCGAGACGCCCGACCTCGATCAGCAGCTGCTGCAGGCGCGTGCCGATCTGGCCAGTGCCCGCGCCAATGCGGCGCTGGCCGGCACCACGGCCAAACGCTGGCAGGCCATGCTCGGTTCCGATTCGGTATCGCGCCAGGAAGCCGACGAAAAGACTGGCGACTACACCGCCAAAAGGGCGTTGATGCAGGCGGCGCAGGCCAACGTCAGCCGCATTGAGGCGATGAAGGGATACACGCGCATCGTCGCGCCCTTCGCTGGCGTGGTCACCGCACGCCATACCGACATCGGCGCGTTGATCAATGCCGGCAGCGGTGGCAGCGGGCAGGCGCTGTTCGTGGTGTCCGACGTGCACCGCTTGCGCGTCTACGTGCAGGTGCCGCAGAGCGATGTGCCGTCGATAGGTACCGGTGCCAACGCAACGCTCGACGTGCCGGAATATCCCGGACGCAGGTTCAACGCCACGGTTGAGGCCAGTGCGCATTCGATCAGCGCCGGCTCCGGCAGCACGCTGGTGCAACTGGCGGTGGACAACGCCGACGGCAAGCTGTTGCCGGGCAGTTTCGCCAACGTGCACTTCCCACTGGCTGCCGATGCAAACGCACTGCGGGTACCGGCCAGTGCACTGGTGTTCGATGAAACCGGCATCCGCCTGGCGACCTTGGGTGCCGGCAACACGGTACGCTTTCGTACGGTGACCATCCGCCGCGATTTCGGCAAGACCGTCGAGATCGGCAGCGGTCTGGCCGCCGGCGATCGCGTTATCGACAGCCCGCCGGACGGGCTGGCCGAAGGCGACCGTGTGCAGCCCGCCCAAGCGTCCGGTGACGCGGACAAGCCTCATGCAAAAGCCTGATCTGCTGCGTCTCACCTGCCTGAGTGCCTTGGTGCTGCTTGCCAGTTGCTCGCTTGCGCCGGCCTACCAGGTGCCGGCGGTGCCGATCGCCGCGTTTTATCAGGAGGCCGGCCCGTGGCAACCGGCGCAGCCTGCCGACCGGCTGCCGCGTGATCGCTGGTGGCAGCTCTATCACGACGCCACGCTTGACCGGCTGCAGCAGCAACTGCTGGCCGGCAACACCGATCTCGCCGCCGCACTGGCGCATTACCGGCAGGCGCAGGCGTTCGACCAGCAGGCGCGTTCGGGCCGGTTCCCGCAGGTCAGCGCCAGCGGCAATGCGCAACGCGACCGTCAGTCCGACACCAAGCCGCTGCGCGGTACCTCGCCACCGACCTACGATGCGTACACCGTGGGCGGCACGATCGATTACGAACTCGACCTTTGGGGCCGCGTGCGCAACACGGTCGAGGCGGGCAAGGATGACACCCTGGCGGCGGCCGCCGACCTCGCTTCAGCGCAACTGAGCCTGCAGGCGCAGCTCGCCGACAACTACCTCGAGCTGCGCGGGATCGACCAGCAGCTCGCCCTGCTGCAGCAGAACATCGACGCGTACGGCAAGGCACTGCAGCTCACCCGCAACCTGCATGGGGGTGGCCTCGTGTCGGGCCTGGACGTGGCGCGCGCGCAGACCCAGCTGTCGTCGGCCAAGTCGCAGTGGTCGCAGACGCTGGCGCAGCGTGCGCTGGTCAAGGACGCGGTCGCGGTGCTGGTCGGTGCGTCCGCCGACCAGTTCGTGCTGGCACCGCAGACCGGTCGCGTCGAACTGCCGCCGGTGCCTGCCGGCGTGCCTTCCACCCTGCTGCAGCGGCGGCCCGACATAGCGGCGGCCGAGCGGCGTACCGCCGCCGCGAATGCACGCATCGGGGTCGCCCGCGCCGCGTACTTCCCGTCGCTCACGCTGAGCGCGCAGGGCGGATTCCAGAGCGCCGCCTACGCCGGCCTGCTGGCCGCGCCAAATCACTACTGGGCGATCGGCCCCAGCTTGTTCGAGGCGATCTTCGACGGCGGCCGGCGCAAGGCCGGCGTGGCGGCGGCGCGGGCAGCGACCGATGAAGCGGGCGCACGCTATCGCGGTGTGGTACTGACTGCCTTCGCCCAGGTTGAGGACAACCTCGCCCAGCTCGATCACGACGGCGTGGCGATGAAGGACCAGAAGGATGCGGCCGACGCCGCGCAGCACTCGCTGGCTCTGGCGACGGATCGCTACAAGCAGGGCGCGGTCGGCTATCTCGACGTGGTGCAGGCGCAGACCGTGTCGCTCGAGGCGCAGCGAACCCTGCTCGATCTGGAAACCCGGCAGCTGCGCGCCAGCGTGCAGCTGATCCGCGCGCTCGGTGGCGGCTGGTCGCGCGAGCAACTGGCCGCGTCGATGGAGGCAGGCACGGCTACGCACTGAGCGCCGGTTGTCGATGCGGCCTCAGTCGGGCGGATCGGTGTCGTGGCCGCTGACGATGCGTGCGCTGCGCTGGTGGGAACAGTAGGCCCATGCCCAATCGAGCATGACCGCCAGTCGGTTGCGGAAGCCGATCAGGAAGTACACGTGGGCCAGCAGCCACACGATCCACGCGATCGGTCCGGACAGTTTCAGTCGACCAAACTGGGCTACCGCCGACATTCGCCCGATGGTGGCGAGCGAGCCGTCGTCACGGTAGCGGAACGCCGCACGTGGGTCGCTGCCGCGCAGGCGTGCACGGATCGTGCTGCCGACATGCCGTCCCATCTGTTTGGCTGCCGGTGCCACTCCGGGTACCGGTCGTCCGTCGGACTGCGCAATCGCGGCGAGGTCACCGATGACGAAGGCTTCCGGATGCCCTGGCAGGCTCAGATCGGGCAGCACCTGTACGCGTCCGGCCTTGTCCAGCGCGGTGCCCAGCATGCGTCCAACCGGCGACGCGGCGACGCCCGCCGCCCACAGGACCGTTCGCGCGGAGAGTCTGCGCTCGCCCAGCTTCACCCCGTCCGCATCAATCGTGCTGACCGTGATGCCGGTATGCACCTCGACGCCGAGCCGCTCAAGCTGCTGGCGCGCCTTGGCCGACAGCGAGGGATCGAAGCCGGCCAGCAGCCGTGGGCCGGCTTCGACCAGATGCACCACCGCCTGCCGCGGGTCGCAACGACGGAACTCGCCGGACAAGGTGTGCCGGGCCAGTTCGATCAGGGTGCCAGCCAGTTCGACGCCGGTGGAGCCGCCGCCGACGACGATGCAATTGAGCCAGGCCTGGCGACGTGCAGGATCGGCTTCGCGTTCGGCCTGTTCAAACGCCAGCAGCACCTGGCGCCGGATCAGGAACGCGTCTTCCAGCGTCTTGAGCGCGGGCGCGAAACGGGCCCATTCATCATGGCCGAAATAGGCGTGCGTGGCTCCGGTCGCGACCACCAGATAGTCGTAATCCAGCGTGCTCGAGCCACAGTGCACCCGCCGCGCATTGAGGTCCACGTTGCTGACTTCGTCCAGCAGCACGGTGAGATTGCGCTGCTTGCGCAGGATGTGGCGCAACGGCGCGGCAATCGATGGTGCGGCGAGGCTGGCGGTGGCGACCTGGTAGAGCAGCGGCTGGAACAGGTGATGGTTGTGCCGGTCGATCAGGGTGATCCGGGCTGTGCTGCTGGCCAGCCGTTGCGCCGCGGTCAGACCACCAAAGCCGCCGCCGAGGATCAGCACGTGCGGCCGGCTGGCATGCTCAGTGGCAGAAGCGTTCATCGGCTCAGTTTGATCGCCGTCATGTCGATGCGCCGTAGATCGAACCGGCGCAGAGGCGCTCCCGGGTCAGTGCCCAACCGCCACCGACTGGCGCAAAGCCATCCCTTTGAGCACGTTGAGCGCCTGCGCCAGCATGTAATCGCTGGTGGCCAGCTTGGCATCGGCGGCGCTGCCGTCGTTGTTGATGTCGGTGCTGGCCTTGGCGTTTTCGTTGGCCAGGTGGTGGGGCAGGTCGGCTTCGGAGCTGATCAGCGCCGGCGGGCTGTCCGCCGGATTCACGGTGAGGTCGGCCAGGGCAATGTCCGGCTTGATGCCCTCAGCCTGAATCGAGGTGCCGTTCGGGGTGTAATAGCGAGCCGTGGTGATCTTCACTGCGTGATCGGCGTCCAGCGGCAGCACGGTCTGCACCACGCCCTTGCCGAAGGTGCGCTGACCCATGGTCAAGGCGCGGTGATTGTCTTTCAGCGCACCGGAGACAATCTCCGCCGCCGAAGCGGTGCCATGGTTGGTCAACACGATCATCGGCGCGCCGCTGAGCTGGTCGCCCGGGTGTGCGCTGAAACTCATGTTTGCATCGGCCAGCCGACCGCGCGTACTGACGATCACGCCGGAGTTGAGAAAGTCGTCGCTGACCCCGACGGCCGCCGTGAGCAAGCCGCCGGGATTGTTGCGCAGGTCCAGTACGGCGCCCTTCTGCGGGCCGTTCTTCGTAATCAGCTCGCCCAGCTTCTTGTCCAGGTCGGCCGTGGTGTCGTCCTGGAACTGGGTGATCCGGATGTAGGCGTAGCCGGGCTCCAGCTCGCGTACTTTCACGCTGCTGACCGCGATGTTTTCACGCACCAGGTGCAGGTCGATCAGCTTGTTGCTGCCTTCATGCGCAATCGTCAGGGTGATCTTGCTGCCCGGCTTGCCGCGCAGTTCCTGAAACATCTCGTTGATGTTCTGCGGGTCGATCAGCTTGCCATTGATCTTGATGATGCTGTCGCCCGGTTTGATGCCGGCGCGCGCCGCCGGGGTGTCATCGATCGGCGAGATGATCTTCAGGCCGCCGTCCGCCTGCAGCACCTCGATGCCCAGCCCGCTGTACTGGCCGGACGTGTCCTCGCTGAGTTGTTGCAGGCCTTCCTTGTCGAGGTACTCGCTGTGCGGATCGAGCCCCGCCAGCATGCCGGTGATCGCATCCTTCATCAGGGTCTTGTTGGGGACCTTTTCCACGTAAGCCTGGCGTACCAACTCGTAGACGCGGCTGAAGTTGCGGATGTCCTGCAGATCCACCTGGTCGGCGTTGCCGGCGGAACTGGCACTGGCGGGCGCGTGACTGCTGCTGAAGCGGACATCTACTGGCGGGGCGGGCACGCTGGCGTTGGTGGGTGGTACTTGCTGCGCCTGCGCCGTGGTCGCTGCCAGCAACAACAGGGTAGCCAGACCAAGACTCGCTCGACGATGGGACAGGTGCATACAGGTGACTCCGCTCAACAGAAAAACGCCGCGCCGCGGCGCAATCCGGGAATCCGGTCTCGCCTGACCGGATACTCGATACCACCACGCTCGACCAGTTCCGCCAGTATGGCAGGGCATGAGACCGCCGAATGCCACAGTAATTCAGCGCAGGAAAGTCGGAGGGGTCGCCTCAGCGATGCTTGCTCAGCCAACTGCGCGGATCCACCGGCTGGCCGCCCTGGCGTAGCTCGAAGTACACGCCGGTGTTGATCCCGGTGACCGCACTGGCGGTGCCGATCGCCTCGCCGGCCTCGACTTTGTCACCGACGCCGTGCAGCAGGCTTTCGTTATTGCCGTACATGCTCATCCAGCCATTGCCATGGTTGAGGATGAGCAGCATGCCGTAGCCGCGCAGGTAACCAGCGTAAATCACCAGGCCGCGTGCTACCGCATGCACTTCGCTGCCGCCGGCCGCCTTGATCAGCACGCCGTTGCCGAAGCTGTTGACCACCCCGCTGGCCGGCCACGGCAGGTTGCCGCGAATGTCGGCGCCGGCTCCGCCGATGCCCAGCGGCGGTGGCCGGTGGCCGGGACGCGACTTCACCGCGGCCGCACGCTGCGCGGCCGCCTCGTCGATCACCTTCTGCAACTGGGCGAGCAGATGGTTGAGCGACTGGGCGTTTTGTTTCATCGCCGCGAGCCGCTGCCCCTGATCCTTGTATTGGGCGTCCGTGGCCGTGGCCAGTTTTTGCTGCGTGGCGCGCTGTTGCGCCAGCTTTTTCGCTTGTTCCTCGCGTTGCACCTTGGTCGCCTGCAGCGCCTGTTGCTCGGCCGTGATCGAGGCTTCCAGTTGCTGCAGCTGCACCAGCTCGCCCATCAGCTTCTGCACCCGCTGCAGGCGATCGCGTTGGAAGTACTGCGAATACACCAAGGCGCGGGCGATGCGCGCCACGTCCTGATCACCCAGCAGCATGCGCAGATCCGAGCCACGGCCCAGTGCGTAAGTGGCGCGCAGCAGGTCGGCGATGGCGGCGCGCTGGCTGTGCAGCGTCTGCTGCAGCGTATTGCGCTGTTGTTGCAGCTGTTCGAGTTGCTGCTGCTTGGCGGCCAGCGCGGCGTCGGTCTGGCGTACCGCCTTGGCTGCTGCCGCCAGCGCATTGGCCTGCTTTGCCAGCTCCGCGTTCACGCTGTCGCGCCTGGCCGCCGTATCGGCTTGCTCGCTGGCCAATGCATCCATCTTGTGGCGCAAATCGGCCAGCTTCTGCTTTGCCTCGGCCTGCTCGCTCCGGCTTTTTCCGTCCTGCTGGGCATGAACCGGCGCAGGCACCAGTGCGCCAAGCCAGATGACGACGAGCAAGGCGCCCGCAAGATGGAAAGAGGAGCGAAGACGATTGGGCATCGGTTGATTATCGCCGAGCTGCGCGTCCGGAGCGAATTCGGCGAAGAGAGCGAGGCCATGCCGTGCGCCGCTGGCTTGCCCGCCGCGGCGCAAGCCGGAGCGGTCGTTTCCGCCGCAGCGCCTGTGACGTGGCAGCGGTGTATCTTGCTGCGGTTGGTCTCGCGCGGGCTCCATAGGTTGGGCCGCGCCGGCCGACTCGGCCGGCAGGGTTTTGATGATCGGCGGGTGGCCGTGGGTTCTTTGGTGAAATTTGCACAGGAGATGCAGGCGATGCGCATGGGTCTGGCCGCCAATCAGTTGCACCATCGGGATGGTACCGGCGCACTGTTCCGTTGGCTGCGCGCCTGCGAGGCGGGTATTCGCGAGTTGTGTGTGGGGTTGCACGCGGTGGGGCGCACGCATGATGCGATCGTGCGCGCGAACATGCTGGTCGGCTATGCGCCGCTGCGTCGCTATCCGTATGGCCGCGAGGGCGGCCTGATGAAGCTGGTGGCCGAAGTGGTGGGTATGGACGAAGTCGAGCGCACGCTGGACGGTGCCATCTACCTGATCGATCCGGTCGATCCGTCCTCGGTGTTTCCCGAGGCGGTGGCACTCAAACGGCAGTGCGTGATCCACGCCAAGCCGTTCATTTCCACCGTGGCCTCGGCGCGCGATTGGGTGGAGATGGAACGTATCCATGCCGGGCTGGCGCCTGACCCGGCCGCCGACGACCTGTTTGCGGCACCGACGCGCACCGTGGCGCTGGTCGCGCACGACGCGATGAAGCCGCAGATGCTCGCGTACGCGGCGACTCACTTCGACCTTTTCTCGTGCTTCGCGCGCCGCGTCGCCACCGGTACCACCGGCCAGCGTCTCAATGAGCTGGCCTGGAGTCGTGGCTGGCCGCAGGGGCAGCCATGGGTGGACTGCTATCAGAGCGGACCGCTGGGTGGGGACGCACAGATCGCCGACCTGGTGCTGGAGCGTCGCTGCCAGCGTGCGATCTTCTTCGAGGATCCGCACGTGGCGCGCCAGCACGAGGCGGACATCCAGTTGCTGGAACGCGCGGTGACCACGCGCACCGATGAAACCGTGTGCATGACGTCGCCGCGGATCGCCACGCGCTGGGCCGAAGCGGCCGCGCTGCGGGCGCGACACGCCGCTGCGGGAAGCGCGCCATGAAGGTTGGCTGCCGGCGTGCTTGCGTACCGCTGCCCACCGGTCTCGCACCATGTGCCTGATCGCGTTTGCCTGGAATACCCATCCGCGCTGGCGCTTGCTGCTGGCTGGCAATCGCGACGAGTCGCACGCGCGTCCGAGTGCGGCGCTGGCATGCTGGGATGACCTGCCAATCATCGGCGGCCGCGATCTGGAGGCGGGCGGTACCTGGCTGGGTGTCACCGATGAGGGGCGTTGCGCGGTAGTGACAAACGTGCGCAATCCGCGCGACCCGCAAACGGGCCGCTCACGCGGGCTGCTGATCCGCGACTATCTCGTCGGCGATGCGGACGCCACCGGGCATGCGGATGAGCTGCAGCGCGCCGCTGCCGACTACCGCCCATTCAACTTGCTCACCTTCGATGCGCAGACGGGGTTCTATCTGGGCAATCGTCCGCAGCCGCGTGCGCAAGTCGTGACCGCGGGCATCCATGGTCTTTCGAATGCCGATTTCGACGCGCCCTGGCCGAAAACGCGGGTCTTGATGCAGCGCCTGCGGGGCTGGATCGATGAAGGCGGTGAAGCCGACTTCACCACGTTGTTCGCCGCGTTGGCTGATGAGCAGGTCGCGCCGGATGAGCAATTGCCGGACACCGGGGTGGGTCTTGAGCTCGAGCGCAGATTGTCCAGCGCGTTTATTCGCGGCGCGGATTACGGTACGCGCGCCAGCACCATCGTGGCGATCGACCGCGCGGGTGGGGGCCTGATCGTGGAGCGGCGCTTCGGTCCGCACGGGCACTTGCTCGGAGAGACCCTATTGCACTTTGGGGATCGGTCGCCGGCCTGACGCAAAGTGCACCGCCTACGCTGCCGATCGGTGTTGCCGGATGCTGCGGTAGCTCAGCTCGGCCTAGGCTGGCTTTCCGCTCCGTCCATGGAACAACTCGGCATGCGCAAGGAAGCATGGTGGCTGCTGCTGGGCGTGGTCGTGCTGGGCTTCAACGATGCCTGTGCGGCAGCCTGTCCGGCGTGGTCGGCCACCCGGGCCGCCCGCGAATTGGCGCAGTTGCACGACCGGCTCGATGGCTGGAACCATGCCTATCGCGTCGAGGGTCATTCGCCGGTCGACGATGCGGTATACGACCAGGCGCTGCAGCGGCTGGAACAATGGCGGCGCTGTTTTCCCGCGCAGGCGCGCGGAACGCTGAATCATCTGGGCGATACCAACGGCCAGCTCACCGCGCCGGTGGCGCAAACCGGGCTGGCCAAACTCCCCGATGCCGCCGCGCTCGCGCAGTGGATGGACGCGCGCAGCAACCGCGACCTGTGGGTGCAGCCCAAGGCCGACGGCGTGGCGGTCACCTTGCTGTATGTGGACGGCCGGTTGCGCCAGGTCAGCAGTCGCGGCGACGGCCTGCATGGCACGGACTGGACGACACTGGCGCAGCATATCGGCGCGATTCCGAAGCAGTTGCCACATGCACCGCCGCGTGTGGTGTTGCAGGGCGAGCTGTACTGGCGGTTGCCTGGCCACGTGCAAGCGGACGCCGGCGGCGTCAATGCGCGCTCGGCCGTGGCCGGTGCGTTGGCGCGTGATCGGCTGGACGATGCCACGGCGGCACGCATCGGCCTGTTTGTGTGGGACTGGCCCGACGGTCCGGCCGACATGCCAGCACGGCTGGCCGGGTTGCAAGCCATGGGCTGGGGCGACAGTGTCAGCTATACGAAGCCGGCCAGCACGCTGGCCGAGGTCAAGCGTTGGCGCGAGCAGTGGTATCGCCACGCGATGCCATTTGCGGCCGATGGCACCGTCGTGCGGCAGGGGCATCGCCCGGCGGCAGCCAACTGGCGGGCAGTTCCTCCCGACTGGGCGGTGGCCTGGAAGTACCCGGCGGCCTCTGCGCTGGCCGAAGTGATTGCGGTGAATTTCACGATCGGTCGCAGCGGTCGCATCACGCCGGTGTTGCAGCTTGAACCGGTGCAACTGGATGATCACCGGGTGCAGCGGGTCAGCGTCGGTTCGCTGCGTCGGTGGCGCGAGCTGGACATCCGCCCCGGCGACCAGGTCGAAGTCATGCTCGCCGGGCTGACCATTCCGCGGCTGAAATCGGTGATCTGGCGCGCGCAGCAGCGGGGCGCCGTGAGCGTGCCCGACCCGAAAGCCTATACGCCGCTGACCTGCTGGCAATTGAGCCCTGGCTGCGAACAGCAGTTCCTGGCGCGGCTGGTGTGGCTGGGCGGCAGCCAGGGTTTGCGCCTCAAGGGTATCGGTGTCGACACCTGGCAAGCCTTGATCGATGCCGGATTGGTGCATGGGCTGCTGGACTGGCTGGAGCTGATGCCGGAACAACTGGCCGCTTTGCCCGGGTTCGGGGCGCGCCGTGCGGCAGTACTGGTACGTGCGATCGCGGTGGCGCGAGAGCGGCCGTTCGCTCGCTGGCTGCAGGCGCTTGGCGTGCCGCAAGGCGTGGCGCAGGATCTGCCGAATTGGGCTGCCGCGAGCCGCCGTAGTGCGAATGACTGGCAGGCGCTTGCAGGCATCGGCGCAGACCGTGCCGGCCAACTGGTCGATTTGTTCAATGGCGCCGCACTGGGTGTCTTGGCGGCTCGACTGCACACGGCCGGGGTACAGGGGTTCTGAGATTCAGCCTTTGAGCTCGCCATCGAGGTAATACCAGCGACCCTCAACGTGCACGAACCGGCTGGTTTCATGCTGACGTTGCGCCCGGCCACCGCCGAGCCGGTAGCGCGCGACAAACTCCACGATCGCATGGTCCTCGTCGACGCGCTGCTGGCGTCGCACTTCCAGCCCCAGCCACGTCGGCGGCGGTTGCTGGGCGGCCAGATGCAACGTGGCCGGGCGGCTATCAGGGTGCCAACTCGCCAGCAGATAATCCTCGCGCTTGAGCACATAGGCGCTGTAGCGCGCACGCATCAGTTGTTCCGCCGTGGTGGCCACCACGCCGTCGTGCAGCGGTTCGCAGCAAGCGCTGTACCCGGCGGGATTGCCGCATGGGCAGGGGGTCAGCGTATCGATCGAGGTCATGCCGCCTTTGTACCCGGTTCGACCGCCTCGTGCAGGGCTGGCGTTGCCAGGCGTCGGTCGGCGGCGGGTGGTTGAGACGGGAATTCGACTGGGTGAGGGCCGTCCATGGACGATTCGCCCGTCCATCGTGGTTCGATCGAGCAAGGGTCGGCGGATCGTGGACTACACCGACGGATTGGCGCCGCGGGCAACCTAAAGAGTCCGACCGACTCCTAATCCACGCGTCGCCACACGCGGCAACGGTTGTTGGCCGGCATCGCGCGGTCGTCGATCAGGCTGAACCCCGCCGTCGTGGCCAGAGCGTCGACATCTGCGGCGTCGCGGATCGCCATGTGTGCGCCGCGATCCTTCAGCCACTGGTCGAACTCGGCATTGCTGTCGCTGCTGTAGCGGCCGCCGTAGTTGAATGGACCGTAGATGACCAGCACCGCGTCGGCACTGGCGATGGCCGGCAGTTGGGCGAAGAAATGCCGTACTTCGGACCACGCCATGATGTGCAAGGTGTTGGCGCTGAAGATCGCATCGAATGGTCCGGCGGGCCAGCGGTCACCGACATCGAGTTCCAGCGGTGCAGGCGTGTTCGCAAGTGCCGCCTCGTCCAGCCACGCACGGATGCCGGGCAGGTTTTCCGGGCGATCCGAGCTTTGCCAGGTCAGGTGTGGCAGGGCCGCGGCGAAATGCACCGCATGCTGGCCGCTACCGCTGCCGATTTCCAGCACACGCCGACGATCGGCGAAGCACTGGCGCAGCACTTCGAGGATCGGTTCGCGGTTACGTTCGCACGACGGCGAATGTGGCTTGTCCACGCCCGGCCTGGTTCAGACCGGATGACCGCGCAGGACGCGGGCCGGCAACATCAGCAGCGCGCCGAGGAGCGCAAATACGGCGCCTGCCGTAATGCCGACCAGTCGCAACGGCAGCAGCACCAGCCACACGACGGGATACAACACCAGCGCCAGCAGCGCCAGCGGCCAGCAAACTACCAGCAGCACGAGCCAGAGCAGAAAAGCGGCCATGCGTCGATCCTCGCGGTATGGGCGTCACCCGATTCTAGTGGACGGCGAGACCGCTGCGCAGATGACTCCTGGCACCCCTCACAGCGGGTTCACCCCGATCAGCCACAAGTGCAGCCACAACGCGAACGCGATCCACGCCACCACACCGACGACCAGCATGGTGGCGTCGCCGGCCAGCGTACCGGCGGGATATACCGTGCCGGCGCGGCGGTCACGCCGGCGAGACACGATGAACAGCAGCGCCGCCCACAGCAGGAACGCGCCGAACAGCACCACGTCGCGCAACATGCCGGTTGCCAGCAGATGGCCGAACGCCCACAGCTTGACGCCCAGCAGCATCGGGTGGCCGAACTTCGCCTTGAGGTGGTTGCGCGGGATATAGGCGGCGACCACCAGCACGAAGGCCAGCAAGGTGAACAAGGCATTGAGGTGACGCAGCGCCAGCGATGGCACGTACAACGACACCGGCTGCTGGCGCGCCAGGCCGAAGCCCCAGCAGATCAGCACGAAGCCGACCAACGACACCAGTGCGTAGACGGCCTTCCAGCGCATCTCGCCCAATCTGGCCCGCTGCCGGCTGCGCCAGTCGTCGGCGAAGATGCGCAGCGAATGCACGCCGAGCAAGACCAGCAGGCCGAGGATCAATACGGGCATGGCATGCGCTCCGCGCTGCGTTGGGATTTCCGAGTATAGGCGGGTGCAGCGTTTGCTCAGCCGGCGCGCGGTTCGACGCAGGCGACCAGACCGATAGCCCCATCGTGCAGCGTAATCGAGTGGCTGTCCGGCAACGACGGATACCATGTGTCGCCGGCGCCGAGGCGGCCTTCGGCGGTATCAATCTCGCCACGGGCACAAAATACCAGGATCGCCGTCGGGTCAATCGCGCGGGTTGCCAGTCCGCGCCATACCTGCACATCGCCACGCCCATGCGTGCGTCGAACCATCAGGTTGAAGTCGCGGGTAGCACCTGCGGCGAGTGCCACATCCACCTTCGATTCGCCGGGGAACGCGAACGGCGCGAATCGCGTGGTCAGCGCATGCCTGTGGCTGTCGTCGAGCGTCATCGTGAAGCCGGCGCCATCGAGCAGCACAATATGCCGGTCGACGCCAGGGAAGCGCGAGAACGGCACCGCGCGGTCGACCTCGGCCATGCTGACGCGCCACCGAAAATCATCGGCGCCGGCAGCGGACGGCTGGACGGCTATTTCGTGGGTGCGGCCAAGACCGTTCTTCCATGGCCGTGGCGGACAGTCAGCAAGACGGATGATCACGCGCTGCGCTCAATTACACGTTGAAACGGTGGCAACGCCTTCAGCATGCCGCTGCCATAGCGCCTGGCGACCACCCGGCGGTCCAGCAACACAATGCGCCCGTGATCGGTCTCGTTGCGGATCAGGCGGCCGCAATACTGGGTGAGCAGTCGGGTGGCCTCGGGGACGCTGACCTCGATGAACGGATTGCGCCCACGCGATTCCAGCCATTCGGCGTAGGTCGCGCCGACCGGATCGGTCGGCACCGCAAACGGCAACTGGGTGATCACCACCGTCTCGCACAGCTTGCCGGGCAAGTCGAGGCCTTCACCGAACGACGCCAAGCCAAACAGCGTGCTGCCCTTGCCGGCTTCGATGTCGGCGCAGTGCTCGGCGACCAGCTGCGATTTGCCCAGCGATCCCTGGGCGCGCACCTTGCGCACCTGCGCGATCGGCAACTTCTGCAATACGCGCTCGAGTTTGGCGCGCGAGGTGAACAGCACCAGGTTGCCCGCGTCCCAATCCAGGTGTTCGGCCAGCCACTCGCTGATTTCCTCGGCATGGGCTTCGCGCGCGTCAGGCAGCGTGCGCATCGCCGGTACTTCCAGCCGCGCCTGCACCGCAAGATCGAACGGCGAGGGCAGGCTCATCGTCACCGCGTCGTCGGGCAGGCCGATGGCGTCGGCAAAGCTGCGGAAATTGCCGCCGGAGCTGAGCGTGGCCGAAGTCATCACCACGCCGCTGGCGTTGCCCCACAGCACATCACGCAACAGGCCCGCGGCGGACACCGCCGAAGCGTGACAGACCAGTTGCTGATCGGCGCCCAAGGTCACCCAGCGCGCCAGCGGCGGGGCGTCGTCCGCATCTTCGCTGGACCAGGCTCGCCAGCACGCCGCCTGACGGCCGATGCGCTCCAGCGCGATGCCGAGTTCGCGCGACAGCGCCTCCTGGGTCGGGCCGCCGTCGGTCATCTCGACCACCGCACGCCGCACCGCGGTGAGCCAGCGCTGCACTTCCAGCGTGAGCAAGTCCAGAACGCGCGCGTGGTCCACCCACGGCGCCGGCAACTGGCCCAGCGACCCGCGATACATCGGCTCGGTCTCGGCCGGATCGGGCAGCCAGCCGAGCCGGATCTCCTTTTCCAGTTCATCCAGTGTGTCGCTGAGTTCCTGCAGTTTCTGGTCGCCCTGGTCGAGGCCGAGTTTGCCCAGCCGTTCCTTGTCGGTGAGCGAGTACGCCGCATGCACCTGCCGGCCAAGCCGGCTCAGCTGACGCACGCTGGCGCCCAGGTAGACCTCCGCTGCGCCACGATCGATCGCCTTGCCGGGTACGTGATGGCCTTCGTCGAAGATGTACAGCGTCTCGTCCGGTCGCGGCAGAATGACCCCGCCCCACGCCTGCACGCCGCCACCCTCGTCCTCCCCCGGCATGGTCAGATCGGCCAGCACCAGATCCTGGTTGGCCACGATGATCTCGGCGTCGTCCACCGCGCGGCGCGCCGCAAAGAACGGACAGATCATGAACTGGCTGCACTTGCGGTTGGTGCAGCCACCGGCGCTGGTGGTGATCATCGGCCGCAACAGATCACTGACCGGCTCCGGTGCGTTGTCCAGATCGCCGTCCCACTCGTTACGGTCGAACGCATCGCGCAGTTTTGCCAGCGCCTGCTTGTCGCGCGGCTGCGGCGGCTTGTTCCACAGCAGCAGGTCGGCCTCGAAGCCGGCCAGGCCCAGTTGCGCGTCGTTGATGCTGTTGGCGGCCGTGATCAGGTTGCGCGGGCACATGTAGCGGCCGCGGCCCTTGGCCAGCGCCACCTTCGCCTCGATCCCGTTGAGCCTCAGGTACAGCGGGATATCGCTGCGTACCAGTTGTTCCTGCAAGGCCACCGTGGCGGTGGCGATCAGCAGGCGCTTCTTCTGGAACCGCGCCACGGCCACGCCGGCGATCAAATAGGCCATCGACTTGCCGGTGCCGGTAGGTGCCTCGATCACCGCCACGCCACCACTCTGGCCGAACGCCTTGGCCACCTCGGCAATCATGCGTCCCTGCGAAGCGCGCGCACGAAAACCCGGCAGCCCTTCCTTCAGGCGAGCGTAAGCGGCGCGGATGGCGTCCTTGGTGGAGTCGGCGAGCATGCGACGTGATAAGCCTGTGGCACGGTGTGGAGCGGGTCCTGGCGTCCCGCGCCAGACGGGCGCTGGGAGTCGCTGGCCGCCCAGTGTATCGGAGGTGAGAACCAGTCCGCAGTCGTGCGGACAATGCCGGCGTCGCTGCCGCCAAGCTGCATGACACGTCGTGACATCCGTGTATGCTGGATTCAAGCCACGGCATAGCCGGATCCTGGGACACGCTGGCAACGATGAGAGAGAACAGGATGGAGTCGACGCCACCCGGCGACTCGCCGCAATTGACCTGGCTGACCCGGCTGATCGGCGCGCACACGCCCGCAGATGTCACTGCGGCGATCGTGGAGTTGGCGCGCCAGTGCCCTGGTTGCGAGTCCACTTGCGTGCTGTGGCGACTTCATGACCGGCCCGCGTGTCAAAGCGTTCCTCCCACCCGGATTGACCCGGCAGACTGGCCCTGGCTCGAGCTGGCCGCCCGTTCGGACGCGCCGCAGTGGCATCCGGACAAGGTTCGCGTCGCGTTGCGCCTGTGCCTGCTGCCCGAGCCGGCGCTGCTGGTCCTGCACTTGCGTCCGGGGCAGGCAAACGCCGGGTGTCTGGAAAGTCTTGCAACCCCGTTGCGGCTGGCGGCCCAACATCTGCAACGGGCGCTGGAATGGGTCGAACTGCAGCACTCACACCGACAGCTGGAACGCTCGGAGAACCTGCAGCGGGCGTTGTTCGCGATTTCCGAGCTGGCCGGTTCCGACCATGACATGTCCACCGTGCTGCGCGGCATTCACGCAATCATCAGCTCCCTGATGTATGCGGAAAACTTCTTCATCGTGCTGCATGATGTCGACCGCGACACGATCCGCTTTCTGTACTTCGTCGATGTCGAGGACCCGTCGACCCCGGGCGGCGGCCAGGAAATGTCGTTCGGCGCGATCGAGAACACGCTGACCTGGTATGTGTTGAGCGACGGCAAGGCGCGCATGGGGAACACCGAGGAGTTGCGCAAGCAGGTACATGGCCCGGTGGCCTTGATCGGCCCGGAAAGCCACGACTGGCTTGGCGTGCCGATGTTGCGCGGTGTACAGCCCGGCGGTGCGCTGGTGGTGCAGAGTTACAAACCGGAGATCGGCTATACCGACAGCGACCGGGCGTTGCTGGAGTTTGTGGCCAGCCACATCCTGATCGCGCTGGAGCGCAAGCAGGGCAAGGACGACCTTGAACAACGCGTGCGTGTGCGCACCGCCGAGTTGGCGCGGGCCAATCGTGGCCTGCAGCAGGAAATCATGGAACGGCAAGGCGCCGAGCATTTGCAGACAGCCCTGTTCCGGATTGCCGAACTGGCCACAACGCGGATCGATCGCGGCGAGTTCTACCGGCGCGTACATGCAGTGGTGGCCGAGTTGTTGAACGCGGAGAATTTCTATATCGCGTTGCTGTCGGACGACCGCCAGCAACTGCTGTTTCCGTACGCGGTGGACGCGGGCGAACGGATGCCGACCAGCCGTTCACTGGGGCGCGGTTTGAGTGAGTACGTATTGCGTTGCGGCACCGCCCTGCGTGCCGATAATGCGGCGATCGAAGCGTTGGAGCGGACGGGCGAGGTTGCGCTGGGCCGCCAGGGGTCACGGGCCACGAGCTGGCTCGGTGTGCCGTTGATCGTCGCTGACGAGGCGATCGGGCTGGTCGTCGTGCAAAGCTACAGCGAGGCGGTGTCGTATGGTACCTCCGACCAGGAGTTGCTGAGCTTCGTGGCCACCCAGATCGCCAGCAGCCTGAGCCGAC
Source organism: Rhodanobacter sp. (assembly GCA_039935315.1). Lineage (GTDB taxonomy): Bacteria > Pseudomonadota > Gammaproteobacteria > Xanthomonadales > Rhodanobacteraceae > Rhodanobacter. Next base: position 5,117 of record JBDTKM010000257.1, on the reverse strand, counting down.
GCCAGGCGGCCGAGACACTGCAGCGTGCCTACAAGCAACTCGAGCATCGGGTGGATGAGCGCACGCTGGCCTTGCGCAAGGAAATCACCGAGCGCGAGCGCGCGCAGGACGAGCTCAAGCATCAGGTGATGCACGACCCATTGACCGGCCTGCCGAACCGGAGCTATCTGCGTGATCGCATCGACCGCGTGCTGAGGTCGCTCCAGTCCGAGCCTCAGCAGTTCTGTGCCTTGCTCTATCTCGACGTGGATCGTTTCAAGATCATCAACGACAGTCTGGGCCATCTGGTCGGCGACGAGGTGCTCAAGGAGGTCGCCTTGCGGCTCTCCGACTGTGTGCGGCAACCCGACCTGGTGGCGCGGCTGTCCGGCGACGAGTTCGCGATCCTGCTCGAGTCGGTGGAGCAACCCGTTGATGCCAACGCGGTGGCACAGCGCGTGATGGATGCGTTGGCGGCACCGATGCCACTGAGCGGCAAGGAATTGCAGATCACCGCCAGTGTCGGCATCGCGATCGGCGACGGGCACTACCGGACGGCAGACGAGGTGTTGCGTGACGCCGACATCGCGCTGTACCGCGCCAAGGAGCTCGGCCGCAAGCGTTACCAGTTGTTCGACGAGACGCTGGCCAGGAACGTGGTGGACGTGTTGACCCTGGAGGGCGAGTTGCGCGCGGCACTGAAGTACGATCAGTTCGAACCGTATTTCCAGCCCATCAGTCGGCTGAGTGACGGTCACGAGGTGGGCTACGAGGCATTGATTCGCTGGAACCATCCGCAACGCGGCGTGCTTGCGCCCAGCGACTTCCTCAAGATTGCCGAAGACAGCGGTCTGATCGAATCGATCGACTGGCGCATGTTTGAACTCAGCTGCGAGCGGTTGCAGCAGCGCGATCGCACCGACACGTTCATGACCATCAACGTGTCAGCCCTGCATCTGCGCCACGATGATTTCGATGTGCGTCTGCTCCAGCTCCTGAAGCGCACCGGGCTGGCGCCCTCGCGCTTGGTGGTGGAGGTCACCGAAGGCGTCCTGCTCGATAATCCCGAGAGCGTGCGAGACACGCTGGAGCGGCTGCGGGAAGTGGGCATCGGCGCCGCGCTGGACGATTTCGGCACCGGCTACTCCTCGCTCAGCTATCTTCATTCGCTGCCGCTGCGCATCCTGAAGATCGATCGTGCCTTCGTGCAGGAACTGGACAAGGGCGCCAACACCAACAGCACCACCGTGGTCGCGGCCGTGCTGGCGCTGGCGCGCGCGCTGGACATCGACGTCATTGCCGAAGGTATCGAAACCGAGATGCAGTATGCGGCCCTGCATGCCATGGGTTGCGACATGGGGCAGGGTTACTGGATCGGGCGACCCGCGCCGATCACGGGTTGAACGCGGCTACGCACCGCTCATGCGCATGGGGCCCTGCGGCGCGCGGTCAGTATCGCTACGCGGATGTCGTGACCCCTTTTGCCATGGCGGCGATCTGCCGCAAGGCCTGCTCGAAGGCCTCCGGTGCTTGCCCGCCGGAAATCAAGTGCTGGTCATTGACGATGGTTGCCGGCACGGATTGAATACCGCGTGACGCGTAGTGCTGCTCCTGACTGCGGACCTCGTCGGCGTACGTCTCGTCGGCAAGGATCTGCCGCGCCTGGGTCGCGTCGAGCCCGATGCTCGTGGTGAGTCGCACCAGTGTGTCGTGGTCGCTCACGTCTTCCCCATCGGTGAAGTAAGCGCGCAGCAAGGCTTGCTTGAGCGCGAGCTCCTTTCCCTCGAGCGCGGCCCAATGCAGCAGGCGGTGTGCATCGAACGTGTTGTAGACGCGACTGCGCCGATCCATGTTGAAAGTGAAACCCACCGCGGCGCCACGCTCGCGGATCACCTCGCGGTTGGCGTCGATCTGCTGCGCCGAGCTGCCGTACTTGCGCGCCAGATGTTCGGTGGAGTCCTCGCCCTCGGCCGCCAGCTGCGGGTTCAGTTCGAACGGCTGGAAGTGGATCTGGGCGGTGACTTCGCCTTCGAGGTTGTGCAATGCCTGTTGCAGCGAAGCCAGGCCGATCGCGCACCAGGGGCAGGAGACGTCGGAGACGAAATCGATACGCAAGGTGGCTGGTGAGTTCATGATTTGGCCGGTGCAGGCAGTGTGTTGTGAGGGTTGAAATGGAGCCCAGGATGGCTCGGATCAAGTGGTTGCCTGTTGATGCTTGCGTGAGATTTCGTGGTCATGGAGGCGTTCATCGTCGGTGTCTCCCTCGTCGAGATTAAGGGGCGCCATCATTCAGGCGTGCTGATAATTGAATACGATCCGGCCAGCCTGCGCGTCGCGTGGCCGCGCCACGCGCGTGAGGTTGCCGATTCGCAGATTCGCAGACATCAGCGGGCGCTTGCGCAGCCTCGTCTCGCACGACTGCGTTGCTTGCAGAGCAAAAGCGTTCGTCTGCCTGTGGCAGCCGAGTTACTTTTCTCTTGCGTGGCCAAGAGATAAGTAACCAAAAGAGAAGGCCACCCCGCTTGGCGCTTGCCGCCCATCCCTGGGCGGCAAGTCCGTGAGGCGGGGCCGGGCTTTTCGACAGCACATCCCTGTGCTGGCGAAAAGGAGTCGACATCCTGTCGACTCCCGCTGCGCGGCCTGTCGACCCCGACTCACCGCCGCACAGGGGCCCCGGGTAGAGCAGCGGGCCATCGTGGCCCGCACTCTTCAGAGGAGCCGGAGCAGAGCCAAACCTCAAGCTCGGAACTGAGGAGGCAGGTTTCGCTTTGGACCACTCAATTGCGCTCTTCTGCTGTGCCGGATGCTATGAAGATAGACCCGCAGCTTCGTTGGCAGCCTTTCGGGCTACATTTCCAGCAAATCCTCTTTCCATACGGCGGATCCAGCATGACCCAAGACAGCGAACCAACGGCCACTCCAGAGGGGGCAACCGAACCGCGTCTACTAATTCGCAATCATGGCGAGCCGATCCGGTTCACCAACGTATCAACTCTCGGGCAACAAAGGGGGCAACAAAGGGGACGGACGTAATTAAGTCATCTGTCACGCCGCGACCTGCTTACCCGTGCTCCTTCTGGTACCGACTTGGCCATCGGCCTGTCAATTCGGCCTGCCCCGGTAGCATCCAGCGGTACGTCGATGACGTGCCCGGGCAGGTGAGGACGGCCCTCAATCGCTGACGCTGGTCGACCCGAAAGCCGTCCCCGCACCGCACCTTACAACCGCGCTCCCAAGTGGCTCCCAATGCGCAGCAGATCGGCGAATACGCCGGCGGCGGTGACTTCGGGACCGGCACCCGGCCCCTGCACCACCAGCGGATTGTCGCGATAGCGACGAGTGGTGAATTGCACGCAGTTGTCGGTCAGGCGCAGGTGCGCGAAGGCGTGGTCGGCGGGCAGGGCGACCACGCCAACGCGTGCGTTGCCCGCGGCGTCCAGGTGCGCTACGTGGCGCAGCACGTGCCCCTGGTCGCGGGCTTGGCGCAGGCGTTCAGCGATGGCGTCGTCGATCGCGTGCAGTCCATCCAGTACCTGTTCGCGCGGCACCTCGGCCAACTCGGCCGGCACCAGGCTTTCGATCTCGACGTCGGCGAGGCTCAGAAGCATGCCTGCTTCGCGCGCCATGATCACCAGCTTGCGGGCCACGTCCATGCCTGACAGATCCTCGCGCGGGTCCGGCTCGGTGTAGCCCAGCTCGTGCGCACGCCGTACCAGGGCGGAAAACGGCACGTTGCCGTCGTAACTGTTGAACAGCCACGCCAGCGTGCCGGAGAGGATGCCATCGATCGCTATCAGCGTATCGCCGGTGTCGAGCAACTCGCGCAGGGTCTGGATCACCGGCAGTCCGGCGCCGACGGTAGCCTCGTAGCGGAAACGGCTGCCGCTGTGCGCGCAGGCGGCGCGGATCGCCCGCCAGCGCTCCAGGTCGCCGGCGCCCGCGTGCTTGTTCGGCGTGACCACATGAATGCCGGCAGCCAGCCACGCTGGATAGCGTGCCGCCACGGCATCGCTGGCCGAACAGTCGATGATGACGGCGTGCGGCAGGTGTTCGGCGTGCACGTGCGCCGTCAGCGCGTCCAGGTCGCAGGCGGCGGCCGACTCGTTTAGCTCGAGCGGCATGGCGCCGGCGTGGCCCAGCCACATGCGCCGGCTGCCCGCCAACGCGCGTACGCGCAGGTCCAGTTGCACTTCGCGGCACAGACGTTCGCGCGCTTCGGCAATCTGCTGCAGCAAGGCGCGGCCGACGCGTCCCGGACCGATGAAACCGATGCTGAGCGTCTGTGGCGACAGCCAAAACGCCGCGTGCGCGGCGCGGATGGCGCGTGGCACGTCACGCTCGGCGAGGGCCACTGAGATGTTGCGCTCGGAGGCACCCTGGGCGATGGCGCGCACGTTGACGCCAGCGCGCGCCAGGGCGCCAAACAGGCGCGCAGCGGTACCGGGCGAGCCGGCCATGCCGTCGCCGACCACGGCCAGCACGCCGACGCCGGTGTCGCTGGCGATGGCGTGGATGCTGGCATCGGCCAGTTCCAGTGCGAAGGCGCGTTGCAGCGCGGCGCGTGCCTGTTGGGCCTCGCCGGCGCGCACCACGCAGCAGATCGAATGCTCGGACGAACCTTGCGAGATCATCACCACCGACACACCGGCGATGCGCAGGGCGCCAAACGTGCGCTCCGCGGTGCCGGGTACACCGATCATGCCGGCGCCTTCAATGGTGACCAGGGCCAGCCCGGTCATCGCGCTGACACCCTTGACCGGCGTGCCGTCGGACTGCGCGGTGATGCGCGTGCCCGGCGCCTCCGGCGCCAGCACATGGCGGATCCGCAACGGCGTGCCGGCGGCGATCACCGGCGCCAGCGTCTGCGGATGAATCACGCGCGCGCCAAAGTAGGCCATCTCGCAGGCCTCGCTGTAGCTCAGCGCAGGCAACGAGACGGCGTCAGGTACCAGCCGTGGGTCGGCCGAGAGCACGCCATCGGTGTCACCCCACAAGGTCAGTTCGTCGGCTGCAAACAAGCGCGCCATGATCGCGGCTGAGTAGTCGCTGCCGTTGCGCCCCAGCGTGGTGGCGCGCCCGTGATGGTCGCTGGCGATGAAACCCGTGATCACGATCATCGGCGCGTGGTGGCTGGTACG
>JBDTKM010000256.1:0-2808 GCA_039935315.1 Rhodanobacter sp. | reverse complement strand
GACCAGCTGAATGGACCACGCTCTGCGCGCCGTGTGCCGCCTTGGCCTTCACATCCGCGTGGCATCCGGTGTGGGTGAATGTCCCCACACGACTGCCGTCAGAGCGACGTCATTCTGTCAACGAGGTCGCCCCTATGCTTCACTATGCGCTGGTTTTTCTGGTCATCGCGCTGATCGCCGCGGTTTTCGGATTTGGCGGCATCGCCGGCGCGGCGGGCGGCATCGCGAAGGTCCTGTTCGTGATCTTCCTCATTCTGGCCGTCGTTGCATTTTTTCGTCGCGCCAGGTAATCAGCACACGCCCACCACTTCGTCCAAGAACATCCTTTTCCGGAGCAGCCAATGAACAATCAAACGCCAACTACGCCCACGCCAGCAACCGTCGCAAAGGCTGCGGATAGTCGCATCGATGAGCGTGCCGAGCGCGTCAAGCAGGCCACGTCGGATGTGGTCGCCAGCGCCAAGGACAAAGTGGAACACGCGGCGGATCGGGTCGAGGAAGGCCTGCACCGTGCCACCGACAAGACTGCCGACGCTGCCCACCTGGCAGCCGAAAAAGTGGCCGACGTGGGCGAGCGCGGCCGTGCTGCCTACGAGCAAAGCCGCGAATATGCAGACGAATGGCTGGAGCAGGCGCGCGACTATGTGCGCGAAAAGCCGGCGCAGTCGATTGCGATCGCCTTGGGTGCCGGCTGGCTGCTTGGCCGAATCCTGCGGCGTTGAGTCAGTCGACCAAGAGGCAGCCCATGAACAGCGAGGGTGAAGCTGCCGCTGCGGCGGCGCCGGAATCGCCGCCGCCGTCCGGGTTGCTGCACGAAGTCAGCCAGCTGGGCGCCGCCGTCAAGCATCTGTTCGGGGCCCAGATGGTGCTGCTGGCGGCAGAGCTGGGCTTGGCTCGCAGCGCCATCTCGTGGATGTTGGTGGCGGGACTGGCCGCCACCGTCGCCGGGGTCGGTTTCGGTCTCACTGCGCTGGGTCTGATCGGCGTGCTGCTGGCGAAGTGGCTGGGCTCGTGGGTGTGGTCGCTGCTGGTGCTGGCCGTGTTGCAGTTGCTGTTCCTGATTGCTGCGATCGTGCTGTTCCGCCTTTGCATGCACTGGATGAGCTTGCCCGCGACGCGCGCCGAATGGAGTGCGATGATGCACGACAGCACGCACAAGGTCGAAACCGAAATGGCAGATCGGTCCGCCGTGGATGCGCCCGCCGGCGACCGTCGGCCCAGGGAGGATCGGGGATGAGCTTATTGAAGGACTGGGCCAGGGTGCGCAAGGCGCAATTGCGCATGGCGACGGTCCGGCGACAAGCGAGCGAGCCCGCCAGTGCACTGCTGGCGCGCGCGCATGAGTACCCGCTGACCGCGATGGGGATTGCCGCCGGGAGCGGCTTTGCCTTGGGTAGCCTCGATGTGCATCCGTTGCGCGTGCCCGGCATGACATCTCTGCTCGGCAGTGGCCTGGGCGCGGCGATCACGCATGGTTCGCAATGGCTGGCCGAGCTGGCCGCCCTGGGGCTGGTGGCTGGACACACGTCGAACGCCAACTCCGCCACATCGGGTGTTTCTGAAGACGAGCGGCCATGAGTGAGTCGCCGCAGTCGCCAAGGCCGGATGAGAGCATTCGCGAACTGACGGCGGCGGCCCTGCTGGCACAGCACCCGGCGGACCCTTTGCTGATCGAAGACCTGCCGCGTCCGTTGGCGCGGCGCTTGCACAGCGCACGTGGCACCCGGCGGCATCTGCGCGCGATCCGGATCCTGCTCAACGGGATGCTGCTCTTGGCCCTGTTGTACACGGTCACGCTAACCCACGTGCTGCTGATCCCGTTGGTGCTGGCCGCGTTCATCGGGCTGGCGCTGAATCCGATCGTGGCTGCCGGCTCGCGATTTCACCTGCCGCGCTGGCTCACCGCCTGCGTATTGATGGTCGGGCTGGTGACCGGCATCGGTGCCGGTGTCGGTGCGCTGGCCCAGCCGGCCTTGGGCTGGTTCCACGGCGCGCCGGCGGCGATCCGCAGTTTCGTACCGAAATTCCGTGACATGACGCGTCCGCTGGAGGCGGCCAATCGCGCCACCCAGACCCTGGTCGGCGGCAGTTCACTCGCAGTGAAACCAGCCTCCCCGGCGCTGCAGATCAGCGCCTGGGACGTAGTTTCCACCGCGCCGAAGGTGCTGGCTGCGGTGCTCAGTGTATTTCTGCTGGTGTTCTTCTTCCTGATCTACGGCGACACCATGTTGCGACGGCTGGTCGAACTCACTCCCAGCTTCGCCTACAAGCGACACGCGGTGAGTATCGTGCGCGGTTTCCAGGCTGAAATATCGCGCTACCTGCTTACCGCGCTGCTGATCAACGGCAGCCTCGGCGCGATCACTGCCGGGATGCTGTGGCTCTATCACGTGCCCGATGCGCTGCTGTGGGGCGCGGTAGCGATGTTCGCCAACTTCATTCCGTATGTCGGCGCGATATTCACCACCGCCGTGCTGGCGATCGTGTCGATGCTGTATGCGAAGAACGCCGACCTCCACGTGTTCCTGCCGGCGCTGACCTTCGCCGGCATGACCATCGTGGAAGGCAACCTGATCACCCCGTTGATCCAGGGTCGCAGCATGCGCCTGAGCCCGATCGCGATCCTGCTGTGGTTGCTGGTGTGGGGCTGGTTGTGGGGCATCCCCGGCGCACTGCTGGCGGTCCCGATGCTGACCTGCACCAAGCTGATCTGCGAGCGCGTGCATGGGTGGGAGTGGTTCGCGTTGATCGTTTCTCGTTAGCGCCTCACCACCGATTTTTCGCGTGGCGGTATCGCGTTGAGCGGGA
>JBDTKM010000255.1:0-6422 GCA_039935315.1 Rhodanobacter sp. | reverse complement strand
TGCAAGAACGCGATCCTGATCGTCGAGTTCGCCCGCGAACTGCAGCACGAAGGCATGAGCCGTCACGAGGCGGTGCTGGAAGCGGCGCGACTGCGACTGCGCCCGATCCTGATGACTTCGTTCGCCTTCATCATGGGTGTCGTGCCGCTGGTCACCTCGCACGGCGCCGGCGCCGAGATGCGCCACGCGATGGGTGTGGCGGTGTTCTCCGGCATGCTCGGGGTGACCATCTTCGGGCTGATCTACACGCCGCTATTCTACGTCGTCATTCGCGCCCTGATCGAACGCCGTGAGGCGCGCGCGGCCGAACGCGCCACCGCGCAGGCGCTGCCGGCGCTGGAGAACCACGGATGAAAGCCGTGCTCAAGATAGCTGCCGTCGGCGTCGCCGTGGCCTCGGACATGTTCGGCGTGACCCTGTCCGGGCTGATCTACACGCCGTTGGTCTACGTCGTCATTCACACCCTGGCGAAGCGCCGCAAGTCGCGCGCACACGCCAGCGCGCTGGAGAACCATTGAGATGAAAGCGCTGTTGAAGGTCGCCGCGCTCAGCGCGGCTCTGGTAACCACCCTGGTTCTGGCCGGCTGCGCCAGCGTCGGCCCCGACTATCACAAGGTGCCGCCTGCAACGCCACAGTTGCAGGGTCTGGACGCCGCACAGGAAACCAGTGCGCAATTCCAGGCTGCGTGGTGGAAACAGTTCAACGACCCCACGCTGGATGCGTTGATCCAGCACGCCGCGGCGAACAATCTGGACCTGCGCATCGCGGTCGCCCGACTGCACGAGTCGCGCGCACTGCTCAGCAACGCCAAATCCAATCAATGGCCCACCATCGACACCGACATCGACTACACCCGCAGCCGTGGTCAGCAACCCGGCTTCAGCGACCAGCGCAGCACGGTGACCACCTACCAGGCCGGCTTCGATGCCTCGTGGGAACTGGATCTGTTCGGCGGCGTGCGTCGCTCGGTGGAGGCCAGCCGTGGCGATCTGGGTGCGCGCGAGGCCGCCTTGCGCGACGTCCAGGTCAGCTTGCTGGCTGAAGTGGCGCGCAACTACTTCGAACTGCGCGGCAGCCAGCTGCGCCTGGGCATCGCCCAGCGCGACATCGACAACCAACGGCAGACCGTGCACCTCACCGAAGCGCGGCAAAAACTCGGCGCAGGCTCGGAACAGGATGTGGCCAGCGCCAAGGCCCGTCTCGCCGCCGTGCAGGCTCAGCTGCCGGTGCTTCAAACGGCAGTGAGTGCATCCGGGTTCCGGCTGGCGGTGTTGCTGGGCCGGCGTCCGGGTGAGCTGGACATCGACCTCTCGTCGAAGGACTTCAAGCCGATCGCGGTGAACCTTCCGATCGGTGCGGCCGGCGACGTTCTGGCGCGCCGTCCGGACGTCCAGATCGCCGAGCGCGAATACGCCGCGGCCACCGCACGGATCGGCGTGGCCAGGGCGGATTTCTTCCCACACCTCACCCTGGGCGGTTTCGTTGGCTTTCTGTCCGGTCGCAGCAACGACTTCGGCAGCCCGGCCACGCGCGCCTGGTCGCTGATGCCCAGCATCAGCTGGCCCGGCCTCAACCTGCAACGCGTTCGCGCCAACCTGCATGCCAGCGAGGCCCGCGCCGATGCGGCGCAGGCGAATTACCAGCAATCCGTGCTGCTGGCGATCGAGGACATCGACAACGCCGTCATCGGCTTCAACCAGCAGCGCGTGCGCGTCAACTACCTGATCGAGCAAGAGGCACAAAGCGGGCGCGCCGCCGAGCTGGCCCGCGTGCGCTATCAAGAGGGCGAAACCGGCTTCCTCGAACTGCTTGACGCCCAGCGTACCCAACTGGCCGCCGAAGACGACCTGGCCCAGGCCGAGGCGGCCATCAACACTCGCGCAGTGGCCTTGTACAAGTCGCTCGGCGGCGGCTGGCAGGCCTGCGCCGACGAACACTGCAGCGCCGTGGCCAAGAACGACGCGGCCCCATGAGCCGGCCCGCGCGAAAGCTGCCGGCCACGATACCGGTCTACCGCGTGGCCCTGATCAGTGGTGCCAATCGCGGGCTCGGCTTCGAGGTGGCGCGCCAGCTCAGCGAACGTGGTATGACCGTGCTGCTCGGCGCGCGCGATTTCGACAAGGGCCTGGATGCCGCGCGCAAGCTCATTGGGGCTGCCGGCGACGTGGTCGCGGTGCAGCTTGATGTCACCCAACAAGTTCAGGTTGATTCGCTGGCGCACTGGATCGAGGTCACCTACGGCCGGCTCGATGTGCTGGTCAACAACGCCGGCGCGTATTACGACGCGGCCGCGCATCCGGCCAGTACCGCGATCGCGCCCGTGCGCGCGGCGATGGAAACGCACCTGTTCGGCAGCTGGCGCTTGTGCAGCGCGATGCTGCCGCTGATGCAGCGGCATCGCTACGGCCGCATCGTCAACGTCTCCAGCGGCTGCGGCGCCAGCACCACCGACAGTGCCAACTGTCCGGCCTATCGCGTGTCCAAGTCGGCGCTGAACACCTATACCCGCGCCTTGGCCAGCGAACTCGAAGGCAGCGGCATCCAGGTCAATGCGGTCTGTCCCGGCTGGGTCGCCACCGACATGGGGGGTCCGGGGGGTCGGCCAGTGACCGATGGCGCTGCCGGCATCGTGTGGGCCGCCTGCCTGTCCGAGCCGCTCACCGGCGGTTTCTATCGTGATGGTCAGCGCATCGCATGGTGAATTGACCACCGCTGACGGGAATTCAGCTCTGCGCCACGCACGGTGTTTGAATCCAGTGCAAGCCGGCTGTTGTCCCGGTGCACGAGAGCGACCCTGGAGCGTGACGTAACAGAGATCGTCAACGAGTGAGACAACTCTGCCGAGACGACGAACAGACAAGTGAGCCTCGCAGGGGCGACCTCAGTGGCGAGGCCCTTGGATGTTTGGACGCCCAGAGGCGAGTTTCCCACGCACTGCCCGGGCCGCGACTGCGAAGAGTCGTCGGCCTCCGTTGGAGGCCGAGTTACTTTTTGTTTGAGTCGCCACGCACGCGTCAGGAACGTATGCGAACAGCGCAGCTGGCCCAAAGGGCGGAGGACAGGACGCCCGGAGTCAAGAGAAACATAACCAAAGAGAAAGCCCATCCCGCCTGGCGCTTGGCGCCGGTCCTTGGGCGGCAAGCGCGTGCGTCGGGACCGGACTTTTCGACAGGGCATCCTGCCGTGGCAAAAAGGCATCGACCTCCCTGTCGTTGCCCGCTGCGGGACCTGTCGCCCCCGACTCACCGCCGCCCAGAGGCCCCGGGTGGAGCAGCGGGCCACCCTGGCCCGCACTCTTCAGAGAAGCCGAAGCAGAGCCGAAGCCTCGGTTCACGACAGTCGCAACAATCAGACGGGTCAGCATCCTTCGGAAATGAAGGCATTGCAGAAGTTGGCTTTGGAAGTCCACCCTGGAACCGAGGCCGCCATCGGCACACGTGAACTCAACCCAGCTTTCCGAATGGCAGCTTCCGACCCATCGCTGCCTTGGCGAGCGTCCGCCTTCGAGCCGTTGCTGCCGGTCACGAGCGGCAGCTTTCGGGGAAGCTGCACGTGCATGAAACCAAACTCTGAAAGATCGTCCATGCGTTTTCAGAGGCGGCAGGCCCGGGGTTTCGCGTTATGAAGAGAACAGTTTTTTGACCAGCTTTTCAGCACGCGCCGCGCAGGGGTGTTACGGGAAATGCGTGCCGGAATCTTCGAAACGGTGAATTGGCCACCGGCAGGTTGCCCTGACGGCACAAGCCACGGCGAGCGTGTGCGCAACGAACTCTCTTGATCTCATGGCGCCGCCGCGCTTCGAAATGGATTGAGCAAAGCATGCGTACGCTGGATCGCGAAGCGATGCCAATACACCCTCATTCCTTGCCAAAATCCATTTTGGATTGTGTGTGCGCACGGCTACGCGCATACGTTCTCAAGCGACTCACCGTCATCTTTGCGATTTATTGCGAAAGGGTGATGCCGAGTTCCGCCGCGATGCGCCGGGCCGTCTGCTCGCGCTGGTTGGTGAGCTCGGCATAGGCGTGGCGCGCCTGCTCGACGATGACGGCGGGCGCCGTTTCGGGCGTGCCACTGTCGAACGGCGGCTCCGGCGCGTACACCATGCCGAGCTGGATCGACTGCGCTACGGCATCACCGCGCAATTCTGCGGCCAAGCGCAATGCACCATCGATGCCCGCGGTGACACCAGCGGCAAAGACCCAGTTGCCATCAACGACCACACGCTCGTCCACGGGCGTGGCGCCAAAGAACGGCAGCAAATGCTGACAGGACCAGTGCGTGGTAGCGCGGCGCCCCCTCAACAGGCCGGCCGCACCACAGAGCAACGCGCCGGTACAGACCGAAAGCACCCTGCGCGCACCTGTTGCCTGCTGGCGGATCCAGGCGAGCAACGCCTCGTTCTCCATCAATGCCTGTTGTCCAAAACCACCGGGCACATGCAGCACATCGAGCGCTGGCGTTTCGGCCAGTGTGGCGTCAGGAACGATTCGCAGGCCGCGCGTATCACGGACGGGTTCACGGGTGAGTCCATAAACGCGGCAAGTGGCGTTCGGAATGCGCGACAGCACTTCGAAAGGGCCAGTCAGGTCGATCTGGTCCAACCCCTCGAAGACGAGGGAGCCTATTTCCAGATGTACGTTATCTTCGATCACGGGTCTCTCCAGTATTCAGATAAAATCAACACCCCCGCATGGTGTGCCCGTAGGTGCTGCTACACGTGCCAAATTACCCTCGATTCGGGCCAGAAGCCGTATTGCCTCATCCACAGCGCAGGATCGAGCTTCTCGCTTTTCCGGGTGTGCAGATACTCGATCTTGCCGGTCCCATGCAGGTGTTCGTGTCGGCCAACGACACGCTTGCCCACGCAGGGAAAGCACCGCGATACTCAATTCATGTTGTGGCCTCGGGCGGTTTGTCGGTGATGGCCTCGAGTGGCTTGCAGCTTGCCACCGAGGCGCTTCCTTCGCCGGATGTTGCGGTCGATACGCTGGTGATTGCTGGCGGTCCCGGCGTCGATGTGGCAGCGACCGATGCGCCGTTAGTGGAATGGACGCGGACAAGGGCCAGGACGTCGCGACGCGTCGCGTCTGTTTGTACAGGCGCATTCCTGCTTGCAGCGTCCGGTGCACTGGATGGCCGTCGCGCGACAACCCACTGGGCACACTGCACCGAGCTGGCGCGCCGGTTTCCCGATGTGCACGTCGAGCCTGACCCGATCTTCGTGCGCGATGGCCCGATCTGGACATCGGCGGGCGTGACCGCCGGTATCGATTTGGCGCTGGCGCTGCTGGAAGAGGATCTCGGGCGCGCCGTGGCGCTGGCTGTGGCGCGCTATCTCGTGGTGTTCCTGAAACGACCGGGTGGCCAGGCGCAATTCAGCACGGCGCTGTCACTGCAGATGGCCGACGATCGGTTCGGCGCGCTGCATGCATGGATGGGCGCGCATCTCGCCCAGGATCTTTCGCTGCAGGTGTTGGCAGGTCGGGCATCTATGAGCCCGCGCAGCTTCAGCCGCCATTACCGCGAAGTGACTGGTCTCACCCCCGTGCGCGCGGTTGAGCATTTGCGGTTGGATGAGGCCCGAAGACTGCTTCTGGATTCGACGCTCCCGATCAAACGCATTGCGCAACGCTGCGGATTCGGCTCGGAAGAGACGCTGCGGCGAAGCTTTACCAAGCTACTAAGCACTTCACCGCAGGCTTATCGCGACCATTTCGGATTGAGCGTCGCAGCACCGAACGCGCGTCGCTTCTGAGCGGTCGCTCTGCGGCGGTCAATCGTGCTTGGCAGATGGCCGATAGCCGACAATCGCCTTGTAAAGCGAAACTTGAGCCGAGAGCGGGAGGGCTCAGTGAACGCAAGAGGCGACGTGAGTGTGTCATCGACCAGCTCAGGCGTGGGTGAAGCAAGCCTCGGAGCAGTAACAATCCGCGCTGTCCCGGGCCACAGCGTGTTGCGTTACTTGTGCAAATGCCAACGCGTATTTTTCATTCGCAGCAGCTGTTCCGCCACCGGCTCGCAGACACCGGCGCCATGGGCGGAGGGCTTCCTGGGTCATCGCTTTGCATCGGGCGGCGCCTCGTGGCGATCCAGCGTCGGCCGCCCCATCAGCACGAAGGCGGCCACGGCGTCGGACGCATCGCCGGATTGGGCTTCCGGCGCCGCGACGGCCGCGCCGGGTGCGGCCTCGATGAGCGCGCGTCCGTCGCGCGGTCGCCCCACCTCGACCGGGTGCATCGCTTGCGCCGACACCGCTCGTCGGGCCTCGTCGAGTGCCACGCGCAGGTCGCAGTCACCGGTTTGGCGTTGCCGCGCCACTGACTGATGGAAGGCAGCCATGAACGTGGCCGCCGCCTGGTCGGCCACCGGCCACAGGCTGGCGAGCACGCTGGCCGCGCCGGCCTCGAGCGCGGCGCGC
>JBDTKM010000254.1:0-12809 GCA_039935315.1 Rhodanobacter sp. | reverse complement strand
CATGTCGCTGGGCACGCCGCCGACCACCATCATCACGCCCGGCACCGCCGCCGCGCCGATCAAGAGTTCGCGCGGATCGAACTTGCGCCGGGTCAGCCACGGCTCGATGAAGGCCAGAAACACTGGTCCCAGCGCGATGCAGGTGGCGCCCACCGAGGCATTGGACAGCTTGATGGCGGCGTAGAACGTCAGCCAATGCAACGACACCAGCACGCCGATGCCCGCATAAGCGCCGATCAGCCGCCACGGCATCGCGCGCAGGTTGCGCCGCACACGGGGAAACAACAGCAAGGCAGCCGCCACCAGCAACATGCGCCACCACACCAGCGGCAGTGCCGGCAGCGTGATCAGCTTGCCGAGAATCGCCGTGAAACCCCACAACAACACACAGAAATGAATCTGCAGGCGGGCCAGGTTGGCAGGTTGCATGGACGTTCACGCGAGAGAAGAGTGCCCATTCTAGCGCCCGCAGATGGCGCCTCCGCCGACCGGCTGGCCCTCACTTCTTCAGTGCAGAAGGCGATAATTTTCCTTTCGGTGGCGTGATGTTGCCGGTATGGCGCAGTTGCTGCAGCACGGCGCGGCAGGTGTTGTCACCGCCTTCACCGTTGTCGTGACTCGGCGCGATCAGGGCGATCAGGGCAGCTGCCGGCGCGAGTGCGCCGAGTGCGATCGCGCCAGCGCCACGCAGCAGCAACGGGCCTTTCTGCACACCCACGTCGGGGTGCTTCAAGGTACCGCGCACGTACAGCGGCGAGCGCAGCGACAGAATGCGCAGGCCCCTGGTGTGCGGCTTCACGTCGAGATCAAGCGCTTCGGTGGACAGGTTCACCGTGCCATGCACGTTGATCACCGCATCGCCGGTATCGAACACAAACAGGCGCATGTCGAATAGCCCGCTTTTCGCGGTCATGTCGGTGGCGGCGCAGTTGATCTTCACGTTCTTGTCGCCAAACAGTTTGCCGATGATGATGTTGCCTACGTTGAGTCCGGCGGTTTCCAGCAAGGTTTTGCTGATCGCGCCATCGTTCATCAGCAGCTTCAGCTCGCCGTCGGCGCTGCCCAGCAGGGTGGCAATGGAGTTGCCTTGCGCGGTGAGGTCGGCATCGCCGTTGATCTCGCCGAAGCTGGTGCGCATCGGCGCGAACTCGGGAAACAGCTGCTTCAGCTTCAAGTGGCGCGCGTGGAGCTTCAACACGCCATGCATCGGCTGGCGGCTGCCGTCCAGGGTGATATTGCTGCGCACGGCGCCGCCAGCGACGCCGAAGCTCAACGGATCGAGATAAAGCGCGCCATTGTTCAGCACCAGGTGTGTGCTCAGCGACTCGATCGGCAGAGCCTTGCCGTGCTCGATGCGTGCCGCAGTGAACTTGACGTCCGCACCCATCGCCCGCCAACGCTCGGTGCGGAACGGTTCCACCGGCAGCAGTTTGTCTGCGGGCTGGGGCTTGCCGTCGTCTCGCTGCTTCTTTTCGGCATTGGAATCGGCGCCGATGAGCGGAGCCAGGTCGGAGAGTCGCAACCGGTTTGAGTGCAGGTCGCCGCTCAATTTCGGCCGCGCACCGCCGGTGACGAACAACAGGTCGCCGTCCAGGTCACTGCCGCCGACGTGGCCGCGGAAACCCTGGTAGCTGTACCGGCTGCCCTTGTCGCCCAGGGTGGCTTTCAGATGGCCCTCGGTGGCGTACGGCGGCGTGTCGGGCAGGGTGATACCCGTCAGCGGATACAGCTTGGCCATGCTGGAGCCGGAGAACCACAGCCGCAGATCCAGTGCGCCGAGCTGCAGCGGATCAGTCAGGGTACCGACCAGCGCGATGTGGCTGTCGCCGAGGTGCACGTCAGCCTGCACGGGGAAGGGTTGGTTCGCGTTCTGCAGCGCAAGCACCGCACCAGTCTTGCCGTGGCCGTTGAGCGGATTGCCTTGATAAGTGCCTTGGGCGTTCCACCCGAACTGATAGGTGATCGACCGGTTCGACGCGGCGGGCTTGTCGTCGCCGGCTGCTTGCCTGGTTGCTCTTGCGGCGCTCTGGTTAACCTGTCGGCGCGCCTCTGTGGTTTGCTGCGCCACGATCTCGGCATAGGGAATGGCGCTCTGCAGGGGCGTCACGGTGACCTTGAGACTGGTTTGGGTGGGGCCGTCGTGCAGGCGGATGACGCCGCTGCCGAAGCCCACCGAACCAAGGTTCAAATGCCAGTTTGACGGTGCGGTGTCCTGCGGCAAGGCGAAATCCCAAGTGGCCCGGCCTTGCTTGTCCCGCTCCAGGTCAATGCCGGGATTGACCAGCTGCAGCGATGGCACGTCGATGCGGTGCGCCAACAGTGCCAGCGGCGAGAGGCGGAAGTGCAGCGCGTCGAGATGGGCGAATTGCGGTTGTGTGGCCCAACCGGGATTGGCGATGCGTACGTCGCGTGCGGTGAACTCGGGCCAGGGTACCCATCCAACTGGCCCGTGGCTGCTGCGGTCGCGCTGCCACTCGACCGTGAGGTCGCCGTTGATGGCAAACGGCCTGCCGATGGCTTCGCTCACCTTGTCGTTGATGAACGGGCGCGCGCGATTCCAGTTGAACGTGGCGATCACCAGCCCCAACAGCAGGACCCATGCGAGCAGCGCACTGCCGATCAACACCAGCCATTTGGGGCCTCGCTTCATGGACTCACTCCGCGCTTCTTGAGGTTGGGCACACGATCGTGCATCGGCGACGGGTCATGCCAGACCCTGCGGGAACTCATAACCAATGGCATGACAAGGTTATGTGGTCATGCGTGGCTGCCGTTCAGCTCCCGAGGGTGCAAACCGCGAGCTGTCGTCGCCTGGGTGCCTACTGGCCCGGGTGGTACTCGCGCTCGGTGTGCCCCTTCAGCTGCTCCGGCCAGAAGTACACCGTGCGCAAATTGCCGGTCGTGTAACGCTCGGCCTCGTCGTTGAAATGTTTCGAATCGGGGTGGCCGCTTTCGCCACCGGCGGTGATCGCGCGGGCGCGCACTTTCGGGCCGAACTCGACCACCGCGACGAAGCTGTTGCCGCCGGTGCCGTAGTAGCGTTTGGTACCGGGCCAGCGATGCGCCCCGAACGAGGCCAGCGAGCCCCAGCGTGATGACACGAACGGCACCGGGATGCTCGGTTTGCTGTCGTCGAACTTCTGCACGATATCGCCGTTGATGCGCTGGAAGCGGTTGATCTCGCCCCACGGTACGCCCCAGCTGCCGAAGTCCTGGGTCAGCCGATCCGAAGCTTCGACCAGAGCGTTCAAACGGGCCTTCGAACCGGCTTTCTCGGCCATCTTGTCGTAGACCGACAGGCCTTCGGCGGTGTCGGCCTTGCTCACTTCATCCCACAGCGTGTCGCCCCAGAACACCGCCAATGAGGTCGGCATCGAGGCGATGCCCCAGCGGTAATTCCAATCGCGCAGCATCTGGATTTGTCCGGCGAGTTTCGTGCGCAGTGGATCGTTGGCGGGCAGCGCGTCGTAGTCGGCAACCAGAACAGGCAGTTGCCGCGCGAACGCGGGCAGGTAGGAGTCAAACGCGGCGGTGATCAGCGACGGCAGCGTGACATTCTTGATGTTCGTGAGCAGACGGGTGGCGTGCAGGCCTCGTGGGTTCTCGCCGAAGGTATCCATGTAGCGCGGGTAGTCCGCTTTTTTCGGGCTGTACGGACCCGCGGAGGAGTACGGCCAGTCGTTGGTGTTGAACGCCCAGCCGTTCGGCGGATTCACGACCTGTGGAAGCTGGTCCAGCGGCGTCAGTCCTTGCCAGTCGGTGGCCGGATTGCTGCCGTCGACCGGCTTGGTGTAATCGAAGCGGTTATCGCGCTTGGGCACGAATTGCGGCAGCAGGAAGGCGATCTCGCCCTTGTCGTCGGCAAACAAGGTGTTGTTGGACGAATTGGCCTTCAGCTCGGCGACTTTCATGTAGCTGGCCAGGTCGTGCGTCTTGGTCCGCAGCCAGCTTTGTTCCAGCGCCGGAATCGGTTTGTTCATCAGCGCCTCGGCAATCCATTTGCCGCCTGCGTCGCGCACAATCGGGCCGTGATGGGTGAAGTACGCGGTGAAGGTGCGTTGCGCCAGCGCGCCATCCCTGGTCCGGTACGACAAGGTGATCTGGCGCGAAGTGACTGGTCGCAGTGCCTTGCCGTAGCGATAGAACAGCTTGCCGTCCTGGTGCACGATGGTCTCGGCAAACCGGTCGACCACATCGACGCCGGTCGAGGTGTGCATCCAGCCCACATGCGGGTTGAAGCCCTGGTAGATGAAGAACTGGCCCCAGGTCACCGCGCCATAGGCATCCAGCCCTTCATCGCTGGACATCTGCAGTTCGGAGCGGAAGAAGAACGAGGTGTGCGGATTGATCAGCAGTAGCGCGTGCCCATCGACGGTGAGCTTCGGCGCGATCGCGATGCCGTTGGAGCCGGTGGGCTCGATCCAGCTGGAGCGCGTCTGCACCTGAGCCAGCGGCGTATCCGTCGAGGCTCCGTAGAACGCCTGAAGCGGTTTCAGCTCCACCTGTTCGATATCGCCGCCGATACTGCCTTCGGTGAACGACAGCGCCATCCATGGCTCGAAATGAGTGATGACTCGCGGATGCACTTCGGGGTGGCTGGCCAGGTAGTAGTTCAGTCCATCCGCCCAGCTGTCCATCAACGCGCGCAACCAGGTTGGGCTCTGCGCGTACAGTTTCTTCAGCTCGACCGGATCGATGAACAGCCGCTGGCGCAAGTCTTGCCACAGCGCGGAGTCGTCCGCGTCCTTTGCCTCGGCCAATCGACCCAGCGACACCAGATAGTTGGTCTCGACGCGATTGAAGTCGTTCTCGGCCTGCGCGTAGGCCATGCCGAACACGGCGTCGGCATCGGTCTTGCCATGCACGTGGGCGATGCCCCAGTCGTCGCGGGTGATTGTCACCGCCCGGGCCTCGTGTTGCCAACGCGCCGGCTCGGCCGTGGTCGCCTGGACCACGCTGGTCGCACACAGCGAAAGCAGGCCGGCCATGACCAGCCCGAGTAAAACTCTGTCCGGGCGGCGCATGCCACGCGCCAGCCCGATCAGCCTGCCCGGAATCCTTGTGTTCATCTGCTGCCCCTGGTGTTCGAAAACGCTGTGCAAGCGTAGCCCATCGTGCACGTGTAGCTGTCGTTCGACGAGCCAGCCGGCGCTGATGCGGCAAATCAGGATGCGGCCCTGATGCGCGCGTCGATGGCCGCGCAGTCAGCTGCCGAAACGTTCGCGCAAGCCCACACGATGGCGTCGGCTGCAGGGAATCGTGGCGCCATCGCGCAAGCTCAATCGAGCGTCGCCTGTTTCCAGCGGTTCGATCTGGGCGAGGTAGTCGAGATTGACCAGGTAGCTGCGGTGCACGCGCACGAAGCGTGCCGGGTCCAGCCGCTGCTCGATCGCGGCCATGGTGGTGCGCAACGGGTAGTCGCGACCACGCACATGCAGATTCACGTAGTTGCCCGAAGCCTGCAGCCACTCGATCTCGCTGGCGTTGAGCAGGAAGTCCCGGCCCAGCTTGCGCACCAGAAAGCGCTCGGGTCGTTCGACCGGCTCGGCCGGCTGTCCAACGTCCGGCGCCACCAGCAATCGCGCTTCTCCCTGCCAGCGCACGAGCCATAGCCGCGACAGGCACAGCAGCGCGATGATCAGAAAATAAGTGCGGATGTCCTTCAGGTATTCGTAGCCGAACTGTGCGCCGAACTCGTAGTGGGAGCCGGCGAGCGCATAGCCCAGCTTGCGCAGGACGACCATACCAGCGACGTGCGCCAGGCTGAACGGAATCGTCGCCAGCAGGTGTCGCGGCAGGCTGTGTCGCCAGGTGTCGAAGTGGAACGGCCAACGTCGTTCCAGCGCAATCACGAACGGAATCAGGGCCAGGATGAGGATCGAGCTGCTGCACTCCCACAGCCACGGCTCCCATGCCGCCGTGCGGGCATGGTCGATCTGCGCCACCAGCCCGTTGAACGCGGTATTGAGGGCGACCAGCATGATCCAGTAGCTGACTTCGATGGGCCGCCGCCAACGCTGGTAGTTCTGGAAGCCGAAACCCGCCTGTTCGTTCATGCGTCGATTCTACGCAAAGCCTTCCCACTCGTCCCTGGCGCGCCACCATCCGTCACTGCGACGGGTCGATCCGTCACTTGGTGAGCGACAGCAGGCTGTCCCGGTCGCACCATCGACCTCGAATCAACCACTGGGAACTCCCGTGAATCGTCGCGATCTGCTCAAGGCTGCTCTCGCCGGATCACTGCTGCCGCTGGCGTTGTCTCCGGCCGGACGTCTGCTGGCCCGTACCCGCAAAAACCTGCCGCGACTGTTACGCCGGGTTCGACCCGGCGACCCGGCGTGGCCGAATCCGGCGAGGTGGGATGCGCTGAAGGATCGGGTCGGCGGTCGTCTGCTGAAACTGCAGTCGCCGTTCGCGCCGGACGCGCCCGCTGGGGTCAGGGCCGAGGCGCTGAAACAGCTGAAGAATCCGTTCTACCTGGGTGATCAGCCCGGCTTGACCCAGACCAGCGGCTGGGCCGACGCGTGGATCTCCCGGCCGAGCGCGTATGCCGTAGCCGCCGAGAGCGCCACCGATATCGTCGCGGCGGTGAACTTTGCGCGCGAACACCATCTGCGCCTGGTGGTGAAAGGTGGCGGCCACAGCTATCAGGGCACCTCTGACGCGCCCGATTCCCTGCTGATATGGACGCGGCGGATGAACCAGATCCAGCTGCACGACGCGTTCGTGCCGAAAGGTTGCCAGGTGGCTGCGCAGCCGGCGGTAAGCCTCGGGGCGGGCGCGCTGTGGATCGACGCCTATGATGCGGTGACCACCCAGGGCGGGCGCTATGTGCAGGGCGGTGGCTGCACCACCGTGGGCGTGGCCGGGCTGGTGCAGAGCGGCGGCTTCGGCAGCTTCTCGAAAAACTATGGCACCGCGGCCGCCGGGCTGATCGAGGCCGAAGTGGTGACTGCCGATGGGCAACTGCGTATCGTCAATGCCTGCAGCCATCCGGAACTGTTCTTTGGACTGAAGGGCGGTGGCGGTGGCAGCCTGGGGGTGGTGACCCGGCTGACCCTGCGCACGCGCGACCTGCCAGAAACTTTCGGTGCGGCGTTCGGCACGATCAAGGCGTCCTCCGATACGGCGTTTCGCGCCTTGATCGCGCAGGCGATGAGCTTCTATCGCAGCGAGCTGTTCAACCCGCACTGGGGCGAGCAGATGGTGTTCCAGTCGGACAACAGCTTGCGCATTTCGATGGTGTTCCAGGGGTTGAGCCAGGCGCAGGCGCAGCAGGTCTGGGCGCCGTTTCTGGCCTGGGTGCACGCCCGCAAGGACTGCACGTTTGCCCGCGAGATCACGATCATCGCGCTGCCGGCGCGGCATTTCTGGGACGCGGACTTCTTCCGTCAACATGCACCGCAGTTCATCGTCGAGGACCATCGGCCAGGCGCACCACGCAAGCATTTCGTATGGGCCGGTGATCAGGGTCAGGTCGGCTGGTTCCTGCACGGCTTCCGTTCGGCCTGGTTGCCGGCTTCGCTGCTGGAAAAACGTGATCGATCCCGGTTGGTCGATGCGATGTTCGCGGCGTCGCGCGAATCGGAGTTCGCGCTGCATTTCAACAAGGGCCTGGCCGGCGCGCCGGCGCCGGAACGGGCCGCCGCACGCGATACGGCGACCCACCCCGGCATGGTCGAGGCGTTTGCGCTGGCGATGTGCGGCAGCGCAGGTCCGCCGGCATTTGCGGGCATGCCCGGCCCCGGGCCGGACCTGGCCAAGGCGCAGCGCGACGCGGCCGGCGTCAACCGCGCGATGGAAGCCTTGCTGAAGGTCGCTCCACAGGCGGGATCCTATGTTTCGGAAAGCGACTACTTCGAACGCGGTTGGCAAACTTCCTTTTGGGGTGCGAACTACCCACGGCTGGCGGCGGTGAAGCGCAAGTACGATCCCGATGGATTGTTCTTCGTCCACCACGGTGTGGGCAGCGACGCATGGGCCGCGGACGGGTTTGAGCGGCGGTCTTGATCGGCTGCGCGGGCCCGGCATTCGGTTTCGCGGGAAGTCGGCAGTCGCCGCGCCGGTCGGGCTATGACGCGTTGCGTTGGCCGACCCTCAATCCTTCCCGGATCACTGTGGGCTCCGCTGGTCACTTGACACTAGACCTTGATCAATGGTCTAGACTCTGGCCATGAACAGCCCATCCAACTCGCTCACTATCGGTGCCGTCGCCAAGCGCGTCGGCGTGGCGATCGACACCATCCGTTACTACGAGCGCGAGGGCTTGCTGCCCGAGCCGCAGCGGCGTGCCTCCGGTTATCGCAGCTATGGCGAGGGCGCAATTGCCCAGTTGCGCTTCATTCGGCGCGCCAAGCAGTTGGGCTTTACGCTGGAAGAAATCCGCGAGTTGCTGGCGTTGTCGGCCGATCGTCGTCGCGGAGTGAAAGCGGTGAAGCAACGAGCGCAGCAGCGGCTGGCCGCGATCGATCAACGCATTCTCGAATTGCAGCGCGTGCGCGACGGGTTGGCGCAGTTGGTTGATTCGTGCCCTGGACACGGTGCCCCGGAGCAATGTCCGATCCTGCGCGCGCTGACCGACGAAGATGGTGCGGCATGACTACGCATCACGCATGCTGCGCGGCCAACGGGGATGCCCCGACGGCCGCGGCTATCGATCCGGTATGCGGCATGAAGGTCAATCCGCAGACCGCGAAGCATCAAGCCGACTACGCCGGCCAGACCTATTATTTTTGTGGCGCGCGTTGTCGCGAAAAATTCACGGCCGACCCGCAGGCATTCGCGCATGACATGAATACGCGGGACGCGTGCTGCGCGGCCAGCGAAGATGCACCCCCGGCCGCGGCTGTCGATCCCGTGTGCGGCATGAAGGTCGATCCGCAGGCCGCGAAGCATCAAGCCGACTACGCGGGCCAGACCTATTATTTCTGTGGCGCGCGCTGTCGCGAAAAATTCGTGGCCGATCCACACGCGTTTGTGCATGACAAGCCGGCAGCGACGCCAGCACCGGCGCCCGTGACAGCGTCGGCACCAGCCGGTACGACCTACACCTGTCCGATGCATCCGGAGGTGGAGCAGGTCGGCCCCGGTGCGTGCCCGAAGTGCGGCATGGCGCTGGAACCGATGATGCCTTCGCTGGAAGCTGGCGACGACGGCGAACTGACGACGATGACGCGGCGGTTCTGGTTGCTGGTCGCGCTGACCGTGCCGGTGTTTGCGTTGGCGATGGGGCCACATATGTTCGGTTGGCAGCTGCCGTCGCCGTGGGCTGGCGTGCTCGGCTGGGTCGAGGCACTGCTGGCGACGACGGTGGTGGTGTGGGGCGGCGCGCCGTTCTTTGCGCGCGGTTGGCGCTCGTTGAAGCCATGGCATCTGAACATGTACACGCTGATCGCGCTGGGCACGGGCGTGGCGTGGGCGTACAGCGCGATCGCGTTCCTGTGGCCGGCGATTTTCCCCGCTGGTTTCCGCGATGCGCAGGGGCGGGTTGGAGTCTATTTTGAATCCGCGGCGGTCATCGTCACCCTGGTGACGCTTGGCGATTTCCTGGAGTTGCGCGCGCGCCGGCGTACCGGTGCCGCGCTGCAGGCTCTGCTGGGGCTGGCGCCGAAGACTGCGCGACGCATCGCGGCTGACGGCACCGAAAGCGATGTGCCACTGGATGCGGTACGAGTGGGTGACACCTTGCGCGTACGTCCCGGCGAGAAAGTGCCAGTCGATGGCGTCGTGCTCGAAGGCGAGAGCCATGTCGACGAGGCCATGCTCAGCGGGGAGCCGATGCCGGTAGCCAAGCGCGCGGATGATGCACTTGCCGGCGGTACGTTGAATCAGGATGGCGCGCTGACCATGCGCGCGCGCAAAGTCGGTGGCGAGACCATGCTGGCGCAGATCGTGGCCATGGTGGCACAAGCGCAACGCAGCAAGGCCCCGCTGCAGCGTGTGGCGGACAAGGTGGCGGGTTGGTTCGTGCCGGCGGTGGTGACGGCGGCCGTGCTCGCGTTTGTGGTGTGGGCCGGGTTTGGCCCGCAGCCACAGTTCTCGCATGCGCTGATCGCGGCGGTGTCGGTGCTGGTGATTGCCTGTCCTTGCGCGCTGGGCCTGGCCACGCCGATCTCGATCATGGTGGCCAGCGGCCGCGGCGCGCAGCACGGCGTGCTGTTCCGGGATGCCGGCGCGATCGAGACCTTGCGCGATATCGACACGCTGGTGCTGGACAAGACCGGCACGCTGACCGAGGGCAAGCCGAGCCTGAGCGAGCTGGTCGTACTGGGCGAGCTGCCACGCGAGCGGCTGCTGGCGCTGGCGGCGGCACTGGAGCAGCCCAGCGAGCATCCGCTGGCCAAGGCGGTCGTGCAGGCCGCAGAAGCTGAAGGCCTGAGCTTGCCCGCAGCCACCGTTTTCCACGCGCTGACCGGTCGCGGCGTGCAGGCGCGCGTCGATGGCCTCGTTGTCGCGCTGGGTAATGCAAAGTTGATGGATGAGGCTTCAGTTTCTGTCGGCGACGCGGCGAGTGCTCGTGCCGGAAAATTACGCGGACAGGGTGCGACCGTGATGTTTCTGGCGGTCGATGGCAAGCTCGCGGCGCTGCTCGTCGTGGCCGACCGGATCAAGCCGGATGCGGCGGCCGCGATTGATGCCTTGCACGCTGCGGGCCTGCGTATCGTGATGCTCACCGGGGACAATGCGACTACCGCGCACGCAGTGGCTGCCACACTGGGCATCGACGAGATTCATGCGGATGTATCGCCGACCGACAAGGCTGTCGTGATAGAGCGCCTGAAGTCGGAGGGTCACCGTGTGGCGATGGCCGGCGACGGCATCAACGATGCCCCGGCACTGGCGGTCGCCGACATCGGCATCGCGATGGGTGGTGGCACTGACATCGCCATGCAGAGCGCGCAGCTCACCTTGATGAAGGGCGAGCTTGGCGCCATCGTGCGTGCGCGCAGGCTGTCGCAGGCCACCGTGCGCAATATCCATCAGAACTTGTTCTTCGCCTTCGTCTACAACGCGGTCGGGGTGCCGCTCGCGGCCGGCGTGCTGTACCCGTGGTTCGGTATCGTGCTGTCACCGATGATCGCGGCGCTGGCGATGAGCATGAGTTCGGTATCGGTGGTGAGCAATGCGTTGCGGCTGCGCAACGTGCGGCTTTCCTAGCCCCCTGTCGGGCCGTGGGTGGTCGAGGCGAGAATTCGAC
This sequence comes from Rhodanobacter sp., assembly GCA_039935315.1. Classification (GTDB taxonomy): domain Bacteria; phylum Pseudomonadota; class Gammaproteobacteria; order Xanthomonadales; family Rhodanobacteraceae; genus Rhodanobacter. The sequence goes on along the minus strand of JBDTKM010000254.1, from coordinate 1,612 downwards.
TCGGTGAGGACGGCCATCGACGATACGCCGGTCCATAGCGGTTCCAGGAGCCTGTCGGGCTTTGGTGGGCGAGGCGAGAATTCGGCTGCGTGAGGACAGCAATCGACGATTCGCCGGTCCATAGTGGTTCTATGGACGGCGAATCGGCGGAAATATGGACCACGCAGGCGGATTCGCAGGCCGGCCAACCACAGTTCGACAGGCTCCCAGGAGCGGGACGGGCTGCCGACCACAGCACCAGGACGCGCTCGCCTCCGGGCCGCAGGAGCCTGCGCCTGGGGGATTCCCCGGCAAAGCGCGAGTCACGAGCCAGGACATCGTCCCGAGCGGGCTCCTACAATAAGGCGCGCCTTGTCGTGTGCTTGGCGGCTGGTGCATGGTCGCGTCCTTTTCTCTCAGATGATTACCCATGATCCGCAATCTCGCCGAGTGGCTGGAGTATCAGCAACGCGTCAACGTGCACAGCATCGAGCTTGGGCTTGATCGCGTGCGCGAAGCGTGGCAACGCATGGGTGCGCCGCGTCCGGCGCCGTGCGTCATTACGGTGGCCGGCACCAATGGCAAGGGCTCCACGGTGGCCCTGCTGGAGGCGATGCTTGCCGCGGCGGGACGTCGCGTGGGCGCTTTCACTTCTCCCCACCTGTTCCTCTACAACGAGCGCATCCGCATCGATGGCGCGGAGGTCGAGGATGCCGCCTTGATCGAGGCATTCGAGCGCATCGAGCTGGCCCGTGGTGAGCTGCCGCTGACTTATTTCGAGTTCGGCACACTGGCCGCGCTGGATCTGTTTGCCCGTGCCGGTGTCGATGTGGCTGTGCTGGAAGTAGGGCTGGGCGGCCGGCTCGACGCAGTGAACATCATCGACGCGGACGTGGCGGTGATCACCACGATCGATCTGGATCATATGCAGTGGCTGGGGCCGGATCGCGACAGTATTGGCCGCGAAAAGGCCGGGGTTGCGCGTGCGGGGCGGCCTGCGATCCTGGGCGAGCTGGACCCGCCGGCCGGACTGTTGACGGCGCTGACCGAACGCGGCGCGCTGGTCCAGCGCGCCGGCCATGACTTCAGCGTCGAGCGGCATGCGTACGGATGGCGCTGGCGCCATCGTGACGGTACGGCGATGGAGCTGCCTGATCCGCCGCTGGCCGCGCCGGTGCAATTCGCCAATGCGGCGGCGGCCATCGCTGCTCTGCATGCACTCGCGCAAAGCGCACTCGCGCCCAGTGCCCTGTTCGCGGCAGCCAGTGCCGGGCTGCACAAGGTGCGCATCGCGGCGCGGTTGCAGGCGCTCGGTGGCGAGCCCCCGTTATTCGTGGATGTCGGGCACAACCCGCAGGCCGCTCGGGCGTTGGCCGAATGGCTGGATACGCTACAACCTGGCGCTGTACATGCGGTCTACGGTGCGCTGGCGGACAAGGACGTGGCCGGTGTGGTGGGCGCGCTCGGCGCGCGTATCGACCATTGGCATCTGGCGGGGCTGGATCAGGCGACGTCCCGCGGCCTGGCGGTCACGGCGCTTGCCGCGATCTTGTGTGAAACCTTGTCACAGGCGTGCTTCGATGCTCATCCCGACGTGGAAGCAGCGCTGGCGGCGGCGCGGCGCACGGTGCCG
>JBDTKM010000253.1:0-10964 GCA_039935315.1 Rhodanobacter sp. | reverse complement strand
CAGATCAAGGCGGACAACCTGCATGCGTTGCCGATCTCCGACTCCGCCAGCCTGCGCGTGGGCGACTACGTGGTGGCGGTGGGCGAACCGTTCGGGCTGGGCCAGACAGTCACCGCCGGTATCGTCTCGGCACTGGGGCGCTCGGGCCTGGGCGATTCGAGCTACCAGAACTTCATCCAGACCGATGCCTCGATCAACCCGGGCAATTCCGGCGGGCCGCTGGTCAACCTGCGCGGCCAGATGGTCGGCATCAACACGATGATCTTCTCGCCGTCGGGCGGCAACGTGGGCATCGGCTTCGCGATCCCCAGTAACCTCACCCAGGAGGTGATGAAGCAGTTGATCGAGCATGGCAAGGTGGCGCGCGGCACGCTGGGCCTGCAGGCGCAGGCGATCACCGCGCGCATCGCCCAGGCGCTGCAGCTGAAGCAAGCCAAGGGGGTGGTGGTGACCGGGGTCAGCGACGACTCCGCCGCGGCCCGTGCCGGCCTGCAGCCCGGTGACGTGCTGACCTCACTGGACGGCAAGCCGCTCACCAGCGTGCAGCAACTGCGCAACACCGAAGGCCTGCTGCCATTGGGCAGCACGCTGCAGATCGGGATCGTGCGCGATGGCCAGCCGCGGCAGGTCAGCGCCACCCTGGCGGCGGAAAAACTGGCCACGCTTGACGGTGGTCAGCTCGATCCGCGCCTCGCTGGCGTAAGCTTCAGCGAGTTGAGCCAGGCCCAGCGCAACCAGGGCTGGTATGGCGCGGCGATCAGCACCGTCAAGCCCGGCAGTCGCGCGGCGCAAGCGGGGTTGAGCCGCGGTGACGTGGTGATCGGGGTGGGCAACCAGCGCATCACCAGCCTGAGCATGCTGCGCGGACTGGCCCACGTACATCTGCGCCAGCTGGTGCTGGTGGTGGCCGACGCGGAGGGCAGTCATTACGTGCTGATCAACTGAGGCGCGGGGCGCTGAGGGCAACCGCAAGCCAGTCGGATCTGAACCTGGAAAAGCCTGACGCGCGTCGCCCCGTGGGCGTGCCCCGCCGCACAACTTGCGCCTCCACCGGTCCTGAATATATGAAAATGCTTGATGTTGTGCGTTCAACCCGTTGAAATACCCTATGTTCACTACCGAGTCGTCGCCCCGGGGCGCGCGTCGCCGGTTCCACGCCACGGATCATCTTGCACTGAGGTTTGCCACGATCATGTCTGTACGTCTTGTCCGCTTGCTGTTCTTCGCCCTGCTCGGGGCCTGTCTTTCCACCGTCGCGCTGGCCAGGACCAGCCACGTCGCGAGCAAAACTCACCACGTCGCCAGCAAAACCACGCATGACTCCAGCACCCTGATCTGGCGCGGCGACGACGCCACCGCCAACGCGGTGATGACTGAAGTGGGCAGGGCCTGGACCAAGGCCGGCCACGGCAAGATCGAGCTGCAGCCGTTCAACACGGCCTCGGGCATCGACGCGGTAAGCAACGGCACGGCCGATCTGGCCGGCAGCGCGCGGCCTTCCGATGGCAGCCCGCAGAATGCCCGACTCACCTTCACGCCGGTGGCCTGGAATGGCCTGGTGATCATCACCCAGACCGCCAACCCGATCAGCAACCTTACGCTGAAGCAGGTGCACGACATCTATTACGGCAAGATCCACAACTGGAGCGAGGTCGGTGGGCGCAATGCGCCGATTGACGTGTATGCCGTGGCCAGCCCCGGTGACGGCCTGGAGTACAGCCTGCGCACCTTGCTGTTCGGCCGCGGCAACCAGCCGGTGGCGGCACCACGTCTGTACGTCAACACGCGCAAGCTGGAAGAAGGCATCGCGCTGAACGCGAACGGTTTCGGCGTGGCGATGCTGGCCGGCATCAGCGGCAACCCCAAGATCAAGGCAATTCCGATCAACGGCCACCCCGCCACGGCGGCCAACATTGCCAATGGCAGCTACCCGTTGTTCATTCCGCTGTATCTGGTCACCAACCCGAGCAGCCCGAAAGCGGCCGAGGCGCAGGCGTTCGTCGCCTTCCTGCAGAGTGAGCCGGCTGCCGCGGCCTTGCGCGAACACAGTGTGCTGCCCTATCAGGACGGCATGCAGCTGGCCGCGATGGACGCCGCGCGACGCACTACCATCCTGGCCGAAGTCGGTGCCCACCCCAGCCCGATTGCGCGACCCGACAATGCCGGCGAGCGTGCGCAAGCCTCGCTGGCGGCCGTCAACCCGATTGCGGCGGCGCAATTGCGTACCACCACGGCACGCCCGAGTCAGCCCGTTCAGCCAAGCCAGCCGGCGGTCACGCCCTCGAGCGGGCTGGAACATGTCGATGGCAGCGTGGCCAACGTCAGTGTCAGCAGCCTCGCCCATGCCCAGGGCGGCGCCACCAGCGTCAACGCCGCGCAAACCAGCGGCGCGGCGTTCCATGGCGTCCGCGCCGAGGTCAGCCAGAGCCAGAGCCAGACCACAGCTGCGGCCAGCGGCAAGTCCTACACCGTGAGCAAGGGCGATACCTTGTCCTCGATCGCCAAGCGGCACGCCATCAACGTGGCCCAATTGCGTGAGTGGAACCATCTCAAGGGCAGTCAGATCAAGCTGGGCCAGGTGCTGCGCGTCAGCAACCAGTAAACGGTCGACGAGGTGCCGATCCGCGCGCTCACGCTGGACCTGGACGACACCCTGTGGCCGGTGCTGCCGGCGCTGGAACGCGCCGATCAGGCGGTCGATGCCTGGTTGCGGGAACATCATCCGGAGGTGGCGCAGGCGTGGCCGATCGCCGCGATTCGCGCGCTGCGCGCACGCGTCGCTGCCGGGCGACTCGACCTGGCGCACGACTTCACCGCCCAGCGCCGACTCACCCTGCAGCACGTCTTCGCCGCCAGCGGTATCGCCGAGGCGCCGATCGACACGCTGTGGGAAATCTACTTCACCGCACGCAACCAGGTGGAGCTGTATCCGGACAGCCGGCCGGCGCTGGAGCGGATTGCCGCGCACTGGCCGCTGGCCAGCCTGACCAACGGCAATGCCGATCTCGGCCGGGTCGGCATCGAGCAGCACTTCGTGCACCACGTGTGCGCCCGCGACCATGGCGCGGCCAAGCCTGACCCGGGCATCTTCCTGGCCGCCGCGGCCTTGCTCGACCGCGCTCCCCACGAGGTGCTGCATGTCGGTGACGACCCGGCGATGGACGTGTGCGGCGCACGCGCCGCTGGCCTGCGCAGCGCCTGGATCAATCGCGAACAGCGGCCCTGGCCGACCGACATGGGGCCACCGCCCGAATTGGACCTGCCCGACCTGACTGCGCTGGCCGACTGGATGGAGGTGCATGCCGGCGATGGTTGAGCCGTCCGCGCGATTGTGCCGTTGGCGCCGCGCGCTCATCATTGAAGAATATTTCACTGAAGGAACCCGCATGTCCGCCCTGCTCGAACGCCGCCCCGGCCTGCGCCATGTCATCGCCATCGAGACCACCGACGCCGCGCACCTCGCCGCGAGTCGCCGCCGGCTGACCGCCGCCCAGCGGCGCTGGCTTGGCGAGAGCGGTTTCGAAGCCACTCCGGGTTCGTTTGCCTTGCTGGCGGACAGCACCGGCAAGCTCGCCCGGGTGCTGGTGGCGGTCCGCCCCGACGACGCGCTGGGCGCACTGGCAGGCCTGCCGTGCAGCCTGCCTGAAGGGAATTATCAGCTCGCCAGCGACGGCGTGCCGCTCGACCGTTCGCTGGCCGCGCTGGGCTGGGCCTTGGGCGCGTACCAGTTCACCCGTTACCGGAAACCGAAGCGTGCTCCGGCCACGCTGGTGCTGGAAGCCGACGAACTGGCCCGGGTCGCGCCGCTGGTCGAGGCAACCGGTTGCGTGCGCGACCTGGTCAACACCCCGACCCAGGACATGGGCCCGGAGCAGCTCGGTGCGGCAATCAAGGCGCTGGGCAAGACCTACCAGGCCAAGCTGCGCGACTGGGTCGGCGACGAGTTGCTCAAGGCAAACTTCCCCACCATCCACGCCGTCGGCCGTGCCAGCCATCGCGAGCCCCGGCTGATCGAACTGAGCTGGGGCAAGCTCGACCATCCCAAGCTGGTCGTCATCGGCAAGGGCGTGTGCTTCGACACCGGCGGCCTGGACCTGAAGAGCAGCGACGGCATGCGCTGGATGAAGAAGGACATGGGTGGCGCGGCGCACGCGATCGCGCTGGCCGGGCTGATCATGCAGACGAACTTGCCGGTGCGGCTCACCTTGCTGGTGCCGGCGGTGGAGAACTCGGTGGCCGGCAACGCGATGCGGCCGGGCGAGGTGATCACCACCCGCGCCGGCCACACCGTGGAAGTGCACAACACCGACGCCGAAGGGCGGCTGATCCTGTGCGACGCGCTGGCCTACGCCGCCGAGCAGAAGCCCGGCCTGATCGTGGATTTCGCCACCCTGACCGGCGCGGCGCGGGTGGCGCTGGGGCCCGACCTGCCCGCCCTGTTCGGCAACGATGACGAACTGACCGCGGCCGCGTTGAAGGCGGGCACCGAGGTCGCCGACCCGTTGTGGGGGCTGCCGTTGTGGCGGCCGTACCGCAACCTGCTCGACTCGTCAGTGGCCGATTTTGCCAACGCCGGCCCATCCCGCCACGCCGGCGCGATCACCGCCGCGCTCTATCTGGAACGCTTCGTGCCTGACGGCACGCCATGGCTGCACCTGGACACCTACGCCTGGAACGACGCCGATCGCCCCGGTCGGCCTCGCGGTGGCGAGGCGCTGGGACTGCGCGCCATCTTCGCGATGCTGCAGGCGCGCTACCCGTCGCGATAACGCGATACCGCGCCAGTCGCCGCCTGAACGCCCGCTCCAACGGCACTTTGGCCGTGCGTCAGCGCCGTTGCCGGCGCGTTCGTCAGCGGGCTCCGGTTGAAAGGATCTTTCCTTGGAGTTAATTTTCTGTAACATTTAGCGTGAAACGGGCGGCAACAAGGTCACGGTTTTCAACATTCGTACGCCGGGCGGGAAACCTCGGGCCAGGCAATGTCCCGACCAAGCGGCACGGATCAACTACGCCAGATGGAGCAAGGGGGGCTTCATCCGGCATTTCAGGATGCGTAAACGTATCCAGCGCCGCGCCCAACAAACGCAGCGCATCTTGCTGTACTTCGAGAGGGGCATACCTATGAAATACGATTTGAACCACCTGTCATTTGCCGTGCAACTGGCCCTGGGTGTGGGCCTGTGCGCGGCAGCCGGCGCAATCCACGCTCAGGACTCCAGCGCAACCGACAGCTCGACGACCAGCCAGACCACCAGCCAGACCGCCACCACGGATAATGCCAAGAACCTCAAGGCCGTGGTGGTCACCGGCTCATTGATTCGTCGTGTCGACGAGGAGACCTCCAGTCCGGTCACCACGCTGGATCGCGCCACGCTCACCAATGCCGGCAATCCGACCATGGGCAATGTGCTGCAGGCGCTGCCCAGCATCTCCGGAAACGCGACCAACACCCAGAACAATACCAACGGCGGCGGCATTGCCAGCCCCTCGCTGGAAGGTGGCGACGGCGCGGCGCGGGTCTCCCTGCGCGGCCTGGGTGTCAACCGTACGCTGGTGTTGATCGACGGCCAGCGGATGGCCAATACCGATATCAACATGATCCCGCAGAACATGATCGAGCGGGTCGACGTGCTGGCTGAGGGCGCCTCCACGGTGTACGGCTCCGACGCCATCGGTGGCGTGGTCAACTTTATCCTGCGCAAGGACTACAAAGGCGCCGAAGCCAGCATCAACGGTGGCATTTCCAGCCATGGCGACGGTCAGCGGCATGGCATCAGCTTTACCGCTGGCGCCAGCGGTGCCAACTACAACATCGTGGGCGGTATCGACTACAACAAATACGATGCCGCGCTGGCCAGCCAGCGCAAGTTCTCCGCGAACCCCCTGTACCTGTCCAGCGGCGCGCTCACCGCATCCGGCTCCAGCACCATCCCGAACGGAAAGATCCAGCTGCCTAAATCGTTTGCCGACCAATACGGTTGCAAGATCAAGAACGATAAAATCCTCATCACCAAGGCCCAGGGCGACGGGTCGAACCAGAGCGATTACCGCTGCGACAATTACCCCACGCCGCCGGATGCGTACAACTACAACACGTACAACTACATCCAGACCGCGCAGCAGCGCACCAACGCCTTCCTGCTCGGCAGCTACCACCTGACCAGCAACCTGACCCTGTTCGCGAATGCGTTCTTCAACCACACCCAGTCGAGCGGTCAGGACGCGCCCGCCCCCACCGGGGTCGGCGACGGTTGGTACATGGCGGCCAGCAACCCGATCAATCCGTTTGGCGTGACCTTCGGTACCGATCCGAAAAATCCGACCGATCCGAACAGCGGCTATGGCCTCAACCTGCGCTTGACCGGGGCGGGTAACCGCCTGCACACCTATGACACGCAGAACCAGCAGATCAGTACCGGCCTGCGCGGGGCGTTCGGCCAAAGCAGCTGGAACTGGGATGCCACGATCAACTATGGCCATGCCAATCGCGTACAGCGTAATTACAACGAACTCAACATCGCCGAATTCCAGACCGCGATCAACAACGGCGTGAATATCTTCGACCAGGCCAACCAGCCCGCCCTCAAAGGCCTGGTGGATAACCCGGTGTATGTGTACACGAATGCCACCAAGCAGGCGCAGTTCGACGCCAACGGCGAGCTGTGGGATCTGCCGGCCGGCAGCATGCAGTTGGCGGTGGGCGCGCTGTATCGCAAGCAGACGATGAATTACACCATCACCCCCGATGCCATCCTCAACCTGGGCACCGGCACCTGCGCGATCCTGCAGGAAGGCTGCGGCTCACCGGGCCGTGGCAGCGACAACGTCAAGGAACTCTATGCCGAATCGCTGATCCCGCTGCTCTCGCAGCAGCCAGGGGCGTATTCGCTGAACCTTGACGTGGGCGTACGCTACTCGGACTACAACACCAGCGGCTCGACCACCAACGGCAAGATCGCCATCGAGTGGAAGCCGATTGCCGACTTGCTGGTCCGCGGCACGGTGTCCCAGGTATTCCGCGCCCCGAACCTGGATGAACTCTATGACGGCATCACCCTGGTCCAGCCGAACTTGAACGATCCCTGCGTCGGCCTCACGGCGGCCCAGCTGGCGCAGCATGCTGCCGCTTGCCGGTCCGTTCCGGTCGGCTGGGTGAACACCAATGCCCAGGTCAACACGTATTACTCGGGCGCCAGCACGGTCGGCCAGTCACTCAAGCCGGAGCAGGGCAAGTCGATCGATTTCGGTATGGTCTACAACCCCGACTGGATGCCGGGCCTGTCCACCAGCGTCGATTTCTGGCACATCTACCTCAGCAATTTGCTGACGCCGATTGCCGCCTCGACGGTGGTCGGTGGCTGCTTTGCCAACGACAGCAGCCCGTATTGCGGATTGATCACCCGCTACGGCAACGACACCCAGAAGGCGGGCGAGGTCGATGTCATCGACACGCCAGTGGTCAATCTGGGCAACCTCAGCACCAGCGGCATCGACTTCACGCTGGACTACAAGATTCCGCATTTCGACCTCGGCAGTGTGAACCCGGGTGACTTCAAGGCCGGCTTCGCCAGCACCTATCTGTCCACCTACAACAACAACGCCACCCCTGGCCAGCAGGGTGCCCATACGGTCAACTTCGCTGGCACCTACAGCCAGCAGTTCGGCAACATGACGCGCTGGCGCGGCACGCTGACGTTCAACTGGGCGCTGGGCAACTGGAACGCCCAGTGGCAGACGCGTTACCTCAACCACCTGACCAACTTGAATGCGGATGCCTCCATCCAGGGCGTCAACCTGCCGATGGCCTCGGTGCTGTATCACTCGATCCAGATCGGCTACAACGTGCCATCGATCCACACCAGCTTCGACTTCGGTGTGGACAACCTCGCCGACAAGATACCGCCGCGGGTTTATCAGAATGGCTCCAACTACAACGTGGACGCTTCCAACTACGACACGCTCGGCCGCTACTACTGGGCTCGTGCCACGGTGAAGTTCTGATCGGCTGAGCCGGCTGCAAAGTTCCACGGCAACCCGGAGGGGTCGCGAGATATTCTCGCGGCCCCTCTTGCATAATGAAGACCAGCAAATACCCGATCGGAAAGGTATGTCCGCACCCACCGACAGCCTCGTCGAGGCGATGAGCAACGCCTTCGACGCCGGCGACATGGAGCGCGTCATCGCACTGGGCGAAGGCGCGCCGGCAGCGGACGAATCGACGCTGCTGCGGCTGGGCCTTGCCCAGTACGCCTGCGCGCGCTACCCACAGGCCGCAAACGCGTTCACGGCGCTGACGCACCTGCAACCACAGGTGTCCGCGTACTGGAACAACCTCGGGCTCGCCTGCCGCCAGAACGGTGATATGGCGGGGGCCGAGCAGGCATTTCGCCAGGCGCTCACGCTGGCGCCGGACGATGCCGAACTGCACTACAACCTCGGCCTGCTGCATCTGCAGCAACGGCATTGGGTACTGGCCAAGCAGGCATTGATGGATGCGGTAGCTTTTTCACCGCAGTTCATCGAAGCACGCCTGCAAGCCGCACACGCCTGCTACGTCGGTGGCGACAACGAAGGTCAGCAGGCGATGCTGGCCGGCGCAGCCGGTTGGCCGGCGCAATCGGGTGAACAGGCCTTGATCCTTGCCGCGATGCTCTCTGCGCAGGGCGAACTCGACATCGCGCTGGCCACACTGGCCAAGGCCCAGCTACCCGCTGGCGCGGCCGCCGCGATCATGCAACTACGCGTCACCGCCGCGCGCTCGGTGTTGTATGAACGCAGCAACCAGCTCGATTGCGCCCGCGCGCAGTTGCGGCAGTTGCCGCTGGATCTGCTCGACCAGTTGCCCGCCGATGCCACCGACGCACGCGCCGAAGGCTGGAGTGCCCACGCGGTGCTGGCCATGCGCGCCGCCGACCATGCTGCCGCCGCGGTGCTGTATCGCCGGATGCTCAGCCTGGCCCTCGATGACCAGCATCGCGCCAGCGCGGCGTTTGGCCTGGCTGCCGCCAGCAGTCGGCTGGGGCAGCATGACGCGGTATGGCCGGCTCTGCAGACCGCGCATGCCGCCCAGCTGAACATGGCGCAAGACATCGTGCCGGAGCTGATCCAGCCGGGCAGCGTGCCGTTGCAGATGGCGGATCGCCTGGTTGATCGCGCCGCCTACCAGAGCTGGAATCCGCTACCGTCGCCGCCGCCGGAGCGTCAGCCGGTGTTCGTGGTCGGCTTTCCGCGCTCCGGCACGACCCTGCTGGAGCAGATGCTCGATGCACATCCCGATTTTTGCTCGATGGACGAACGTGCCTTCATCCATGACCTGACCGAGGCGATGGAAATGACCGGCCAGCACTATCCCGCCGACCTCGCCAATCTCTCGGCGAGCGACGCGGATCAGCTGCGCGCCGTCTACTTCCGCCGGGTCGCCCAGGTCGTACCCGATCTCGGCACGCGCCGACTGGTCGACAAGAATCCGCTCAACATGCTGTGCCTGCCGATGATCATGCGATTGTTTCCGCAGGCACGCATCATCGTGTGCCTGCGCCATCCCTGTGATGTGCTGCTGAGCTGCTACATGCAATCGTTTCGATCGCCCGCCTTCATGGTGCTGTGCTCGTCGCTGGAACGTCTGGCGAAAGGCTACGCGCACGCCTTCGAACATTGGCAAACGCACGTCGAGACATTCGCCCCGCAGGTGCTCGAATGGCGCTACGAAGCAGTGGTCGAGAACGTCGACGCGAACCTGGCCAGGCTCGGCCGCTTCCTCGATCTGGCCGACCCTTCGCCGATGGCCAGGTTTGCGTCACATGCCCGTGGCAAGAGCTTTATCAGCACGCCGAGCTACGCCCAGGTGACTCGCGGCATCAACCGCGAGGCAGTCAATCGCTGGCATGCCTACCGCGACATGTTCGAGCCCGTGCTACCGGTATTGCGCCCGGTGATGCGGCGATTCGGCTATGCCGAGTAATGCCCCAGCTGGCCCCGGGCGACCACGCCCGCGCCGCTATCGCTGGCCCGGCCGGGCTGGTGGCACGGGTATGATCACGATGCGCGGTTTCATCCGTGGACCATGGCGGCAATCACTTTTCCCGGACAACAGCAGCAGCTCCCGATGAGCAGCCCGACTGACGTACCCATGGAAACCCTCCGCACCCTCGCGCGACAACAGGTTGCGCGGGGCGAGCTGGACGCTGCCGAGAAATCCTTCCGCCGTCTGCTGCAGCGGCAACCGGATGACCTCGAGGCCCTGCGCTTTGTGGCCAACAGCCATGCTGCGCGCGGGGAACATGCAGCGGCGATGCAGCAGCTGCAACTCGCCGTCAAGCTGAATCGGGATGATCCGGGCGCATGGGTGCAGTTGGCCAACGTGCAGATGGCCGTGGAAGACTTCAACGGAGCGGTCAGCAGCTTCCGTTGCGGGCTTTCCCTGGCACCGCGCATCTTCGTGGCGCGCCTGCAACTGGGCCTCGCACTGGAGCAGCTGGAGCAGCCGCACGAGGCGCTCAAGGCCTACTTCATGGCCATCGAGAGTGCCCACGCCATGGGCCGCTGGCAGGACGACGCGACCACGGCGCCAGCCTTGCGTGAGGCCGTGAAACACGCCGTGAAATACGTCAGCCAGGGGCAGCGCCAACTGTTTCGCAGCGCCATGGACCCGCTGCGTGAGCGCTACGGAAGCACCGAACTGGTGCGGGTCGAACGCAGCCTGGCGATCTACTTTTCCGATCTGGCGGCGAACATCCCCGACCCACGGCAGAAGCCGAAATTCCTCTACTTTCCCGACATCACCAGCCAACCGTACTACCCGCGCAAGCATTTCCCCTGGCTCGAAGCGCTGGAAGCGGCGACCAGTGCCGTACGTGACGAGTTGCGCGCGGTGCTTGCCCAGGAGCACTCGCTCGAGTCCTTTCTGGGCGATGCATCGGTCCATGCGAGCGAGCCCATGCTGGGCTCCTCCAATCACCTGGACC
>JBDTKM010000252.1:0-7900 GCA_039935315.1 Rhodanobacter sp. | reverse complement strand
GACGAGCGCACCATCATCAACGGGGTGATCGGCCTGCACGCCACCGGCGGCTCCACCAACCATCTGCTGCATCTGGTCGCCATGGCCCGTGCCGCCGGCATCGTGCTCACGCTGGATGATTTCGACGCACTCTCGACCGTGGTGCCGTTGCTGGCACGCGTGTATCCGAACGGCAGCGCCGACGTGAATCATTTCCACCGCGCCGGCGGGATGCCGTTCCTGATCGGATCGTTGATCGATGCGGGCCTGTTGCACGCCGACGCGCGCACGGTGTGGGGCGAAGGTCTCGCCCCTTACCGGCGCATGCCCGCGCTGGACGAGGTCGGCAAACTGGTCTGGCACGAGGTCACCGCCAGCGGCAACCTCGACGTGCTGCGCCCCGCGACCCATCCGTTCCGCCCCGACGGCGGCCTGCGCGTGCTCAGGGGAAATCTGGGCTGCGCTGTCATCAAGGTGTCCTCGATCCCCGAAGGCCACACCGTGGTGGAGGCGCCTGCCGTGATCTTCCACGATCAGGACGAGGTGACCGCCGCCTTCAGTCGCGGCGAGCTGGACCGCGACTTTGTCGCCGTGGTGCGCTTCCAGGGCCCGAAGGCGATCGGCATGCCCGAACTGCACAAGCTCACCCCGACGCTCGGCCTGCTGCAGGCGCGCGGACACCATGTGGCGCTGGTCACCGACGGACGCATGTCCGGCGCGTCCGGCAAGGTGCCGGCCGCGATCCACGTCACCCCCGAGGCGCTCGACGCCGGTCCGCTGGGCAAGCTGCGTGATGGTGACATCGTGCGCCTGGACGCCGTCGCCGGCACGCTGGACGCCAAGGTGGATGCCGCCGAGTGGGCCGCGCGTGAGCAGGTTCACGTCGATCTTTCCGCCCACCACATCGGCATGGGTCGTGAGCTGTTTGCCAGCCTGCGCAATGCGGTGGGCGCCGCCGATGCCGGCGTTACCATTTTCGGCGCCCACGACCGTCACCACGCGGCCGACGCCTGACCACCCCTCTTACCACCCCAACGAGCCGACCATGGATCTCATCGAGCAGAAGCAGGAACAAATCGAAGCCATCATGCGCCTGGCGCCGGTGATCCCGGTGGTGGTGATCCATGACCTGAAAACCGCCGTGCCGATGGCACGCGCGCTGGTCGCCGGCGGCATAACGGCGATCGAGGTGACCCTGCGTACCCCGGTCGCGCTGGAAGCGATCCGCGCGATTGCGGCCGAGGTGGAGGGCGCCACGGTCGGCGTCGGCACCGTGCTCAGCGCGATCGACCTGCACGCCGCGCGACAGGCGGGCGCCCGCTTCGCGGTGTCGCCGGGCATGTCGCCGTGCCTGCTTGATGCCGCCGATGACAATCCGCTGCCGCTGCTCCCCGGAGCCGCCACCGCCAGCGAGGCGATGAGCCTGCTCGAACGCGGCTACCGGCACCAGAAGTTCTTCCCCGCCGTGCCCGCGGGTGGCTACAAGCTGCTCGGTGCCTGGGCCAGCCCGCTGCCGCAGATCCGCTTCTGCCCCACCGGCGGCATCAGCCTGACCAATGCCGCGGATTTCCTGGCGCTGCCCAACGTGCTGTGCGTGGGTGGTTCATGGCTCACCCCTGCTGACAAGCTGGCAACAGGGGATTGGTCTGCGATCGAGTTGCTCGCGCGCGAGGCGGCCAGCCTGAAATAGCACCAGGCATAGCGTGCGTGACTCGAGTCTTGCGGTACCGTGGATCGATTCGACGACGCTCGACGCCATGACGGCTTCCCTTCCCCGCGATGCGAGTGAAGCGAGTTCGACGTCTCGCCGCTACTGCGTTCTTCCCGGTTTCCACCAGCATGTGCCCACGACGCGCCGCCGACACGTGCGTTCATCGGCGGCCGTGGCAGGCTGCAAAGAACCAAGCAATTGACCACCGTCGCCATAGGGTTTGACCAGTGGCACCACACGAATTGACCTCGAGCACCAGCCAAACTGACCACCGCAGACCCGGGTGAAGATCACCAAAACCAACGTCCGCTACCGGCCAACCCCGGGCATTCGCTCTCGCAATCGAAACGCCGTAAAGCGGCCGGTCACGCACGATAACAACGAGTCGAACGGCAACCACTCATCGATCAGCAGTTGCTGTCAAGCCAGAACGGGCAGCTGAAGTATTGTTCGTGTGTACCCATCACATCTGACGGAAAAGATGCAGGTAGTTGCGGCTCACAGGCAACACCTCGCTACGTCCTTTCAAGTGAATCTGCGCGGTCTCATTTTCGCCCCGTGTCACATGGCTGATGGCATGAAGGTTCACCACCACCGCACGGTGCACCTGTGCGAACTGTGCCGCGTCGAGCTGGGCCATCAATTCCTTTAATGGAGTGCGGATCAACGCCTCGGCCGGCTTGCCTTCATCGCGCCAGGCGATTCGCGTGTACTTGTCGTCGGAGCGCAGGGAGTCGATATCGCCGACCGCGATCATCCGCACAGTTTGTCCGACCGACGCACGAATCCATTGCAGCGTAGCCGGGGCGCTGTCCTTGCGCAGGCGCGCTGCGAGCTGTTCGATCAGCAGCTCGGCGTCGAGCGCGGGCGGTGTAGTGCGCAAACGCTCACGCAGTCGCGTCACCGTATCGGCCAGGCGCGCCGGCTCCACCGGTTTGACCAGGTAGTCGAGCGCGCCGTGTTCGAACGCCTGCACCGCGTACTGGTCAAACGCGGTGACAAACACGATGTGGGCTCGCCGGCCGATATGGCGGGCGGCCTCCACGCCAGACAGCCCCGGCATCTGCACGTCGAGAAAGCAGACGTCAGGTTGTTGCGCCTCGAACTGTTCGACTGCCTCGCGGCCGTTGCGTGCCTGCGCCACGATGCCGAGTTCCGGCCATGCCTGCGCCAGCAGGCGCACTAATGCCTTGCGCAGCAACGGCTCGTCGTCGGCAACCAGGGCGGTCGGGCGCGGATCTATCATGGGGCCTCCTTGCGTGCTGGAAATTCCAACTCGGCGCAGACACCTCGTGGCACGAGCTCGTTCAATCGAAGCTGCGCATCTTGGCCGAAAATCAGTTGCAGGCGTTCGCGCAGCGTCGCCAACCCAGTGCCCAGACTGTCGCCCGCTGGCCGCAATCCAACCCCTGTATCGATGACTTGAGCGAAACAGCGGCCATGGCGCAGCGTCACGCGAATCTCGATTCGTCCACCCTCTTCGCTGGGATCAATGCCGTGTCGCACGGCATTCTCGACCAGAGTCAGCAGCGTCATCGGCGGGCATAGCAGCGCCAGAGCAGCATCGTCGACATGCAGTACGTACTGCAGTCGGTCGGGGATGCGCATATGCATCACTTCGAGATACGCACGTACCAGCTCGAGTTCCTGCCCCAGCGTGGTGGCTGGGTTGTGCAGCCTTGGCACTGCGGCGCGCAGATAGGCGATCAGGCTGCCCAGCACCATCGACGCTTGCGACGAACCGGAATCCACCAACTCGCGCACGTTCGCTAGAGTGTTGAATAAGAAGTGTGGCTCGACCTGCGCCTGCAGCAAACGCATGCGCGCATCGAGCGCCTTGCGTTCGAGTTCGCTGCGTTCGAGTTCAAACGCGAGTATCTGCCGTTGCGCCGCGCCATTGATCTGGCCGATCAGGGCAGACACCGCTATCCAAGGTGCGAACAGCAGGCCAACGACGCATAGCGTCCCAAAACCTGCCAGACGGTCTGGATCCTGCCAGAAAGGCGGTGCGCCAGCGTGCGATC
This sequence comes from Rhodanobacter sp., assembly GCA_039935315.1. Classification (GTDB taxonomy): domain Bacteria; phylum Pseudomonadota; class Gammaproteobacteria; order Xanthomonadales; family Rhodanobacteraceae; genus Rhodanobacter. The sequence goes on along the minus strand of JBDTKM010000252.1, from coordinate 4,186 downwards.
TCAAGAGGTAAATCGTCAATGTGCTGAGCGGAATGGCAAGTGCCACCCCCCAAACCTGCAACACCCAACGCGCGAACCAGGTGGGCATGCACTTGGGCCATTGCTCGAACAGCCCGAACACGAGCATCGCAAATAACCCGATCGTTACCGTGTCGAACAACACCGACCATAGCCCGGAATCCCAACTGAGACTGAGCAGCAGCCCGAACACAATCGATGTGAACAGCGTGGCGCGCACACGTCGCCAGCCGAGCACACGCCGCAGGCCTTGTGGTGTTGCAGGGGTGGCGTCAATAGACATGATAGCGATGGTAGCGGTTGCGATGCGACGGAGGGACGGCGACAGCATGTCGGCATGGCGAGGGCTATTCACGGGGGGCGCTTGTTTGAGCAAGTAGCGCCGGGTTCGACTCAATTGGTGCTGTGCAACCCGAACTCTGCGTAGATCAAGGCGTCGATTTGATTGGGTCGATTTCGAGGCCCGTATTCACTCCCCTGATCCACAACCAGAGGCCCGTAGAGATTTCGACGATGAAGATAGGCGCCCAGCCGAACTGGATCACATGGGCGTAGGCCGGCAGCACCAGGTTGCCGAGGCTGGTGAACAACACTACAACGGACGCGAATATGCCGAACGCAGAGAGCACCCGTGGAATGCAGCGTGATTTGAGAAACAGGTAAAAGAACAGAGTGGATCCCACGGCGAAGCATGTGGTGGTGACATTGAAGCTGGCGAACCCCGCGTTGTGAGCCAAGCCAATGACAGCCTGCAGCTTGTCTGTACCGAGAGCGTCCAGATACTTCGGGTCGGTGCGCAGGTTCAGAGTGGCGAAATCGAGGACTGATGCCGCGCCACCGATGAAGGCTTCTCCCAACCGCCAATACAAGGCCATCCGGGCAAGATTCTCATCCACCGACCAGACCGTCGCATATAGTGCGTAGGCCAAGAGAACCGTCAGTACTGATGTAAGCATCTGAACCGACAGCGCAAGCCGGTACACCCGTTCGTTCGCCATGATGTGTGCGGTAGTTTCGGCGAAGCTCCCCGACCCTGCGATGTGGGAAATGGTGAGTTGCCCACTCATGAAAAGGACGATCAGGAGCAGGTAGACAAAGCCTGCGAACCGGGCATATCGCATCTGTGTTTGGACCGCGGTGACGTTGCGCATTTCGTCTATCCTGATGGCCAGAGGGTTTCTGGGACCTTCAGAGGTGTGGTAACCACAGCATCATCGAAGCGGTGACGGAACCTGCTGCCGTCAACAGGGTCAGCGCGCCAAGGCCTGTCGCCGTCGCGATGCGCAGCGACGACGTTTGACTCGCCTGCGCGCGAAAATAGAGTTCGAGGATGGCCAGCGGCAGCAGGTACTGGGCCAACGCGATGGTGGTAAGCGCCGGCCCGGTGAACGTGTCCGGATCGAAACCCACTGGTCCATGATTCACCATGATCCAGAACGTCAGGCCGATGCGGAAAAACCAGACCCCGCTCACCACCAGGAACAGACGCAACGCCCAGCGCCGATGCACGCTAAAGCGACGCGCCAGCGCGTGGCGCAAAACCATCACCGCGCACAGCATGATCAGCAGCGCATTGATACTCAGTGCGATTTGTTGGGGCCAATCGCCTACGGCCGTCCCCGATCCCAGCATGATCAATCCGCTCAGTCCCATCACGAAGGCCGAGACCAGGAACACGCGTCCGTTCCAGTGGTGAAACCGGGGCAACAGCCGACGCACGCCGGTGGTGAGCTGAAGCAGGCCGCTGACGGTGATGAGCGCCGCAAACGCCACGTGCATCGCCACCACGATGTTGTGTACACCGTCGCCCGGCACGTGCGCCTGCGGAACTATCTGGTTCCAGGCGTCGAGCTGGCCCAGCATCGCCGTGCGCCCGTAGAAACCGAACATGTAGACAACAAACATCAGCTGACCGAGCCCGGCCACGACGAACCAGCTGGTTGCCGCGACTTTTAGTGTCAAGTTTGCCCGGCTGGGCACGGTGCTTCGGTGAGAAGCGGCACGTATGGGCGGGCTGCCCATCGGCGAATAGTCATTGCCATCGACACCTGCGCCAGTGTTCGTCACGTCGAGCGGATGAGCCATCGAATTCTGCCCCTGCTTTGCATTCGCGAGCAATATTGCCGACAGCAAATCGCGGCGGAAAGCTCCAAGTGATGAACTACGGTTTCGATGGGCTGAAAGACGCTGGGGAGCGACTGGCTGCGGGCGCTCCGGGCGATTGCAGTGACTGGAATGCGGATACAGCGCCGACGCTGTGGCCAAATAGGCGCCCGATCGACCGCCATAGCCCCCATCACGACATTTTCGGGAAGACCAACCACAAGTGGAACAGGTCACGCCTTTGGCGCCACTGTCCGGTAGGATCGAATGCGCTCAAGAGAAACACTCCGTTGGTCGTCGTTGCTTGAACTGATACGTCATCGAAGTGACTCCTCCGGCTCATTCGTCCGCAGTATTGCCAGTGATGGCTTGCTACGAAAAGTAAAAAGCGACGAGCTGCAGTTTGGAGTAGCTGAAAGACGCTAGAGCGGGACCGGCGGCGGCGAAGAGCTGCGAATACGGAGCCGCGTTGTGTCCCTGAAACAGCTATGCCCTGTCACCGCATTTCGGTAGCTGAAATCGCCGAGCGGGCGTGCACCCTGTCGCTATCCAGCGTCTTTCAGCCCATCGAAACCGTCATTCGTCACTTTGCCCTTTCCGTCACGATCCCTCACCGCCAATACTGCTCACGCACCAGCAACGAAGGCAGAGTTCGACCCAATTCAGCCGGTCGCGAGCGAGCGCTTTGGGGCCAGCGTACCGAGAGTGATGGAGCGCTAGTCGCTATGCGAGTGGGTCAGGTGCCTCAAGCAGCACTTCTTGGCACAACTGCCATGCCTATCTCGCGGAGGTGGTGTTTGGCGTTGTTCGGTTGGCATTGTCCAGAATGAACCGATGGCCCATCCGTTGTGGGCATCTAAGCGAACCTCATGAGGAGTCGGCATTACCACCGAACAAGCTCACAAGGAAGGTTCGTCATGAAAGCGTACAAACACCCTCCTGCTCACGGGTTTCGCAGGCAGAGACCATCTCTTTAGTTCTCATCAAACCATCACTGGAGCGAGCCAATGACCTCGATCAACACGAAAGCGCGAATCGCAGGATTCATGTACCTGTTGCTCATGCTCGTCGCGCCCTACCGCCTGATCTATGTACCGAGCACCTTGTTCGTGACCGGCAACGCGGCAGCGACGGCGGCCAACATCGCAACGCACGAGACCATCTTCCGGCTCGGCATCTTCAGCGACTTGCTCGCCGGGGTGATCCAGATGTTCCTCGCGCTGGCGTTCTACCAACTGTTCAAGGAGGTCAATCGCAAGCACGCTGCACTGTTGGTGATCGTGGGCGGGATTCTGATTCCCGCGATATATTTCTTCAACGTGCTCAACGACGCCGCCGCACTGTTGTTGGTGCACGGCGCCGATTTCCTGTCGGCTTTCAGCAACGAGCAGCGGGAAGCGCTGGCGCTGTTGTTTCTCAAGCTGCATGGGCAGGAGGTCGGCGCCGCCCAGATCCTGTGGGGGCTGTGGCTATTCCCGATGGCGACTCTCGTATTGCGATCGGGATTCCTGCCGCGACTGCTTGGCTACTTGTTGATTCTCAACGGGCTGTGGTACGTGGGGCAAAGCTTCGGGTGGGCGGTATGGCCACAATTTCAGGACACCCTTTCAAGCATCGCCTGGCCATTGCAGTTCGGCGAGGTCGCAATCATGCTGTGGTTACTGATCATGGGCGCGCGAAGCGGTTTTCGACGCAGTGGCCAGATTGCCACCCACTCCAATGCTTAATTTCCGCTGAACGCCTGACGGATCATTCAATATTTGGGCGGAAAACACGTTGCCAGTAGCCCTAATAAATCAAGGGTAACGAAATGCTTCAAAATCCAATAGTCAATATTAAAATCGAGCTTGCCGTCTTGTGGACATCCTTGATGGCGCTATACACTTATGGCGACATATTTTAGTTATATGTTCCTGGTAAAGTTCAAAAGCTTGTAGATGTCAGGTCCCTGATGATTCCATAGCCCCGAGAAGCTACGCTTTGTTCTTGGCGCGCGAGGCGCTTAGCGGGCTACTTCAGTCTCAGGAGCATGCATGAAGATCAACCTCCACGCCAATGCCACGAC
>JBDTKM010000251.1:0-5021 GCA_039935315.1 Rhodanobacter sp. | reverse complement strand
CCCAGTCTGATTCGCAGACCAGCCAAACAAAGTACGACAGACTCCCGGCCGTCTGCCTGGCCCCACCGACCTGGCTCGTCGCCCTCGACGGTCCGGCCCGTTCTGTCTGGTCGACGGACGCATTACCTTGATACCCTCGGCGAGCGGGTACGTCACTTCCTTGTCCCGTGCCGTGCCGATTCCCGGACGCCCCCGCGCGTCCGACAATACGTTCATCAAGCCAGTTCGCCAGCGAGTGGATATGCCATCTTCCACGGTCATCCATGCGATGCACCGGATCAGCTCTCTGCTGCAGCAGGGGAGTTTCCGGGAAGCAAAAGACCGGCTCGAAGCGATCATTGCGACGCATCCGGAATTCGCCGAGGCCCGGCGTCTGCTGGCCGGAGTCCGGCAGGCGCTGGGTGATGCTGTCGGCGCCGAGGTACTTCTGCGCGAGGCGCTGCTGCTTGACCCGGCATGGACGCCAACGTTGGCCACTCTGGGCGAGCTGTTGCTCAACAGCGGGCGCGCCGACGAAGCCGAGCCCCTGTTGCAGCGAGCCGCCGCGGGTACTCCACGCTTTCCACGAGCCGCGCTGGTACTTGGCCGGCATTACAACGATACCCAGCGCCCGGCGCAGGCGCTTGATGTCATCGTGCCTTGCTGCGCCAGCGGCAGCGCGGATGCCGAGCTGGTCAGACAGCACGTGGCGGCGCTGGTCGCGCTGGGGAGGCCGGACGAAGCGGTTGCTTTCTATCGGCGCATCGCCAGCGCCGCGCCGGACCATCCCGCTGCGGCACATGCCCTGGCGATCGCCCTCGCTGCGACGAACCAACCGGCAGAAGCCGAGCGACTGGTGCGCCGCGCGATAGCGCAAGGGCGCCCGACGGCGATGCTTTATTACACGCATGCACGCAGCCTGACGGCGCTCGGCGATTTCCCCGGCGCCGAAGCGGCCTTGCGCGATTGCCTGCGCCGGGAACCACGGCTGGCCGACGCCCAAAGCGATCTTGCCCGGCTGGTGTGGATGCGCAGCGGGGATGGTGTGCAGGCCACCGCCGCGCTCGATCAGGCGCTGGACACATTTGCCAACGACGATGCCTTGCGCGCCACGAAGGCGGCCATCCTGCAGGGCGCTGGCGATGCCCGTGGCGCCTACGCGTGCCTGGCGGCGCCGGCCGCACACGCGCAGGCGGCGCCGGCGTTGCTGGTGCTCGCCGGCCTGGCGGCGCTGGAGTTCGAACCCGCTCTCGCGGTGCATCTGGCACAGCGCGCACTGCAGTCAGCGCCTGCCGACGTCGCTGCGCGCAAGTTGCTGGTGGCTGCCCGGTTGGGCGTCGGCGACGCACTCGGTGCGCTGCCTGATTGTGCCGCGCTGCTGTCTGCCACCCCTGACGATCAATACCTCATCGCCCTGCAGACCACCGCGTGGCGACTGCTCGGCGATCCGCGCTACCAGCAGCTTTGTGACTACGCACGATGGGTATTGCCGCAGCGTTTGGCGGTGCCGCCAGGCTGGGACGATCAGGCCAGCTTTCTTGCCGACGTGCGGTCCAGTCTGGCGCGCCTGCATGATGGGCAGCGCCATCCGCTGCTGTTCCAGTCGCTGCGCCACGGCACGGAGACCACGAACGACCTGACCCGTAGCGCCGATCCGGTGATCCAGGCATTGTTCAAGACCTTTGCCGCGCCGATTGATCACTTCCTGGCGCATCTTGGCCAGGGTGTGGATCCGTTGCGTCGTCGTAATCAGGGCCATTGGCGCTTCAATGGAAGCTGGTCGGTCAGACTGCGCAGTTCAGGGTTTCATGCCAATCACGTGCATCCGCGCGGATGGATTTCTTCGGCCTGCTATATCGACTTGCCTGACAGCATGGCCGATACGCGCCGCCAGGATGGTGTGCTCATGTTCGGTGAGCCGGGCATTGTGACCACGCCGGCATTGCACTGCGAACACATGGTGCGTCCCGAAGCGGGCATGCTGGTGCTGTTTCCATCGTATTTCTGGCACGGCACCGTGCCTTTCTCGAGCGAGCAGACCCGTCTGACCGTGGCATTCGATGTGGTGCCCGATTGACCGGAGCCGCCACATTCCAGTCAAGTCGGCGCGCTGGACTCACGCCGCCACGGCATTGAACGATATCGAGATGCGCGGCTCATCGTTGTCGTGCGGTTCCACGAAATGCTCCATCCAGCTGGGGAACAGCACCAGCAGTCCGGCGGCGGGAGCGAGATGGATGTCGCTGTAGCCATTGGCCACCGCACCCTTGATGCAGCCATGAATCACCCCCGGCCGCGGGTCGCGGAATACCAGTTTGCCGGAACCGGCGGGGACGCTGAGGTAAAAGCAGCCCGAAAGCAGACAGCCCTCGTGCACATGCAGGAAGTTGAAGCCGCCGCGGTCGTGCAGATTGATCCAGGATTGCAGGCGAAACGGGACTTCGCGCAGGCCCATTTCGCCCAGCGCCTGCGCGCAACCGGCGCGTATCGCCTCGGCCAGCGGGGCGAACCTAGCCTGTTCCAGGATCGTCATGTCGACACTGTTCCAGCCTTGCCGGTTGGTGCGGCCAGCAGGCTGCGGGTTGGCCGCGCGCTGTTCCAGAACGTCAACTATCCAGGCTTCGAGGTGCGCCGACAGCGTGGTCAGGCTGGCTTGCCAGATCCGGGTCGGGAAGATGTCGAACGGACGCAGTGATGGCACGTCGGGCGGCTTCGCTGCGCTGAGGCCGTACGTTGTCATTCCCGTGAAATTGAACTTGGCGACCATCCGCGGGTTCCTGCTTGCCGGAGTGCTTGTATGACCGACGGGATGCGTCGCACGGGATGCCGGATAGTGCTCGTGAAGTTGCAGCCAGCGCAAGTTCAGTACGCTCAATTCGCCGCCCGCACGGGCCGTCTCCGCCACTGCGATTGGATCACGACGCGGTCGACCACGTTCCCGTTAGCGCCAGCGCAGTCCTGCTGCGCGTGGGCGCTGACGTGGTTGGCTCGTCAAAGCCTGCCCTCGTCCTCACCGGCGGATCTGCCCATCTGCGCCGGGGTCAGGGTCAGCCGGAAGCAGCTGCCGCCGCCGGCCACGCGCACGTATTCCAGCGCGGCCTGATTGGCCTCACTCATCTGCCGGGCAAGGTACAGGCCCAGCCCGGTGCCATATTCGTGGGTGGTGTAAAACGGCTCGAAGATCTGCGCCGCCACCTTGGGCGCGATGCCCGGGCCACGGTCGATCACCTCGAGGATCGGCACGCCGTGCTCGCCTTGACGTGCCACCACCATCACCCGGGCCGGTTCGCCGGGCAGGCGGCCGTAGCGCAACGCATTTTGAACCAGGTTCCACACCACCTGCTGCAGCTGCTGTGGATCGGCCAGTGCCACGACGGCCACCCCACTGCTGGCGATGGCGCGCAGCGAATCGACGCCGAGATCGTTGCCCTGCGAGTACTCGTCCACGAAGTTCTGCGCCCAGTCGGCCAGGTCCAGCGTTTCGGGGCGCGAGCGCTCGCGACGGGACAGCTGCAGGATGTTTTCGATGATCTCGTTGAGCCGGATGCAATGGTTGTTGATGATCTCGACCATGCGCTGGTCGGTACTGTCCATGGTGGTGGACTCCGCCAGCAGTTGCGCGGAATAACGGATGGCCGCCAGCGGGTTGCGGATCTCGTGGGCGATCGAGGCCGACAATCGGCCCAGCGAGCTCAGGGTGAGTTCCTCCGCGCGACGCGACAGCAATGAGGTGTCATCCAGGAAAATCAGTACGTGCGAGTCGTCGTTGGGCGCCAACCGGCTGAAACGCGGCACCACTTCGGGCACGCCGTCGGCCAGCTGGGTGGCGGTTTCATCGAGTTTGCCGGAGGTCATCCAGTGGTACAGGCGGCGCGACAGTTCCGGTGCGAGCTGGCCCAGGTCGCGCTGATCGGCGCCGGGGTTGCCCAGCAGCATCCAGGCCGATTCGTTGATCTGGTGGATGCGGTTGGCGTCGTCGACCAGCAGCACGCCGGTCTTCATGCGGCGGATGATCAGCTCGTTGATCTGCGACAGGTTGGCCAGGTCGGTGCTGCGTTGTTCGGCCAGGGCCTCGGTGGCGCGCAGTTGCTGGCCCAGCACGCTGCACAACGCGGTGGTGGCGAAATAGGCCAGCCCGAACAGCGCCGCCTCCAGCAGGTCGCGGTCGCCAATGTTGCCGGTGATGGACCCGCCGAACAGGGCGATGCCAAGCATGCCCAGGGTGGCCAATGCCGCGAAGAAGCCGGCCAATCGCACGGGCATGATCAGTGCGCCGGCGCAGAGGTTGACGGCCAGCATCATGGCGATGCCGATGCGCGCATCGTGCATGGTCAGGATAGCCAGCACGGCGGCGGCGATGTCGACCAGCAGGGCGGCCGCCACGGCAAGATTGGCGTAGGCCATGCTGCGCCGGTTGAGCAGCAGCGCCACCAGGGCAAAGATCAGATACAGCGCGGCCAGTGTGCGCGCAAAGCCGTGCGCGGAGAGTTGCGGCCAGCCCAGCCCCAGTGGACTGAATGCCAGGCCGACGTACACCAGCGACTGCACCAGCCTGAATATATTGAGAAATGACAGCTCGTGGCGGATCGTTGCCATTCCCGCGCGCAGATCGTTGAACGTTGCTGAGCTGGACACGTGGCGGCTTTTCCGGGGCGGTTGCGGTCGAGTATAGGACGGGCCAGTCGCCTTCGTGCGGGCGACATGCATCAGGCGGCCGGGCCTGCGAAAACGGTGTTCGGCGCGGGTAACGACTGGTGCGCCCTTTTCATTATGGCCGGCTTCCGCGAAAATGGGCGGTCGCATGGTTCGTTTCAGCTGGTGTTCGGCAGACACGTCGCGTTCCCGCAAGGTGTCATCACACCGTCCGATTCTCCTGACCCACGCCGAGTTATGCCGCGTGCGGCCGCCACGTTTTTCCGTTTGCTCGAGGTATCGAATGAATTTCCACGAATACCAGGCCAAAGAACTGTTCGCCCAGTACGGCATCGCTGTGCCACCGGGCAAGGTCGCCAATTCCCCCGACGCCGCCGTCGATGTTGCCA
>JBDTKM010000250.1:0-13193 GCA_039935315.1 Rhodanobacter sp. | reverse complement strand
GCTGTTCGCCGCCGGCATCTGCGCCGCGTGCATGGTGCTGCGCCTGTATTTCCCCGCCTATGGCGATCACATCGATCTGGAGCCGTTGTACCTGTGGATTCCGGTGATCTATGTGTTCGCGTTCACCGTGGCCGGGCACCAGTCCAGCCTGGCCATTTCCCTGGGTATTCTGGCGCTGTTTTTCCTGATCAGCCTGCCGTATCTGGCGCACTCGCCCACCCAGCGTTACGCCAATTTCACCATCCAGCTGCACGTGGTTTCTGCCGTGCTGATTGCGGCGCTGTACCTTTTTTCCGGCTACCAGTACCGCCTGCAGCTGGCACAGCTGACGATGGATGAGCTGGCGGCGTTGTCGCATACAGACGAGCTGACCCGGCTGCCAAATCGGCGCAGCCTTGCGCAGGTGGTTGGCGCCGAACTGCTCCGCTTCGCCCGCTACGGCCGGGGTTTTGCGTTGATCATGGTCGATGTAGACCACTTCAAGGACGTCAATGACCGCTTCGGTCATCGGGTGGGTGATCAGGCGCTGAAGGCGTTGGCGGTACGCGCGGGCCAGACGTTGCGCGAGGGGGACACGCTGGGTCGCTGGGGTGGCGAGGAGTTCGTGATCGTGCTTCCCGATGCAGGGCTCGACGATGCCCTGCGCAAGGCGCAGGCACTGTGCGCACATGTGATCGCGACGCCGCTGATCAACGAACAGTGGGTCAGCTTCAGCTGCGGGGTGGCGAGCGTGTCCCCTGCCGACACCGCCGAGAGTCTGTTCCGTCGCGCCGACATGGCACTTTATGCCGCCAAGCAAGGTGGGCGAAACTGCGCCGAGGCGGTGGCGCCGGGTTGAACATTTCGCCATCACAAGCAAAGGCAGTCGAAGCGGTGCCGGCAATAATTTCTCCGCTTCAGCAGCGCACGGTCATGCAAACGGGGCGGGCTCACTCGCCCTCCCATGTCGTTGTGTCCCTGGCTTCCTCGTCCGCAAAGGCTCAGCAAACCATGCTCGCACTTTCCATCGTCGCCCCCAATGGCGCAAACATCGCAGCAGGGCGCAAGACGCTGGAGATTCGCAGCTGGCGCCCGCCGCAGTTGCCGTTGCGGAATCTGCTGATCATCGAGAACCGCGTCTTGCTCATGGGGGAAGACGAAGTGGATCCCGATGGCATCGCCGTCGCCGTGGTGGATGTGGACCAGGTCCATGCCTGGCAGCCGTACGAGCTGGCAGACGCCTGTGCCACCACGTGGAAGCCGGATCTTTGGGCCTGGCATGTCACGCATGTCCGGCCGGTGCCCGGCGCGTTCCGCCTTGCGGCTCGGCGCAAGCTGTACGAGGTGGAGATGACTCGGGCGTTGCGGGAATGTCTGGGCTGACCGGGTCCAGCTGACCGTATTCCGGCCTGCGTAGCTGATCGCCTGGGGCCCAATCGGGCCAGTGTCGTCCGCTCGCCGCCCATCATTCTGAACCGCCGATCCTTGGCATCAGGTGAAAGGACTAACCTGTGGACTCGATTCGTCCAGAGTCTCCGCTGATGACTACGCTCTCCGGCACGACCAGGAACGGTTTTACCTATGAAGCCGATTACGAGACGGCCAGCGGCGGCCGCATCCTGTGGAACGCCACGTTCCGCCGCGATGGCGACTACGCCGGCATACGTCACGGTCGACTGCTTGACATGACCGGGGTGGCGGCAGGCAAGGTGGATGAGGAGGTCAGGATCAGCATCGAATCGACCTGGACGAGCGCGACTTGAGGCCGGAGGTGCCTGTCGACATGCTGGCAGCGACGAACGCCACTTGGCTGGCGCCAATTCCCTCCGTGCCGTCATTCCCGCGAAGGCGGGAATCCACTGATTTGGGAGTGGCAAGGCAGGGTGAGGTCCAGTGGATGCCCGCTTCAGCGGCCCTGCGGCTGTTGAAAAGCGCCTTGCGGGGATGATGACCTTATTCAGGCGCCATTCGCGTCAGCGATAGCTTCCTGCTGGCTGACGTCGCACGAGCGTGGCTCGCAGCAGCGAGCTCGGCCAGCTTGGCGACGGTGTTGATGTTGCGTGCGGTACCGGTCCTGGCGGCGGGAATGATCAGGCGCGAGTCGGCCATGCCGTCGCGGTAGTGGACGTAGATTTCGCGCTTGCCGCAGGCAAGCTGCTCCCGCTTCTGATGGCGGATGTCGTCCAGCGCGTTGGCGGGCGGTGCGGTGTCGAGAAATATCGCCACGACGCGGTTGCGCGGTGCGTCCGGAAACGGATTGTCGGCCAGGACCCGGGTGATTTCGGCCGCGCTGCGGATCAGCACACCGACCGGCTTGCCCGCATGGTCGTGCAGTCGCTGCGCAAGCTTCTTCTGCACCAGGGGTTCGCCCAGTTTGCTCGTGAAGAGCACGTTGCCGCTGGCGATACAGGTGCGCACGTCGGTGAAGCCCGCAGCTTCGCACATCGCCTTGAGTTCCTTCATCGGCAACTTGCCGGTGCCGCCGACATTGACGGCGCGAAGCAGTGCCAGGTAGTGGGTCATCGCTGGGTCACTCCGAAAGGTGGTAGTCCTGGAACCGCGCTCAGATTCACCGATCCGCGATAGAAAGTCATTCCGCCAAGCAAGTGCCTTTGCTCTGCTGGCCAGACGGGTTGCTGCGCTGCCTGTCGGCGCCGCGGATGAACCCTTGACCGGCATGGGATCGGGTTGGGGCAGCTTTTGGGCAAAGGGAGCGCGATGACGAGGTTTGCTTCAGTGCCGTCCGAGCGAGGGCCGGGGCAGGCGGGCAGCAAGTTTGGCGCAGGTTGCACGTTCTCCTCCGCGCGCCGGTCTCTGCCGCGCGAGGACACCTCTGCCAGCAGGCATCGGACTCGACTTTTCGATCTTGGTGCGCGGGGAACGTACACTCTGACGGCAGTCTCACCGTGGCTTCCAGCGCGCAAGTCGCCGCGGGGGTCACGGTGCAGCGAACCAGCACCGAAACCATCGACCAGGCGCGCCATCCGGATGCAGTCAAGTGTTCAGTGCGGATTGGCGCAACCAACATTAAACTCACACGAGCACTTGAACGAATGTCCCACACGCACAACGCCCGATCCGACCCTGCATGGCGGCCTGCGGAGCGGGTAGGGGATCCGGTCGTACGCGCACCTTTCCCTGTTGCTCACGCTGCCGCCGGAAGCACCGCCGACGACGATGCAGCCCGTATTTTCCATTGGCTGCCCACCTGATGTTATCCAGTATTCGCAGTTCCACGCCGCTGCTGCTGAGCACCGTATTCCTGTTGATGGGGGTCGGCCTGCTCCACACGCACATCGCGTTGCAGGGACGGACGCTCGGCTTTTCGGTTGCCATGATCGGGGTGCTGACGTCGGCCTATTACGCCGGATTCCTGGTTGGCACCTTCACGATCCCGCGGCTGACCCATCGCATCGGCCACATCCGTACCTTTGCGTTCGCCACGGCGCTGGTGACCTTGGTGGTTCTGATCCAGGCGCTGGACCCGGCGTACGGCGTGTGGCTGGTCCTGCGTGTTTTGCAAGGACTGCTGCTGGTCGGGTTGTACGCGATTATCGAAAGCTGGCTGAACGCCTCCGCCGAGCCGTCACACCGCAGTTCGGTGTTCGCGATCTACATGATGGTGAACCTCGGCGCCAGCGCCGTGGCGCAACAGTTCCTGCGCATTCGCGGCGAGGGCTTCGTGCTGTTCTGTGTCGTGGCGATCCTGTTTTGTGCGGCCAGCCTGCCGGTGGTCGCGACGCGTCAGCCGCAACCCCACCTGCAGTCGGTGCCGAAGGTGCAGATCAGGCGCCTGTTCCGGCTGGCGCCCACCGCACTGGTCAGCGCGCTGATCTCCGGGCTGGCGCTGGGCGCGTTCTGGGGCCTGCTTCCACTGTACGCGGCGGCCCGTGGCCTCGGCGCCGATGGCATCGGCACCTACATGAGCGTTGCGATTGCGGGTGGCGTGGTGCTGCAATGGCCGTTGGGGCGCTTTTCCGACCGTATTGACCGCCGGCTGGCGCTGTCGCTGATCAGTGCCGTCGCGGCGCTGGCGGCGCTGGCCAATCTGTTGCTGCCCTCGGCCGGGGGCGTTGCCGCCATGGTGCTGATATTCACGTTCGGCGGCATGAGTTTCACCTTGTACCCGATTGCCGTAGCCCACCTGGTGGATTACCTGCACCGCGACGACCTGCTGTCGGCATCCAGCACCGTGCTGCTGGTCAACGGGGTCGGCTCGGCGGTGGGGCCGCTGGTGGCTGGGGCGCTCATGAACCTGGTGCGGCCACAGATGTTGTTCGTCTGGTTCGCGGTGCTCGACGGAATACTTGCCGGTTACGCGTTGTACCGCTTCACCCAACGCAAGCGCGAAGTGACGTTGGACAACAATTTCGCACCTTTGGTGACCACGACCCCGAGCTCGCTGGAGCGGCGCTCCGGCGAGGAAGCCTGCAACCCTTAGCGGAGCGGCAAGGCGGTCAGGTTCTGCAGCGGCCGGCTTCCATCCCTTTGTGGCCCGCCGCCATCGCGCTGGTGACGGCGAACAAAACAGCCTTGGCACAGGCACGCCGAAACGACGGCATGACGTAGGGAAATTCGTGTTCATGCGATTTTTGCTGCCGCGGCCGTCGCAGTGTCACGCGCGCATGGGAGCAGGGTGATCGAAGGTCGCGCAGCAGACCGCGCCAGTGAGAAGTGACGTGGCTCTGCAACCGGCGCCCATCAAGTTTTATGCGGCCGCGGCTATCGGCGCCGGGTTGGCGATACGGCCCCAGGTGGATTTGTTGCCCCAGATATTCTGGCGCAAACCTTCCAGTTGCAGGATTTGAGAGTGGTCGACGAACAGGTTGACCTCGTTGCCATAGTTCTTGATGTACCACTCGAATACCGGCGGGTCGGCCGCTTCAAACATGACGTGCTCCAGCCCGACGCCATGGATGATCGCGGCGGCCGCGGTGGTGTTCCACCTGGCCACGTTTTCAGTGACGCCCTCGGACTTGAGCATGAGGATGTCGGCGCCGGCATCCAGCGCGGCGTGGGCGCGGCTGATCAAGTCACCCACGTCCTTCCTGCCTTCGGCGGCCAGCTCGTCTTCGCTGGAATCGCCGCCGGAACCGAACTGGATGCCCAACTCGGGCTTGGCCTTGAACCAGGCCTTCTTGACCTGCTCGATCAAGCGCAGCAAGCCGGACCTCGGCACGGTGAGGAAACCGGTGGAACTCTCGATGACGTCGAAGCCGACTTCCTTCGCTTCCTTGAGGTACTTGGCCACTGCATCCGGACCGTAGCGCCACACCGTCTCGATCCAGCCGCCGGATGAAATATAGGCGTTGTGCCTGTGCGCCAGATCGCTGAACGCGCGTACCTGTTCGCGTGGCAGCAGGGCGAACAAACCGCCGGCCCACTTGACGCGGTCGATCGCCTGGTCGGCGACCTCGAGCACGTCAGCCAGATGCCGCGTGCCATAGGTGGCGTAGTACGGTCCGCGGATCCCGGTCAGGCCGGACGTGCGGGGTTTGTCGGGCGGTAAGCGCGCGGGGCGAAGTCGAAACTGGTGTTGGCCATGATCTTTCTCCTTGCGTTTGAGATGGGGCGGAGGGTCAGGCGGCAGCTGCCACCCAGCGCTGCAGCGAGACCTTGGCCAGCAGTGCTGTCAGCTCGCGCACGTTGCGCGTGTCCAGTTCGTGCACGACGCGTGCAATCTGACCAGCCAGGTCGTGGCCAGTGAATGGCAAAACCAGCGAATGGAATTTTTCACAGGCAGCGGCCCAATCCAGCGGCCGCGATGTAAATCCCTTGTAGGCAGCGGCGGAAGCTGACAACAGCTTGCCGTCGTCCAGTTCCACATCCACCCGACTGGGCAATTCTTGCGGGAAGCGGGCCGAGAATCCGGCGTCCGGTGTCACCGATACCTTGCGCAACAACGCTTGCACGTCGTTGCGCACGATGCGCTGCGGCGCGTACTGGGCCGGTTGCACCTGGCCGTCCAGCAACGCGACGGCCACCATGTACGGCAGCGAATGATCGGCCGCTTCCTTGCTGCGGATGTGGCGTTTGTCGCCTTCCTCACCGCCGCCGATGATGTCGTAGGCGACCTGGAACGTGGTGATGCGTACTGCCTTGATCGCATCGGCGCGGAAGCCGGGCTGGGCAGCCACCGCGATGGCGGCATCGATCGAGGACTGCGAGTGGATCTCCGCGTTGTGCTTCTTGATGATCGTGCGCAGGACGCTTTCCAGATCCTCGTGCGACCAGTCGATGGTGAACGGGCCGGTGATGGTCTCCTTGAGCCCCTTGTTGCCTTCGAAGACCTGCTCGGGGCCGGTGATGCCCACCCTGGCCAGCAGCGCCGCATGCACGCCTTCCTTGCCGACCTGTGGATAGGCCAGGCCCTTCCAGTTCGACAGGTTGCCGGTGCGGGTCACCCGCAAGGCGTTGTTGGCGGTGCCGGAAATGGCGATCGCGTTCGCGGTTCTGGCAACGTCCAGTCCCAGCACCTTGGCGACCGCGGCCGCCACCGCGTAGGCGCCCTGCACGGTGTGGTCAAAGCCCTTGGCACGCACGGGCGCCACGTCGGACAGCCGTGTCTGCACTTGATAGGCGACAGCCACCGCGGTGAGGAAGTCCTTGCCGCTGGCGTTGACGGTTTCGGCGGCCGCCAGTACCGCGCCGATGTTGTCCGACGGATGGCAGGTTTCACCCGGGGCGAAATAGCTGTCCATGAAGTCGAGGTAACGGCTGAGACCGATGTTGTAGAACGCGGCACGGTCGGGTGCGGAACGGCCTCCACCGATCAGGGTGGAAGCACCGTTGCCGCCGAGCGACTCGGTGAGTTTGCGGATGGCTTGCATCGAGGGTGCATCGAGCGCGCCCATCGCCACGCCGAGCGTGTCGAGGATGCGGATCTTGATTTGCTCGACGGCCGGCGCGCTCAGCTGCGCGTATCGGGCGGCGTGGACAAACGCCGCCAGTTGCTGGACTTCAGTCATGGTCAGTAGCTCTCCCTGGTTGATGGAGGTATTGACGAGGAAGCATAAATTCGACGTGCATGCGCGCGGTAATCGACGGCGTCGTCAATACGAATGATTTGCTTTGACAAAGCATGGACCGGTCGTTGAGGATCCGTGGTGATCTGGGTCAATCGGCAACGGGCGTCGGTCGCGGCCGTTGCCACCACGCGCGGGTTAAGTAGCTGTTTGGTCTCGCGGCTGACCGCGCGCGGGAAGGCTTCGTCAGCGCAGCAGCTGGCGGCAAAGCAAGTCCGCGAGGGCACACCTGGGGCTCATCACGCGCTTCATCATGCGGATGATCCGCGCGTCGCGAGCGCATTTCCGCATGCACGTACGCGTTGTAAAATGGAATTATTTTCTGGGGTTTTCGCTCATGCGCACGTTTGACGACACGCAAGGCGGCCACTGGCAGGCCGCCTTGATGGATGGGTCCTACGGCAGCGTCGAATTGATTTTCGGGCGGGTCGACGGCAGCGAGGTGCTGCACCGGGCGCTGGATGCGCAGGTCACCAATGTCGCTCAAGCGGAGCAGCTGCTGGCGGATCTTGACGAAGCCGGCTTGCGCGCTTACCTCGCCGAGGCCACACCCTGGCCGTAGCGCTCGGGCGGCGGTGGCGGGGCGTGCAACTTGCGCAAGCGCGACACCGCCCGGACGGTCATTTCTGCGCGCCGCTTTTCAACCGCCGTGGATCTGCTCAAGCAGGAACCCAGCGGCTTGGGGCCTTTTCGGTTATCCCAAGCGCCGGATCCTTGCTGCGGCTCTGCCTGCAGCGCCCGCTTACGGCAGCATGCGCACCTTCGGCTCACGTGCCCACTGCCGCGTTTTGGCGGCAGTAATGAACGCCCTGGTGTCGTGCGCTGCCACGACGCCCGCATCTTTTTTCACGCCGCCGGCTTTCAGCAGGGCCTGCGCACCGGCGTCGGCGGCGATCGCCTTGAGATGGACGAACGCATCGCTGACGAAGTCGCGTGCCGCTGAATCTGCCGTCAATTGTTTCGCCGCATCCTCGCTCAGCACGATCGCCACCGCATCGAAGAATACCGACGGCGTGCCGGCGAGCTGACCATCGGCGGCCATCTTCTTGCCGTCCGACAGCTTGGCACCACCGACCTTGGGTGCGACGATCTTGACCGCAGCACCGGCTGCCTCGGCCGCCTTGCGCAAGGCCTTGATCGTGGCTGCATCGGAACCATCGTGGATCAGGATGCCGACCAGCCGGCCCTTCAGGGTGTCCTTCATCTTGCCGATGGTTTGCAGCGCCGGGGACAGCGCCAGATCGACGGGCGGGACTCGAGTTGGCGCAGCGGCGGGCAGCGGCGACAACGCCAGACCGTCCGCGACGCGGGCGGCCAGATCCTCGTCGACATGGCGCAGGTGCGCGACCATCGCCTGGCGCACGTGCACGGTTTCCACCTTGGATAGTTCGAACACGAAGGCACCGGCGATATGCGCCTGCTCGGGTTTGGTCTGCGAGCGGTAGAAGCGGCGTGCCTGGCTGTAATGATCGGCGAACGACGCGGCGCGGATGCGCCCCTTGCTGCCCGCTTCCGCAGGCTCTGCCGCATGCACGAAACCCTGCGGCGTTTCACGTGGGCTGTCCGGCGACAGCGAGTTGGGTTCGTAGCTCACGCGGCCGGGCGGTGACTGCATCTGCAAGTGCGCATCGCGTTGCAGGTTGGCGAACGGGCACTTGGGCGCGTTGATCGGCAGCTGGTGGAAGTTGGGCGTGCCCAGCCGCGATAGCTGGGTGTCGAGGTAGGAGAACAGCCGGCCCTGCAGCAGCGGATCGTTGGAGAAATCAATGCCCGGCACCAGATGCGACGGGCAGAACGCCACCTGCTCGGTTTCGGCGAAGAAGTTGTCAGGCCAGCGATCCAGCACCATGCGGCCGATCACCGTGAGCGGCACCAATTCTTCGGGAATCAGTTTGGTCGGATCCAGGTGATCGAACGGGAAGTTGTCCGCGTCCTCCTGGCTGAACAGCTGCACGGCCAGCTCCCATTCGGGAAACGCGCCGCGCTGGATCGACTCGAACAGATCGCGTCGATGGAAATCCGGGTCGGCGCCGGTGATCTTGACCGTCTCGTCCCACACCGTGGATTGCAGGCCGAGCTTCGGCCGCCAATGGAACTTCACAAACGTGCTGCTGCCGTTCGCAGCGAGCAGGCGGAAGCTGTGGATCATGAAGCCTTCCATCATGCGCAATGAGCGCGGGATGCCGCGGTCGGACATCAGCCACGTGATGGCGTGCAGGCTTTCGGGGGTCAGCGAGATGAAATCCCAGAACGTGTCGTGCGCGCTGGCTGCCTGCGGGTAGCCGCGGTCAGGCTCCATCTTCAACGCATGCACCAGGTCCGGAAACTTCATCGCGTCTTGAATGAAGAACACCGGAAAATCGATGCCGACCAGATCCCAGTTGCCTTCGCTGGTATACATCTTCACCGCGATGCCGCGTGCATCGCGGGGGGTGTCGATCGAGCCGGAGCCGCCCGCCACGGTGGAGAAGCGGGTGAACAGTGGCGTCTTCTTGCCGACCTCGGTGAGGATTTTCGCGGTGGTGTATTTCTTCAGCGAACGGGTCAGCTCGAAGTGGCCGTGTGCCGCCGAGCCGCGCGCGTGCACGATGCGTTCAGGGATGCGCTCGTGATCGAAGTGGGTGATCTTTTCGCGCAGGATGAAATCTTCCAGCAGCGAGGGTCCGCGCGGCGATGGCCGCAGTGAGTTCTGATCGTCACTGACTGGCAAGCCCTGATTGGTGGTCAGCGGCGGATGCTTGCCACCGGCAAGCTGATGCAATTCATCGGCGTTGCCACGCGTTTCACCGACGGCGGATGCGGGCGCCTTGGCGCGCGAGCGGGAGGCGGGGTTTTTCTTGCTGGCCATGACCAACTCCGGAACGGGGAGTGGGTCAGCGTGGACCGCGCGCGGTGAAGTGACAGTGAGCCTGGCCGCGGGTGAATAGTCTTCGTTAACACTTGAAGAGTCGCGCCGGCAACGCTGCCCGAAGAATCTTCCTCTTGTTCTTGCGGGCCGAGCTTTGACTCCAGTCAGGCCGCCATGCGGTGCTTGTAATACGGTCGTACGCGGTCGTCCAGGATCGCGTAGAGCGCAGCCAAATCTGCCGGATCAGGATGCAACCAGGCGTCGACGTTTTCCGGTTTGATCGGCACGACGCAGCGGTCATGACCGGTCGCTCGCACTTCCGCTGGTGGCTCGTCGGTGATCGCGGCGAAGCTGAACAGGTCGACGCCGTTGTCGCCACCCGGTGAAAGATTCCACAGGCAGGCGACCAGCATTTCCTGCGGCGGTTGCGGGTCGAATTCCAGCACCACGTTTTCCGGCTTCTCACCCGGCGCCAGTGCGCGGCCTTCCATCTTGTGGCGCGCCACGTTTTCGTAGAACCGGCTGACGATCATGATGCCGTGACGATGGCCGAGAAGTTGGCCCCAGGAGGTTTCAAGCTTGTCCCGGCGGGCGTTGTAGGTGCCGGGATACTGTCGTTCGGTGTTCTCGTTCCAGCCGGGCAGACGGCATTGGTAGCGCATCGGCAGCACCAGCCGCTGGCCGTCCATCTCGATC
This sequence comes from Rhodanobacter sp., assembly GCA_039935315.1. Lineage (GTDB taxonomy): Bacteria > Pseudomonadota > Gammaproteobacteria > Xanthomonadales > Rhodanobacteraceae > Rhodanobacter. The sequence goes on along the minus strand of JBDTKM010000250.1, from coordinate 2,645 downwards.
ATCACGGGCGCGTACTGGCCGGGGAAGATCCGCGAGTCCTGGTCCATCGGCTCACTGCGCCGCAGGTCGTCCAGATTGCGTTGCGCGGCGGTGATCTTGTTGCCCGCGATGCGTTGCTCGTGCGCGGCCTTGCGGGTCGGCTTCGGGCTGGCGAGGATGGCTTCGGCCTGGGCCAGGCGCTCGGACTGGGCGCGGAGGTCTTCCTCGTATCGGCGCGCCTGCTCGCGGTCAGCCTCGGCCACCAGCCTGGCCAGCTCGAACTCGTTTTCCCCGCGCGGATGACGGAAGGCCTCGCGCATGGCTTTGGGAATCTTCACCCATTGGCCATCGCCGCGCTTTTGCCAGAACAGTTCCGTGAAGCGCTTGAGGCTGATGACAGCACCCCAGTCGCGCTGGAATTGGTGATAGTCCGCCTTGATCTGCGCCGAGTAGCACATCGCTCAGTCAACCCGTTGCATGGGGACCGTCCGCGTTGATCAATCGCCGGCTGTCGGTGGCGCTGGCGCGTGCGGCCACGCGCGCAAACCACGGGCCGATCTGCGCCAGCGTGTGATGGAACGGCTGGTTCACCGATTGCGCGAAGTCCAGCCACACGTAGAGCCAGATGTCCGCCACGGTGAAGCGTTCTCCGCACAGATACGGACCCGCCCCGAACATCGTGTCGAGCCACGCCAGCCGATCCTGCGCCACTCGCTTCAGGTCGTCGGCCGCGTGGGGTGCCACCGGGATGCGTGATTCGAATCGCGGCAGGCCTTCGCCGTAGTGGTAGGCGTTGTGGATGAATTCGGTGATGTTGAGCTCGACCCGGCGCCACCATTGGCGCGTCTGCGCCCGCTCGGCGGGGTTGCTGCCGATCAGCGCCGGCAATGGGTGCAGCTCTTCCAGATATTCAGCGATGGCGACGGCCTCGCCCAGCGTGCTGCCATCGTCGCAGCGCAAGGCCGGGGTCTGTCCGGCGGGGTTGATCGCGAGGAAGGCCGGTTGCCGGTTTTCACCGGCAAATACATCCACGGACTGCGCAGGCAGAGTCAGCTGCTTTTCCAGCAAGAACATGCGCAGGCAACGTGGTGCGGGGCTCTTTGCGTCGTACACAAGCATGGGGTGATGCACCTGAGTGGCTGTTTCACATCTCAGGCTACGCGCCTGGCGACGATCACGCGACGGCCATCTTTCGCCGCGTATCGTGCAGCCCACGCTCCCACGAGGTTTGAGGCGGCTTGCCGCAGCACGTCGCGAAGACGAGGAGGCGCGCTCGTGATGACCCGATCCGGAGGGACGATTGCCGTGCTCTATCTGTACGTACTCAGTGCCATTGGCGTCCTCGCCCTGGCCAGCCTGCTTTACAACTGGCTGGTGCCGGATCAGTCCCAGATAGCGCCGCACTGTCTTTCCGCCAACGGATCTCTGGACGCGGACGAATCCGCGCGGGCGTTGTCGGCGAACCTCAATGCGCCCCTGGTGGATGGCAACGCGATCGACGCGTTGCTCAACGGCGACGAGATTTTCCCGGCCATGCTGGAGGCGATACGCCAGGCGACGGATTCCGTGCATCTGCTGACCTATATCTACTGGCAAGGCGCCATCGCGCACCAGTTTGGTGAAGAACTCTGCGCGGCCGCCAGGCGCGGTGTCCGGGTGCGTCTGCTGGTCGATGCGGTGGGTGGCGCCAAGATGGCGGGCGGCATGGTCGACGATCTCAAGGTGGCGGGCTGCAAGTTCGCCTGGTACCGGCCGTTGCGCTGGTACAACCTCGGTCGCTTCAACAATCGTACGCACCGCAAGGTGATGGTGGTGGACGGGCGCGTCGGCTTTACCGGCGGTGTGGGCATCGCCGAAGTGTGGACCGGTCATGCGCAGGACCCGGGGCATTGGCGCGACGACCATTTCCGCATCCGCGGGCCGGTCGTGCATTACCTGCAAGGCTCGTTTGCGGTGAACTGGCGCCAGGCCACGGGCGAGGTGCTGGCGGGTGCATCGCTGTTTCCGGATCTGCGCCACGAGGGCGACGCCCGCATCGTCGCCGTTGACGCGGCGCCGAGCGTGCGCATCTCCACCATCGGTTTCACCTACTGGTTGTTCTCGCACGCTGCCTGCGAGGAGATTCGCATCACCACGCCGTATTACGTGCCTGATCCGCGCTTGCACCTCGGGTTGGCCAGCGCGGCACAACGTGGCGTCAAAGTCAGCTTGCTGGTGCCCGGGCCGCATATCGACACGCAGCTGGTGTCGCGTGCCAGCAAGACGTATTACCGACAACTGCTGCAAGCGGGCGTCGTCATCCACGAATATCAACCGAGCATGATCCACACCAAGACGGTCACCGTGGATGGCGCGTACGCACTGATCGGCTCGCCCAATTTCGATACGCGTTCGTTTGGCCTGAACTACGAGGAAGCGCTGGTCGTGTACGACCGCTCGCTGACGCAGACCTTGAATCGCTCGTTCGAGAACGATCTGGCCAACGCGCGCCAGGTCACGCTGGGCGAGGTCGAGAGTTGGGCGCCGTGGACTCGCGTGATCAATCACCTGGCGAGGCTGCTGCGGGCGCAGTTGTAGGTGGGCCAATCTGACAACTTTCAGCCGGTCGTGCTGAGCCACGCTCGGTTTTGGCAAACGATCGCCGCACGTGTGTTCGTGCACCCTAT